>JAAYDB010000065.1 GCA_012729475.1 Bacteroidota bacterium
AGTAAAATTCCTGATTTTGAAAAAGATAAAAAAGAAATAGAAGCCTTGTTTGAGCGTGGGGAATATGTGATGCACCACAGCGAATTTTACAATAAAACCTACCAGCGGTATTACCGGATCATTCACAAATCGGTATTTGATCGCTGGAAGGGGGTTTATTTTTAAATTGAATTTCCTTAACCAGTAATATTCTATTCTGCTATCTCCCTGTAAGAGTGAGTGTAAGAGTGAGAGCCAGGAACAGAACAAGGGTGCTCGTAGCCTTATCTGCTATCGCTCAAAGGAAAGATGGACTTGAAGTGAAAGAGTGAGTGAGAGAGCGAGAGAGGGCAGGTGTAATCAGAATGAAAAAGGATCTTTCCCGTTCCATTTCCCTCCATTGGCCAGCACAGTATACCATGCATCATGTGCCAGAGTCTCGAAAATAGTGAATTCGTTAAATGAAATTATATCACGGTCATCTACATACTGGCGTTCTTTTGGCAGTTCGCTTATCTGAGGTATTACAGGAATATTGGTTGTCCTTCTTCCTGTTATCCCCGGACCAAAGACAGTGATCCCGGGTTTGGGTCCAAGTCCAAGGCTTGCTGTATATGCGCTCTCCCTGTCGTGCGGATTATGCACCTGGTGAAATCCGAGATGTGTTACATAGCTTATTCCTACCGGGTTCAGTCCCATTTTATAATCGAGCAGTTCAGAAGCTGCATCAATATATTTCTGTTCTCCTGTAAGGCTCCACATCAGCATTGAAGCAGTTGCAAAATGATTCTGCCTTACATTATGTCCCCAACCGCCTTTTTCGGGAGTGTTCCCTACCGGAAAGGCACGCTTTCTCAATTCTGTAATGTTAGTCTCTGCGGCATCCTTTAATGCAGATGTAAAAAACGATACGATTTCAGGATCTGTTGGAACATCTTTCGCAACGATATACGAAAAGATATATGCGGGATTATCAAAAAGCTTATCGTTAAGCGAATATCCAACCGTCCCAAAAAGATTATTCTTTAGGTTACCGGCTATAGTGTACAGTTCTTTTACTTTCTGATGATCCGTTTCGTCACGTGTCAGCAGGTATCTTTGAAGATGGTAATACAGCTTTTCCGGATTGGCCATCGCTGAAGAGCCATAGGCAAAAGCCTTATCAGCCCTGATCAAAAGTTCTTTTGATTTCTCCGGATTGTACGGCTTAATAATTCTTGCAAGGTGGAGGAACAGGCCGGCAGCAGGGCATGTAGCCCTGTTATCTGTCTTTACTGTCCCGTATTTCTTTTCATCAAGATCCATAGGAGCAGCAAAAGGTTCGGGATACCCTTTGGTTTCGGTACCGAAATGTATACTGCCATCTTCATTCTGGAGGTATTCCCAGATAAGTGTTCCCCAGGCTGCTTCATCAATTATATCGGGAATCCTGTTTTTTTTGTTGAGGATATTGTACTCTGAGTCAAAATCACCCGGGATGTCAAACTGACCGTCAAGGAAAATATGCGGGAAAGCCTCATAAGCCATCAGGTTTATCATAGGGTTTGAGATATGGTAAGCCCTCCGGTCAGCATCACCTGCATCATGGTATCCTCCATAGCATTTAAAGGTTGGCTCATTGCCCTGTACCATAATGTTGGCTTCTCCAATGGGTCCGTCCACGTCATAGATTATCGTGTGGCATGCATGTTTACGGATATCCGGACTGTCGATAGGACACCCGCATCGCTGATAGAATTGTCCGCGGAAGGTTATATAGGCTGCTCTTTTCATGAATTCACCGCCCACACCAAAGGGATATGAACAGCCATATCCTTTCACAGCTATTTTATAGGGACCCCCTTCAGGCACCCTTGCAAGATCTATGCGGTAAACGACTCCGCCCGAAGTGCTGTCCATTCCTTTTTCTTCAAGCATTCCCCTGACAATTGTTTTCCCCGTGGCCTGGTTAAAGACCTCCCAGGCAGGAAGCCGACCATTAATTTTTCTGCTTCCGCCTGTTCCAAGCCAGATAGTGAAATTGGCATACCGAACATTTGAAAGAGCGCTGTAGGCTGCCTGGTTTGTTTTTATCGACTCACAGAAAATGGTACGGGAATCAAA
>JAAYDB010000012.1 GCA_012729475.1 Bacteroidota bacterium
AATTCATTTAAAACCATAAATAGTTCATCGGCAGAAAACAGATCCTCTTCAAAACTCTTTTCTCCTTTTTCCGATGATATATACTCTCCGAATTCCATATAATATCTTGACTTAAGTGTCTTATTATAATGGGTGATAGCGGTGTTAACTGCTATCTTTCTCAACCAGCCTTCGAAAGAACCTGTTCCGTTATAGTTTTTTATATTGAAAAAAATCTTCAGGAAACAGTCCTGCAATATATCCTCTGCCTCAGCCTTACATGATGCATACCTCATACATACACCCAGCAGAAAGCGCGAATACCTGTCATACAACAGTCTTTGTGCCTCCCTGTCATGGCTGATACAGCCTTTTATTATCTGGCGGTCGTTCATCATAAACCGGGGACAATTCTATGACCTGATATAAAAGAAAATGGTTGCATAGACTGAAAAATTATTTCAATAATAAATAATTTATCCTTTCTTTGTATCCGTTTTTCAAATGATAAATATCATTAAAGGATAGAAGCGATATTCATGATATTGCAGATTAAAATATTTTCTTTAGTTTTTAATAATTATAAATACAAGCATTATGTTTAACAAATTCATTGCAGCAATATTACCTTATTTTCCCAAAAAATTCATCTGGCTTTTTTCGCATACCTACATATCGGGAGAGACAATTGAAGATGCCATGCGTGTTTCAAAAGACCTTAACAGTCAGGGTATCCTTGTTACTATCGATGTTTTGGGAGAATTTATTAAAACCCTTGAAGAAGCAGAGGCCAACAAGAAAGAATACCTCCACCTGATTGATTTCACAGAGAGCAATGGCGTAAAAGGCAGTTTTTCAGTCAAGCCCACAAGTTTTGGGTTGCTGATCGATAAGGAAGTATGTTATCAGCATATCAGGGAAATAGTATTAAAGGCAGCTTCCTATAACAGGTTTATCAGAGTTGATATGGAAGATTCTCCCTGTACATCTCTGGAAATAGAGTTGTTCCGTAAGCTGAAAACAGAGTTCCCGGCAAATGTCGGTCTTGTTCTTCAGGCTTACCTTAAAAGAACACTTGATGATATAAAGGGACTGACAGACCTCAATAGTGAGGAAAATCCTTTGAGCATAAGACTATGCAAGGGCATCTATATTGAACCGGCAGAAATAGCTTATAAGAAATATGAAGAAATAAACAGTCACTATCTGGAAGATCTGGAATATATGTTCAAAAACAAAATACACGTTGGCATTGCCACCCACGACAGGCCGCTAATTGAAGGAGCATATAAACTTATAGAAAAATATAAGGTCTCAAAACATCTGTATGAATTTCAGATGCTGTATGGTGTCACTCCGGGATTAAGAAGTGAGATAGTGAAGAACGGACATGATATGAGAATATACGTACCTTTTGGAAAAGACTGGTTTGGTTACTCCACCCGCCGCCTGAAAGAAAATCCCAAAATGGCAAGTCATATTATCAAGGCTATTTTCATCAAAGGATAATAAGAAGAAAAGAGATAACAGGGGTTTGCCATACTATAGACAGGTATTTATAATTTAATTATCAGTTCATCAAGAGGTCTTTTGGGAACATGATGATTCTTATCAGTATCTCTCCAGTATTTCCTGTTTTGTGCGAAAGACACCCAGAATAAATTTTATATAATTATTCCCGGAATTTAATGCTGTGCAAAACATTGATTCTTTTTTTCCATGACACCGGAGGTGTCAACATCCAGTAGCCCGGGTTCCACCCCGGGAAAGGTGCATTACATCATAACAACAACCC
>JAAYDB010000182.1 GCA_012729475.1 Bacteroidota bacterium
AAACAAAGCAGTATGTGTTTTCTCTTTGAATATCTGCATAGAAAATCTGAGGATAAAGAGTTTCAAACTCATATATATCAATAGACCCCAGCCGGTTAGATGAAAAATAACCTTTACTCATGAGTGAGTCGGTTATTATTCCGAAATCATCATACTGAGAGTTGACAGGAGGGTCGAATCTGACAGGAGTCAGCCATTCATCATTAACTAGCCGTGAATAGAAGATGTCTTTACCTCCCAATCCCGGATGACCGTCGGATGCAAATAATATCTCTCCGGCAGGTGTTACGAAAGGGTAGGCTTCGTTACCTTTGGTATTGATAACACTTCCCATATTAACCGGTTCATCCCAGTAATAACCTTTCCACTCTGAGTAATAGAGGTCTGTGCCTCCATAACCATCGGGCATATCAGAAGCAAAATACAATCTCCTGCTGTCAGGGGCAAGCCAGGGTGTCGAAATATTGTACCACTCATTGTTAAAGCGGAATTCTCTTTTACCCGACCATTTTTTCCCATCATCAACAGCAAAGAAAATACCCAGCCTGTTTCTCACAGAAGATATATCCTTCGCCCTGCCGTCTATTCGCATGTTACGCGAATAATAAATAGTATCGCCCGTACTGTTGAAGGTAACAGGACCATCATTTGCTTTTGTCCTAAGGCTGCCGGAGAAAAGGCCGGCTCTTTTATTACCTGTAGTATCTACAAAATATATATTTACTGTTCCTCCACCCTGTGAGGATGAATAATCCACCAGTTGCCCTGTATTATTGTTTGTACAGAAAACCAGTCCGTCTTTGTAATAAACAGGTGAAAACTCATCAAACCTGTCTGTGCTGAAGGACGTTCTCCTGATGGTGTAAGTTTCGTCCTGTGCCGAGACAAAAGCAGTGAAAAAAGATATTATAAATAGTAAAGAAAATTTTTTATTCATGATCCAAATGTATGAAAAAGAATTCCGGGTTAGAGGTTTGGGGTTCGGGGGTAGAAATGTGAATCTCAAAATATAAGGGGATTGGCTACATCCACCTGGTATCTGAAGACATATCGCAGCATCACTTCATGTGAACCGTTGCTGTACCGGCCTATCTTGCCGAAATCGAAATCGTAGGTATATCCTATCCTCAACTGGTTATTAACTGAAAACTGCAGCAAAGCCACTACCGATCTGTCGTTTTTGTATGATAAGCCTGTCCATAACCTGTCATAGAGACTGAAATGGACATTTATATCGTACATCAGCTTGTTTCCTGCTGACAGTGTGAGCAAGGCGGAGGGCAACATCTTCACTTTTTCGGATAGAGTAACAAGGTAACCGGTATTCAGCATATAGGAATAATCTTCCGGCTTGAACATGAGGGAATATTTGTTCTTGTCGAAATCGAACCTGTAACTGAGCAGCCGTGGAATGGAAAAACCCAGAAAGAAATCTCCGCTGGTATAGTAAGTCCCGAAACTGAAGTCAGGAACAGCAAACATACGCGTATCGATAAGGTAATAATCGTCTTCGGGATCAAGTACTATAAGGTCCGACCAGGCAGTGTTGGTAGTCAACAGTCCTGCTCCCAGACCAAAGGATAGTAAGCCACCCTTCTTCATGTGTATCCTGTAAGCGTAAGTAGTAGCTATCTGGGTCTCTTTGCTCACTCCCATTTTGTCACTGACAATCATCAGACCCAATCCCAGTTTTGAACTGAGCAGAGGGGCATCAACAGCAAGAGTCATTGTCTGTGGCGATCCGGGGATACCCACCCATTGCCGTCTGAAAAAAGATGCAACATTCAGAGCCCCCCGTCCTCCGGCATAAGCCGGATTTATCGATAACGGATTCAGGATATAATGATCCGTGACAGGCGTAAGCTGACCCCAGAGAGTTGTTGGAATCAGTATCAGAACGAGAATTTTAAGTATACGATTCATTATGTATCAATTTAATCATTCAAGGTTCAAAGTTCAAAGTTCAAGGTTCAAGGTTCAAAGTTCAAAGTTCAAAGTTCAAGGTTCAGGGTTCAAGGTTCAGGGGTTTATACTTTGAACCTTTGAAATCACTTTTCCTCAGGTAAAACATAAGTGAAGATATTTTTCTGTTTAAAGTGCTGGTAAGGCTTATCAATTCCCTAAGAGTATCTTCTTTTATATATTCAGAATCAAATGCCCGATAAGATTGAGACCGGCATTCTCCACACGAACCTTTGGAAATACTTAAAAACTGAACAAATTCTTTATTCCCATCTCTTTCGAACCCTTCGGCAATGTTATCCATAATTGATCCGGCAGATGTCCTGATCTGTTCTTTAAACTTATAATCTTTACAAAAAGGTTCCTTTTCAGTAAGTTCAAAAATAAATTTATTCAAAGCTCTGGCCTCTTTCCATATCTCCAGATCCTCAAATTTTTCAACCTTCATATCTTTTTATCTATAATTTATCCCTGTGAAATACAAAAAACCTGGAACCTGAAACCTGAAACCTGAAACCTGGAACCTGAAACCTGGAACCTGAAACCTGAAACCTGGAACCTGAAACCTGAAACCTGGAACCTGAAACCTGGAACCTGGAACCTGAAACCTGGAACCTGAAACCTGGAACTCAGAACACCAAATCCCTTAATAATTATCTTCTTATAACAATATATCCGCTCAAAGACTTACCGTTAGAAGCTTTAATTATCCAGAAGTAAGTATCATCGGGCAGTTCTTTTCCGTTATCGTCGAGGCCGTTCCAGTCGTTCCGGTAATTTTCATCATGGAACACCTGTAATCCCCGGCGGTCGAATATTACCAGCTCTGTTTTCCCCAGTGTCTCTTCCAGTCCGCGTAATATGAAATACTCATTATAAGGGTCTCCGTTAGGTGTGATGAGAGTAGGAACCACGAGGTCGTTAATGGTTATTGTGACATAATCGACTGCAGGAGGGCAGACACCGTTGGTGACTGTCCATGCCAGTATATTTTCATTGACTGCCAGATCAGAAACGAATGTTTTAGGATCGTTCTCATCGGAGAATGAACCTGACCCTTTTGTCACTGACCACATCCCTGTACCTACAACAGGTATATCTGCATCGAGTTGTAATTCGAAGATATAATCCATCCCGACATCCCCGCCTGCGTAAGCTTCCGGCATCTGATCAGCGGCTACAATGACCTGTTTTATAGTGAAATATCCAGCTGTTGTAGTACCTTTTATGTAATAGACTCCCGGAGGTGCAGCTTCAGGGTTTTCAAGAGGATCTGTTCCCTCTGCATCGAGCCAGTATGTGAATATAAGTCCCTCATCTGAACCTTCCGTTATCTCAGGATCTGTGAGGTTGGCAGTCTGGTTTGAACATATTGTATCAGGATTATTGATCACCAGATCCGGAGGACCCGGACGGGCATTTATCACTACATTTCCGGTAGGTTCTGATATACATCCGAATGAATTAGTTACAGTGAAAGTGTATGTCCCGGGCTGTAGTCCGGTCACAGTGTATATTGTACCTGTGCCGGAAATCTTCACTCCCTGAGGCAGGCGAGTTATTATCCATGCTCCGGAAGATGGCAGGTTCCTCAGCTGAACGCTACCTGTAGGCACAGAGAAGGTAGGATGGGTTATAGTACCCACTGTCGGTGCAGGCGGTGTCGGTGGCTGGGTGTTGACTACTGCATTCAGTGAGATAACCGATGTACATCCGGCTTCGTTGGTTACAGTAAAG
Organism: Bacteroidota bacterium; assembly: GCA_012729475.1. GTDB lineage: Bacteria > Bacteroidota > Bacteroidia > Bacteroidales > VadinHA17 > LD21. Next base: position 3,700 of record JAAYDB010000182.1, read on the forward strand.
TAATAAGTACGTGGGGTAAGTCCTGATACAGAGGTCGTCGTTCCTGTCCCTGTTTTTATTATCTGATCGGGAAAACGTCTCAGTGTCCAGGTTCCGTTTTCAGGCAATCCGCTCAGGTAGATAGTCCCTGTGGCCACAGTACAGGTGGGTTGGGCTATGGAATCTATCACAGGGGCTGAAGGTGTTGGTGGTTGTTCGAAGATGACCACTTCTGATGACGGAGGCGAAGTACATCCTTCCGAATTGGTAACGGTGAAAGTATAGGTACCGGGAAGGACACCTGTCACTGTGTATGTAACACCTGTTCCTGGTACAGTGACTGTTTCTCCGGTACTGCGGATACGTATGAGTGTCCATGTACCGGAAGAAGGTAAGCCGCTTAACCCAACGGTCCCGGTAGATATGGTACATGTCGGCTGAGTAACTGTACCAGGAACGGGAGCCGTTGGGGTAGCAGGCTGTGGGTTAATGACAACGTTTGAGGAAGCTGCGGAAGTGCAGCCCTCAGCATTTGTCACTCTGAAAGTATAGGTGCCGG
>JAAYDB010000066.1 GCA_012729475.1 Bacteroidota bacterium
ACCCTTCTTTAGCGTGGCAGGATTTTCGGTGGTGAGAGTGGTGAGGCGATTCTGCGGTCCCGGACTGTCGGCCGGGGGTATTTTGAAACAGATCAGCTGATTCAGTCTTTTTTATTCTGATTCTTTATAAGGTAAACAAACAGGGCAATTGTAATAAGGAAGAAGCTGTTGGCTGCATGAAAGCAGTTAATTATCTCAGCTGTTTCTATCAGTCTGCCGGTTATGAACTGAAGGAAGCCCAGCAGGACAAATATTATTCCTATTGCTCCGGATATCCACGCGATAAGGTTTAAGGTCTTCATAGTATTAGATTTTAATTAATGTAATTGAACTCTACCCTGAACAAATTTCTGCAAAAAAGACATACAAGTCAATTATTTATCAGATAAACAGAAAGTTTTATTAATTGAGATTACGGCCTTTTGCCGGGATCCCGTCCGGTTTTCTCCGGTACTCATTTTTAAGCGTCATCAATAATTAGCTATATTTGCGCTTTTCTTAAAAGTGAATCTGAGTGAAAAGCTGACATACCGCAGGATCTTTCTATTTTGGTCCCCATTGGCCCTTACCTGGCTGATAATGGCTTTTGAGCAGCCTTTTCTCATTGCCTTCATTGCCCGTCTGAGTGATGCCAAATACAATCTTGCAGCTTTTGGTATAGCAGCCTCTTTTGCCATGATCATTGAAGCACCCATAATAATGCTTCTGAGTGCTTCTACCGCTCTGATATCAGGAAGAAATTCGTATAAAAAGCTGAAGAAATTCACAGATATTCTCAATGCCCTTATTACCGGCATTCATCTCCTGGTTCTTATTCCTCCGGTTTTCAATTTCATTGTTATTCGTCTGATGGATGTGCCAGAGGATATAGCAAAGCTTGCTCATGTGGCGCTTATTATCTTTCTTCCCTGGGCTGCCTCTATTGGTTATCGCAGGTTTTATCAGGGTATACTGATAAAGAATAACCTTACCCGCCGTGTCACATACGGAACGCTGGTGAGGATGCTGGTTATCGTAGCGGTGGGCCTCCTGTTATATTTTGCAGGTATCGAAGGTGCTTATGTTGGTGCAGGGGCAATGTCGCTGGCTGTTCTGTCTGAGGCAATAGCAACAAGATTGATGACTTCCGGATCCCTGAAGAAGTTGCTTGTAACAGATGATGCAGTTAATGGCAATATGCGACTCAGAACAATAGCGAAGTTCTACTATCCGCTGGCACTAACCTCGATACTGTCTCTCGGTGTCCATCCTTTCGTCACTTTCTTTATGGGCAGAAGTTATATGGCTGTCGAATCGCTGGCTGTCCTTCCAGTAGTAAACTCCCTGGTGTTTGTCTTCAGGAGTATGGGATTATCATACCAGGAGGTCAATATAGCTCTGGCAGGAGAAAAGAAACAAAATTATACTATTCTGAGGAATTTTGCCTTGTATCTGGGTATAGTAACGACTGTCCTGATAACCGTCCTGGCTTTTACTCCTCTGGCTGACTTATGGTTCATCAATGTCTCCGGTCTGACTAAGGAGCTGGCTGATCTGTCGTATTTACCGCTAAAGATAATGATACTGTTGCCGGCACTGACTATCCTTCTTAATTTCCAGAGATCAGTACTTATAATAAACGGTACTACCGGACCTATTTCGGTAGCTACAGCGGTCGAGCTGACCGGCATTATCATAATACTGTTAATAGGTGTTATCTTCCTTAACCTTGTCGGGGTGGTTGCAGCTTCTATATCTTTCGTTATAGGGAAGACAATCTCCAATCTCTACCTGGCACCCAAAAAATCCCGGACTGTCGCAGGCTGGAGAAGAAATAACAATTAATACTTCTTTCTGATTCGCAATACTTTTTTTACCATATGACGGCTCTTCTGAGGAGTCTGTTCAAATAGTATTGTTTATTTGGTTCCTGTAAAATTCAAAAAAAAACGGTCAACCAAATTCAGGTATTGACTTGTGTTATTTGCCTTTTCTGACCCTCAAACTCCCTAAAGGGGGCTTAACGGGTTGTTTAAGATGCTGTCACACAGAGCTATGTGCTCGATTGGTTAGATTATATTTTAAAATTTACGGTTGTAGCACTTACCACTTATAAACAATATTAAGTATTAGAATGCGTGGAGGCAAACCCGAAAAGGCGCGAACCACACCTCCCGAATATCTTTGACCGCTATTACCGTGTTTCAGATACCGGTACAGGTTCGGGACTGGGACTGGCAATTACCAGGGAGCTTGTGAAACTGCTTGGCGGTACAATCACTGCTGACAGTGTTTTTGGTACAGGCACGGAAATAACCGTTACACTTCCTGTTCACGATGAGGCTCCTTTCGAAGAGGTTACTGAACCACTTACCATTAAAAACACTGGTCTCCACAGATCCCTTATCCGGGTTGTCAGTAAAAAACAGTATGAGAGCCCGGGGCAGGAACATGATGATAAACCAATACTTCTTATTGTCGAGGATAATCCTGATGTAACCTCATATCTGCTTTCATTCCTGGGCACGGAATACAGAACGGAGACGGCACAAGACGGACAGATTACAATCGGAATTACAAACTGTCATTAACAGGGTTGGAAATACAAAGGATCTTCCCGCTTTTTCTGAATAATCCTGTAATTTCTTCAGCTGCAAAATAATTAGTTTATCTCCGGCCGGCTGTCCGGCCAGGTCCAGGTTTCTGATCTGAAAAAGGGTGTCTGAAAAAGGCACCTTTTTCATTCATAAAGGGACAGTGTGGCTGAATAAAATAATGCCCCCGTTATAGCGGAGGCATAAATCGCGGATAAAAGTCGGGGTGGCCAGACTCGAACTGGCGACCCCTTGCACCCCATGCAAGTGCGCTAGCCAACTGCGCCACACCCCGAATTATTATAAAAAACAACTTTATTAGTTGTCGACCGCAAAAATAATATAAAAATTCCTATTTCCTATGCACCAAAGCTGAGTTATTTAAAGCCTGTATATATTAAAAACAGGGCATTGGATAATTCCAACACCCGGTACAAAAAGTTTTAAATGATCATATTACATATCAGTAAGTATAATACCCCCGTCAGCTTGTATGGTTAGTTTATATACTCCTGATTTTTTGACTTTTAATTCTTTTTTGTAAGATTGTCTCTTGCTGTCATCTCCATAACAGACAACTCTTTTCCCTGTAATCATTGGCAGCTCAACTTCCACTTCAATGGGTTCCTCCAATGCATTGATGCCTGCAACATACCATTTATCGTTATGCCTGCGGGCCAGAATACAATATTTACCCGGATAACCGTCAATGAAGACTGTTTCGTCCCATGTAGTGGGGATTGTTTTCATGAAATCTATTTCAAACGAAGGAACATCAGTCAGGTTGTTTGGCGTAAGAGCAAACATCTGAACGGGATTCTGAAATAATACTGCTGTAGCAAGCTGGAAGATGTCGGTAGTGCGGCGGACTGACCCTCCGTCATTAGTGCGGTTATGACGTTTGTTCAGCAAGACCGGACCAAACTCCATACAACCTGTGGCATTACGGATAAAGGGATGCAGACAGGCATTAAAAGCTTCCATATCGTTGGCATGCTGTGTAAAGATAAGGTTTTCCGATGCCAGTACGGCTTCACTGCCAACATAATTGGGATACATCCTTTCCCATCCTCTGGGAAGAGTACATCCATGGAATATTATCATCAGACCGTATTCATTGGCATCATACAGAACCTCCTCGTAAAGCTTCATCGTTTCCTGTTTATCTCCACCCCAGAAATCAACTTTCAAACCCTTAACTCCCATTTTCTTCAGCCATTTCATCTCATTTTTGCGGGCAATGGCATTGTCCATCCTGTGTTTGGGTCCCTGTGGAGCATTATTCCAGTATCCGTTGGAATTATACCAAAGGAAGACGTTGACACCCTTTGAATGTGCATAAGCAATCAACTCTTCCATCTTTTCATAACCAAGGTTCTCATCCCATAAGGCATCTATAAGGATATATTCATACCCCATCTCAGAGGCCAGGTTTATAAATGTCACCTGGTCGTTATAATTCATGCTGTTGTCCTGCCACATGATCCAGCTCCATGTAGAACGCCCGTAATCATATTCCTGTGATGCTTCATACAAAGGTTCAACAAGATCGAAGGGTATAGTGGTTTCAACAATGGGTTTTAGTCCGGAGGCGACAGTGAGAGTACGCCATGGTGTTGAACCCGGCAAGGCCAGAGCCGGTGATGCAATGCCTGAGCCACCGTTCTCAAGAGGATGAGGATAGGCTATGGAATATAATCCATCCGCTGTCCCGTCACTGAGACGGGAACCACAATATTTACTGCTTACTCCGGTCTCCGAGACAAGCACCCATCCGTTCTCTCCAATATGGAACAGACAGGGAAAGGTGTACCCCAGTCGGTATTTTGAAGGAGTACCAATGGGCTCATCAGCAATGTATTCTTCTTCATAACTGGGTTTTGAGTTTTTCCATCCAATGCCGGGTGTGGCCTGTGGTGTTAAAAATGTTGTAGTGTTGGAAGGAAAATTAAAGCCGCTGGTCTCTTTTTCTATTATACAGAAAGCAGATTCGCCGTATTGGAATAGATTGTACCTGAAACCAATATCGTTATTGCTCACTCTGAAAACAATCTCAATTTGTTGATTATCACTGTTTACAGCAGTTGTTTTGAGTTCATTGGCAATATACTCAATGGATGATTTTTTAATTTTTTCCTGTTGGTATGTTTTTTCAATAATATTTTCTTCGCTTGCTGTTATCCTCAGATCTTTACTGAAGTCACCTACATTGGTTACCAGTCCGAGAGGAGAGTCCTCCAGCATGATCATATCTTTGTATTTTACTGAATAGAACAAAAGGCCATTTTCTTCAGAGACAGTAAGACTCAGAAGGCCGTCAGGACTTTTTATCATCTGTTGTTGTGATTTAAGGGAGGATGTGATAAGCAATAAAACCAGGAAACTGAGTAAGTGTTTCTTCATACTTTTTTTCATGAGATGAAAGTTTTTAAATATATAAAAGATAGAGCAACAGGGTCTGTGACTCTCATGCCAGTGTCATAGGAAACAGTTTTCCATTCAGCTTGTTTTCTTTTCCTTAGATAAGAAAGCAGAAATAATATCAAGTGGAACGGGGAAGATAATAGTAGAGCTTTGTTCTGTAGCAATTTCGGTCAGTGTCTGAAGGAACCTGAGTTGAATGGCTGCAGGATTTGTGCTAATTACATGAGCGGCATCGGATAAGCGCTGGCTTGCCTGGAATTCACCTTCAGCATGAATGACTTTTGCCCGGCGTTCTCTTTCCGCTTCAGCCTGTTTAGCCATAGCACGCTGCATCTCCTGAGGCAGGTCAATATGTTTCACTTCTACATTGGATACTTTGATGCCCCAGGGTTCGGTCTGGTTGTCAATAATTTTAGCCAGTTCTATATTTATTTTATCACGTTGTGAGAGTAACTCGTCCAGTTCCGACTGTCCCAGAATACTGCGTAATGTAGTCTGTGATAACTGTGAAGTTGCAAACAGGAAATTTTCAACTTCTATTATTGCCTTGTCGGGCTGCATAACACGGAAGTAGACTACGGCATTAACTTTTATAGACACATTGTCTTTTGTTATTACATCCTGTTCGGCTACATCCATCACAACTGTTCTTAAGCTTACTTTAACCATTTTATCGATGACAGGGATAAGTAGTATTAGTCCGGGACCTTTTACTCCGATAAGCCTTCCCAGCCGGAAAACGACACCGCGTTCATATTCCCGTAAAATGCGTATGGCACTTGCCAGGATGAACATAAAAAAAACGATTGCTGTTATCAGTATGATATTAAATGATTGTTCCATGATGATATCCTTTCTTTTTAAGGGGTTAATTTCTGAACTATTAATTTGAGATTATTGATTTGGCTCACCTTGACTTTTGAACCTTTTTTTATGTACCCGTCAGGGCTTTCTGCGCTCCACACTTCGCCGTGGACGTTTACCTGGCCTTCAGGATTTAAATCGCTTACAACTTCTCCTGTTTCACCTATAATGCCTTCAATGCCGGTTGTGGGCTTTTTCCTCTGGGCTTTTATAGCAAAAGCAATAGCAAAAACAAAAAAAGCTGTAGTGAGTATGACAATAGCCAGTATCACCTGCCATGATATTTTTATCACTTCGAGTGTCGACTCTGTGTCTATCAGCATCACAGATCCCATTACCAGCGACAGCACTCCTCCAATAGTCAACAGACCGTGGCTGGCAACTTTTATCTCGAGGACAAACAGAAGAACGGCAAAGAAGATCAATGCCAGACCCGCGTAGTTGACCGGAAGCGTATGTAAAGAGTAAAAAGCCATTATAAGGCTTATACCTCCTGTTACACCGGGGAATATCGCACCGGGATTATAAAGTTCAAACATAATACCATAAATACCTATCATTAATAATATATATGCAATATTCGGATCCGATAACAGACCGAGTATCTTTTGCTTGAAGTCCATTTCTATATGAATGATCTCTGCGTTTTTTGTATCCAGTACCTTTGAGCCTGTATTAAGGCTGATCTCTTTGCCGTCAATCTGTTCAAGCAGATCTTCCATGGAATCAGCGATCAGATCAATAACCCCTTCTTTGAGAGCTTCTGTTTCAGTAACAGATATGCTTTTCCGAACAGCATCTTCTGCCCATTCAGTATTACGGGCTCTCTTTTCGCTTATAGTCCTGATAAATGCCGCTGCATCATTCGTGGCTTTTTCACTCATTACAGAGTCCTGCTCGCCCTGCATCGACACAGGATGAGCTGCACCTATATTTGTTCCGGGAGCCATAGCAGCTATATGGGCTGCAAGGGTCACAAAAACTCCGGCAGAAGCTGCCTGCGATCCTCCCGGATGAACAAAAACTGCCACCGGTACTGCGGAGTCAAGGATATCGGTTACTATAACACGTGTTGATTTTAATAATCCCCCAGGGGTATTAAGTTTAATGATCAAACATTCAGATCTTTTTTCAACAGCCTGATCAATACCCGATTTAATGTATTCAGCACTCGAGGGATTTATAGAACCATCAACGGAGATGACTACAATGCTTTTCCCGGTGTTGTCTTCTTCATATTGTGCAGGAATAAATGAAGTAAGTAACAGGAATAAGCCGGATACAATATTTATCACCAGGATTTTCATCTCAGTCATCAGTAATAATCTATTCTAATCAGGTCCGGCAAAGCGAAAAATATTGAACCATTAGGCCGGGCCTTTTACCACTTGTTATTGCTTTGATCAAATTTAGTGTAATTGATCTGAATTTCATAATATAAAATATGAGTATCAGGAATCATTAATAATATTTGCAAAATCGCTTGAAAATCAATTTATTTACCCCTACCCCAAGGGGAGTAAATTGATTTTCTTCGCTCCCCTTGGGGCCGGGGTAGACGAAGAAAATCAATGAAATATTGTGTATGATTCCTGAATTTCATAATATAAAATAAAATATATGCATATTGCAGGGTTTAAACATTAAAGCAATCACCTGTCAGAAAATTATAGGAGTTAACACCGGTCCTCATCTCATTATACCACATTTTTTTTAGTATTTTTGTGCAATTAAAAAAGCAAATACAGTATGGAGCTCTTTAAACCTCTTGATATTCAGTCTGGTTCGGATAATACGGATAGTAAGGATAAAGAAAAAGTCAGGTGTCTGATTATTGGATCAGGACCTGCAGGATACACTGCAGCTATATATGCTGCCAGGGCTAATCTGCATCCGGTTCTTTATACCGGCCTTCAGATGGGAGGACAGTTAACAACCACAACCGAAGTGGACAATTTCCCCGGTTATCCGGATGGTGTTACAGGAACACAGATGATGGAAGACCTCAGGAAGCAGGCTGAACGTTTTGGTACTGATATCAGAACAGGGATAGCTGTCAGTGCTGATCTTTCGGGATCCCGCCGCCTGATCACTTTCGATGACAAGAAAGTGGTTGAAGCAGAGACAGTTATTATTGCTACTGGTGCAACAGCCCGGTATCTGGGGCTGGAAGCAGAGAAAAAATATGCCGGTATGGGTGTCTCTGCCTGTGCTACATGTGACGGTTTCTTTTATAAAAACAAGGATGTTGCAGTAGTGGGTGGAGGTGACACTGCCGCTGAAGAAGCTACCTATCTGGCAGGAATATGTAATAAGGTTTATCTGCTGGTAAGAAGAAACGTTCTCAGAGCTTCAAAAGCCATGCAGGAGCGAGTGATGGATACACCTAATATAGAGGTTTTATGGGAACATCAGGTAGCCGATCTTTTCGGGGAAAACGGGGTGGAAGGAGCTATTCTGCTTAAAAAGAAAGGGACTCCGGAAGAAGAGGAAGTGAAGATAAAAATTGACGGGCTCTTTCTCGCAATAGGACATACTCCTAATTCCGGCATATTCAAGGAATTTCTGGAAACAGATAAGGCAGGCTATATAAAAACATTTCCGGGCACAACAAAAACAAAGATTCCCGGCGTTTTTGCTGCAGGCGATGTTCAGGACCCTCATTACAGACAGGCTGTTACAGCAGCCGGATCGGGATGTATGGCAGCTATCGATGCAGAACGCTATTTTGCCGAATCAAAAAAATAATTCCACCGGAATGAAAGCCTTCAAAAAAACATTCAGAATCAATGCAGTACCTTCAGACGTTTATTCTGCACTAACTAATCCTTTTACTATTGAACTGTGGTCCGGTTATCCTTCTGTTATGTCAACAGAGCCCGGAACAGAGTTTTCACTATGGGAAGGTGATATAACAGGAAGGAATATAGAGTTTGTTCCTGACAGAAAAATAGTCCAGGAATGGTATTTCGGCGAACAACAGGAAAAGTCGGTCGTGACAGTTAATATCCGGCCTGAAAGAGATTATTCCCTGGTCACTGTTGAACATACAAATATCCCTGATGATGATTTTGAAAATATTTCTGAAGGATGGAATGAGTATTATATGGGAGCAATAAATGCTTTATTCAATCCTGATTTCTGATCAGTTATCCCCGGGTAGTGTTGCAATATCTTCTGTACAGGCATATATAAGTTCTGCAATACCCTTGTAGAATTGTGTCCGGGCCTGTGCCTTAACATCTTTCTGCCATTGTGGAACCCATGAAAGGATATGTTTGTTTATGAATCTGCTTATCTCTGATCTCATTTCCCGTTTACAGGCTTCATCATCAAGTTGCATGTAATACTCAATGAGACGGTTGAGAAAAAAGAGTCCGGTCCCCAGATGATCATCATTGTAGGTATCCCTTATGTGTGACTGCCAGCCGTAAGAATCATAAAATCCGCTTACTCCCTCACGGTTTCTCTTTTTCTCCTTATTATCATCCTTCGCATAATATGATTTGTATGGAGGAGCCAGAGAGTTTTTCGCAAACAGTCTGTTGAAATCTGAATTGAGCTCTTTTTTACAGCGTTCCTTATCGCTGGTATCCTGACTGCGAAGAAGTGAGGTGGCATGGATGAAACGGGGATTGGAACTTGACAAGGGGAGACGCTTCAGCAGTCCGCTTGTGAGAAAATCCGAAATACACTCATCGCCGGGCCCGTGCATGATCATACTACTGGAGAAATATAAAAGAAGTGTATAGGCTTTTAATACGTTTTCCTGTTCTTTTTCGTTGGTCATCATGCTTTATTTCAGCTTATTAAAAATAATATGGAGTTGCAAAATAAGAATAAATTCATCAGTATAACCACTAATATGAGCAATTGTTCAAAACAGGTGATAGAAGAATTATCCATCCGGGTCTCTGTTTTTCCTGAACAGACATGAAAGATTATTTGCCGGGGTTTGCTTAGTTTAAATAAATATTGATTGACAATAGCTTTTTTTTGATAAATATTATCATTAGATAATTATTCTCCTTTGATTATGTAAAAGAGGGTGTGTTTCTGATAAAGAAAAAAAAGCAGGACTGTATTATAGCCCTGCCACATGATATGTATACTTGTTAGTATTATTTTGAGAAGTCGGCCATTTCGGTCGGATACTCATTATTGTCCAGTTTCCTTTTTATATTCTTAAATGCCTCCACGGTATATTTCACATCTTCCAGTGAGTGGGTGGCTGTAGGTATAAGACGTAGCATCACAACGCCTCTTGGTACAACAGGATAGATGACAACAGAGCAGAAAATGCCGTAATTTTCTCTCAGGTCATAAACAAATTGTGTTACTTGTTCGAGGGGGCATTTAAAGAAAACGGGAGTGACAGGTGATTCTGTTTTTCCCAGGTCGAGACCTTCTTTTCTCAGTCCTGACTGAAGGGCATCAACTATAGTCCAGAGTTTTTCCCTGTATGCCGGATTACTCTTGATTAGCTCGAGTCTCTTGATAGCTCCCATAGTCATTGCCATAGGAAGAGCTTTGGCATATATCTGTGATCTGAGGTTAAATCTGAGATAAGTGACAACTTCTTTTGTACTTGCCACGAACCCGCCTATTCCTGCCATCGCTTTGGCGAATGTAGCGAAATACACATCGATCTGATCCTGTACCCCAAAATGTTCTCCCGTACCTGCACCTGTAGGACCCATTGTTCCAAAACCATGAGCATCATCGACAAGGAAGCGGAAATTATATTTCTTTTTGAGTGCAGCAATCTTGTCAAGTTTTCCAAGATCTCCTGCCATGCCGAATACGCCTTCTGTTATCACCAGTATACCTCCGCCACTCTCTTCCACAAGTCTGGTGGCACGTTGCAGCTGCTTCTCACAACTCTCTATGTCGTTGTGGGCATAGACAAACCGCTTGCCGGCATGAAGCCTCAGACCATCCATTATGCAGGCATGTGCTTCGGAATCATATACTATGACATCATGTCTGTCAACAAGGGCATCAATGATTGACAGCATGCCCTGATAACCGTAATTAAGAAGATAAGCGGATTCTTTTCCGACAAATTCAGCAGCCATCGATTCAAATTTCTCGTGCATAGCTGTTTGCCCCGACATCATCCTTGCACCCATAGGATAAGCCAGACCATATTTTTCAGTGTATTCTGCATCAACTTTCCTTACTTCAGGATCATTGGCCAGCCCGAGATAATTGTTCAGACTCCATGTCAGCACTTCCTTACCCCTGAATTTCATCTTTGGAGCTATCTCTCCCTCCAGCTTGGGGAACATAAAATAGCCATCACCTATACCGGAATATTGTCCCAGAGCACCTTTTGCCGAATTGATTTTGTCAAAAATATCCATTATACAGTCATTTAATTTTAGTTTCTACAAAAGTATAGATTCGATTCTTTGCCATAATACCTATTTATACCTAATTTGTTCCATTACTGCTTTTGACAGAATAATCGGGCAAAAAACACGTTTTTATATCTGATTTGAAAAATATATTGTAATTTTGCACAACATTTTTTTTAGATGAGAACCAGGTTATTGACAGTATTTATTATTTTGGGTTTTATGAGTTCCTGCGGAGAGTATCAGCAGTTGCTCAAGAGTAGTGATTATAACCTTAAAAAAGACAAAGCAAAAGAGTATTATGATGAAGGGAGATATGTGAGAACTACTGAACTGTTGATGCAGATTATGCCACGTTTCAGGGCTTCACAGGAGTCAGAAGCCCTTGAATGGATGAACGCTATGGCATTTTACGGAATGAGGGATTATATCACTGCAGGCAGTTATTTTAAATCGTATACTGATCAGTATGGTTATGGTGAACATATTGAAGAAGCTTATTTTATGGCTGCGCTGTGTGATTATCATCTTTCTCCCAAACCGGAACTGGATCAGTCATATACCAGGTCGGCAATAGAGGGGTTTACATATTTTCTTAACAGATATCCCGATAATCCCAGTGCAGATGAGTGCCGGAGATATATCAGGGAATGTGAAGAAAAGCTTACGGAAAAATCTTATATGAGTGCCAGGTTGTATTATGATATGACTGAATACAAAGCTGCTGTCGTAGCTCTTACCAATAATCTGAAAGATCATACTGATTCAAAATACAGGGAAGAAATGATGTTTCTCAGACTTAGTTCTCTTTTTCTGTATGCAGAAAACAGTATGGCAAGCAGGCAGACGGAGAGATATCAGGAAACACTGGATGATTATTATTCTTTTGTTGAAGAGTTTCCCGATAGCCGTTTTATAAAAGATGCAAGAAGGATATATGTCTCCACCAGCAGGGCTCTTAATCTGGACCCTGTTGTGGATGAGGAACTTGCAGATAAATCTGAAATAACCAAGAAATGAATAATATGGATTACAAAAAAACATCGGCCCCGGTTAGCACTGTGACGAGAAATCTTGAGCTGATGACAAGGGATACGGAAAATATTTATGAAACAGTGATAATTGTAGCACGGCGTGCTAATCAGATAGCTGTTGAGATGAAACAGGAACTCAATAAGAAACTTGAGGAATTTGCATCATACAGCGATAATCTGGAAGAAGTTTTTGAAAACCGTGAGCAGATAGAAATATCCAAATTCTATGAACGTCTTCCAAAACCTGCACTAATAGCTCTTCAGGAACTGGAAGAGGACAGAATATTTTACAGGAATCCTGAATCGCCTAACAAGCAAAAATAAACCTCAGCCCGCGATGCTGAAAGGTAAGAAAATATTAGTAGGTGTTACCGGCGGTATTGCAGCATATAAGACTGCAAGCCTTGTCAGACTGCTGGTTAAGGAAGGAGCAGAGGTGAAGGTTATAATGACTCCCCGTGCAAAGGATTTCATTACCCCCCTTACCATGTCAACCTTATCGAATAATCCTGTCCTGACACTATTCTATAATACCGAAAACGGTGACTGGAATAATCATATTGAGCTGTCTCTGTGGGCAGATGTTTTCCTTATCTCTCCCGCATCAGCCAATTCACTAGGTAAGATGGCTAACGGAATTGCAGACAACTTTCTGCTTACAACTTATCTTGCAGCCCGGTGCCCGGTTTTTGTTGCTCCTTCCATGGACGAAAATATGCTCAAACATCCGGCCGTCATAGTCAATATAGAGACTCTCAGAGCCTATGGGAACATCATCCTGGAGCCTGAATCGGGAGAACTGGCCAGCGGCCTGACCGGGAAGGGACGGATGCCTGAACCGGAAGATATAGTGAAAGAGATCGGTGACTTTTTCAAAAAAAAAAAGCACCCCTGAAAGGGAAAAAAATCCTGATTAATGCCGGTCCTACCAGAGAACCTATTGATCCGGTACGTTTCATAAGTAATTATTCATCAGGTAAAATGGGGATTACCCTCGCAGATGCCGCCGTTAACTACGGAGCTGATGTGACACTTGTTCTGGGTCCTACAACTCTTTCTCCCCTCAATCCCGCTGTTAATGTAATAAGGGTGACAGATGCCGCATCTATGTCAACGGTGTGCATTGAGAGGTTTAAAAATGCCGATGTTGCCATTCTCGCAGCTGCAGTAGCTGATTATACTCCCGTTCAGACCCATGATGATAAAATGAAAAAAAGCAGTAATAAACTGACTTTAACACTCAAACCAACAATTGATATTGCAGAATCACTGGGAAAGGAAAAAAGAAAATCCCAGATAATAGCAGGATTTGCCCTTGAAACAAGTGATGAAATGAAAAATGCACAGGGTAAACTTAAAAGGAAAAATCTTGATCTTATAGTTTTGAATTCACTCAGAGATAAAGGGGCAGGTTTTGAATACGACACTAACAAAATTACTGTCATTGACAAGTACAATAATATTGATAAATTTGAGTTGAAAACGAAGGATGAAGCTGCAAAAGACATCCTCGACAAAATTGTGTCAATGATCAAATAATTGTCAGAATGGAATTTATACGGGTTTTAAGATATCTTATCCTTGCACTGGCAACAGTTATACTGACTCAAACAGTATGTTCCCAGGAACTTAACTGCAATGTACAGGTGTCAGCGCAACAGATACAGGGTTCCAACCGGCAGATCTTTGAAAATATGCAGCGCGATATTTACGAATTTCTTAATGGTACCGTCTGGACAAATCATGTCTTTAGTTACGCAGAAAGGATAGACTGTAATATACTTATTAACCTTACCGATCAGATATCGGCCGATGAATTTTCCGGAACAATACAGATACAAGCCCGGCGTCCCGTATATAATACGACCTACAACGCCACAATGCTCAATTTTATTGATAATAGTTTCAGGTTCCAGTACGTCGAATTCCAACCTCTCGAATTTGACCCGACAGTCCATCGCTCAAATCTTGTTTCGGTACTGGCCTATTATGTTTATATTATACTGGGATTTGATTATGATTCTTTCTCTGCATTGGGAGGTACGGAGTATTTCCGGATGGCAGAAAAAATTGTGACCAATGCGCAGAATGCTCCCCAGGCGGGATGGAAACCTTATGACGGTTCGCGTAACCGTAACAGATACTGGCTCGTGGAGAATATCCTTAATAAAGAATATGAAGAAGTGCGTCATTTCATTTATCAGTATAATATGAACGGACTTGACAGGATGGAGTCAAGGGTGACTGAAGCCAGAGCAAGTATCGTGGAGAGCCTCAGGTTATTGCAATCGGTCTACAGGAAAAGGCCTGATCCTTTTATGTATCTGTTACAGATTGTTCTGGAAGCCAGAAGCGATGAGTTTGTAAATATCTTTTCCGAATCGTTTCCTGAAGAGAGAGGAAGAGTCGTAGAGATACTTTCCGAAATCGATCCGGCTAATAAATCAAAATATGAGAGAATAGCCTCTGCCGGCTGAAAATAATATCCCCTTATGCTCGTAAAACTGTTCGTTCAGAATTATGCCTTAATAAAAAGCCTGGACCTTGAACTCGAAAAAGGTCTAACAATTATTACAGGAGAAACGGGTGCAGGTAAATCAATCCTGCTGGGAGCTCTTTCATTGATACTGGGCAGCAGGGCAGATGTTTCAGTACTCCTGGAGAAGAACAAAAAATGTATAGTGGAAGGATCATTCAGAATAGACGGATATGAACTGAATGATTTTTTTGAAGTCAATGAACTCGACTTTGAACCACTGACAATCATCAGAAGAGAAATAAACCCTGCCGGTAAATCACGGGGTTTTATAAATGACACTCCCGTTACTTTAACCGTCCTGAAAGATATTGGCGATCGTCTGATTGATATACATTCACAGCACCAGACACTGATGCTCAGAGATAACTCTTTTCATCTGAGTGTAATCGATTCTTTTGCAGGCACTACAGGACTTCTGGAAAAGTACAGATTGGTTTATCAGAACTTCCGCCGGCTGAAAAAAGAACTGAATGAACTGACTGAAATGTCTGATAAGAACAAAGCTGATCTGGAATATTATCAGTTTCAACTGGAACAACTTGACTCTTCAAAGCTTGTTGCAGGGGAGCAGGACGATCTGGAAAAAGAACAGGAGTTGCTTTCCCATGCCGAAGAAATTAAAATTGCGCTCAACAACGCTTCACATTTATTCTCTTTTGACGGTAACTCCATTCTGGTTATGTTGAAAGAGGTTAAGACCAATCTTTCCAGAATCATGGAATTCATTCCGGGAGGAGAAGGGTTACTGCAACGGGCAGATTCAGCCTGGATTGAACTTAATGATCTGGCTAATGAACTCGAAAAAATGGCTGCTCTTATTGAAGCTGATCCAAACAGACTGGCAGAGATCAATGAACGCCTGGACCTTATTTATTCCCTGTTGCAAAAACACCGGCTGAATGACCTTAATGAATTACTGGACGAAAGGGAAAAGATAAGAGAAAAAGTTGTGTCCATCGAAACAAATGATGAAAGACTGAAAGAACTGCAGTTACTGGTTGATAATGAAGCCAGGTTACTGAATAGTTTTTGTGAAGAGATATCTGAGAAAAGGAATAACATACTTGGAAATGTTGAAAGAAAGATAACAGATATGCTGAAACAACTTGGGATGCCTGGCGCAAAATTCAAAATAAGCCTTTCACGTTTGAAGGATTTTACAATGTCGGGTATCGATCATGCCGATTTCCTTTTTTCAGCAAATAAACAAACAGAACCGGAAAATATTGCAAAGATTGCTTCAGGAGGAGAATTATCGAGAGTTATGCTTAGCCTGAAATCAATGCTGACGAGAAAAAATAATCTGCCTACAATTATTTTTGACGAGATTGATTCGGGAGTGTCGGGAGAGATAGCAGCAAGGGTAGGACAGATACTTGCAGGGATGGGCGACTATATGCAAGTCCTGAATATAACCCATCTGCCCCAGGTGGCTTCAAGAGGTTCAAGGCATTATCATGTTTATAAGGATGAAGAAAACAATTCTGCAGTTACAAAAATAAAACTGCTTTCTCCACAGGAGAGAATTATTGAAATTGCCCGCCTCCTTAGTGGAAGCCAAATAACTGATACAGCTTTAAAGAATGCAAGAGAACTGTTGAAAGCCCCATCAGCCTGATTCTTTCATGAAAAATATTTAAGTATAAATACTTATTTTAACCTGCCTTATTATCCGGCTCAATCCCTTTTTTTATATTTGGTACAGGTAAAATAAGGGTAGTATGGTAAAAGTAATAATTCTTGTAATTTTCTATTTTACATTCCCTCTTGTAATTATTTATTTATGTAAAAGATGGCCCTTTTTTAAAAAACTGGGATCGATAGTACTTGCCTATGGGTTTGGTCTTATTATCAGTACAACAGGAATAATTCCTGATGGAAGCAGGGAGTACAGAGAAGCATTACAGGGAGAGACTTACCTGCCTCAGGAGGAGGCCCATGCGCTGTTTACTTCAGGAAAGATTACCGGAGATGATCTTGTGGTAAACAACATAGCTACAACACAGGATACACTCCAGGCAATCGGGGTCCTGGCTTTTCCCCTTCTGTTATTTTCCCTGAACATTAAAAGATGGCTCAGATATGCAAAAGAAGGTTTTATTTCCATGTTGCTTGCCCTGATCTCTATTATTATTGTGATTTTTACAGGATATCTTATTTTCAGGGATAGTGTTCCTGAAGCCTGGAGGGTAGGCGGTATGCTGGTCGGTGTTTATACAGGTGGTACTCCTAATATGGTGTCACTAAAAATGGCTATGGATGTGGAGCCAAATACTTTTATCATGGCAAATACCTATGATATGCTCGTTGGTGCTGCTACAATAATATTTTTTATTACTGCAGGGCCACGGGTCTTCAGAGCTATTATGAGACCTTTTAAGAAGATTGAAGGGAAAAATGATCATGCAGTAGACAATTACAAGGAGGCCGACAGCTTCGAGGATTATTCCGGTATGTTCAAAAAAGGAGTGTTCCCAAAGCTGCTTACGGCTTTGGGACTGGCCTTGGTTATTCTTGGACTGTCAGTTGGTTTAAGCATCCTTGTTTTCAGTAAAATTCTTGACCCTGTCGTCATCATCTCAATAACCACTTTTTCTATAATAGCATCACTTTTTACCTGGGTGAATAAGATAGACAAAACCTTCCAGCTTGGGATGTATTTTGTACTTATTTTTTCCCTTCTTGTCGCTTCAATGGCCGATCTGAGTTCAATCTTAAGCCTTGGGATGATTAACCTGCTTCTATTTGTCTTCTGGTGTTATTTCGGCTCTCTCTTTCTACATCTTATATTATCACTGATATTCAGGGTCGATGCCGATAATTATCTTATAACCACCACCGCTTTCGTTTTTTCACCCCCTTTTGTACCGGTAGTTGCTGTAGCCCTGAAAAATAAGGAGGTGATCATTACCGGGATAACAGTAGGCATCATAGGTTATGTTGTAGGGAATTACCTTGGTGTAGCCCTCGGGTATTTTATGAAAGGATTCTGACAGATATCAGAATAAATAGTTAAGATTAATGGAGAATCCCAATTTATCAGAATCCTGAATGTTGACGGCTTTCCCTATATCAACAGCTATAACGAAATTCTGACCCCAGACTGGCATTATACTGATACCGTAACTGTGATGCAGTTTTTCTTCTCCCGGAATAAAATAATCTGCGAAAGAGTCTCCATTATACGGTCCCTGATCAAATTGGGCTTCAAAATTTTCAGGAAGCTTGATCTTGCGGGTAACGATGCCAGTATCATAGAAAAGGTTGATACCTATATAACTTTCCTGGTTGAACAAAGTAAAATGAAATGGTTTCCAGCGTAATTCAAAATTACCATAGGCAAATCCGTCACCAATAACCCTGTTCCTCAGGACACCACGTAATGTGCTTGATCCTCCCAGCCCTTCATTGGTAGCTCCCGTTAACAGAGAAGTAATAACCTGCGACCTGTAGAAAAACGGTACATCGCCTGAAAGAGTAGTTTGATAACCAAGACGATACACAAATGAAAGATCCCTTTCTATTAGTGTAAAATATTGCCGGTGTGTAAGATAAAAGCGTGAAAAAGACCAGTCGTTACCCAGAAAACCCGGAGCAAATTCAAAGCCCAGTTCAGTCCATACCCCTTTCATGGGATTAGGCCTGTTATCCCTGTTATCCCAAACAACACCAAACTTAAGTGAATTGACCCATCCTCCGTCTGCTTCATTATCCGATATCAGTCCATTGAGCCTGTAGAGCTCAAAAAGCCCCAATGAGTCACTGACGGCGGGCAATGGATATTCTCTGCCTTTGTTAAGCTTTTCAATATTTACAGATCCTACATCAAAATTCTGAAAAGCAAAGCCTGCACTCCATTTAATGTATTCACCTGCCAGTTTGCCTTCAAAATCATTTTTAAATCTGAACTGATTCCTCCTGAAACGGTAGAACATAGTTGATCTGTAAGGATATTCAGGTCCTGTTTTTTTATCGTAGGTAGCCCATTCGGAATTGAAAACAGATTCATAACCGTTAAAGCCGTAAAAATCCGTTGCCTCATCAGGCAGATAACTCAGATCACTTACCCAATGCACACCCGGTATGATACGAAATGACTCATACATCATGCGGTATATCCCGCTTCCCTTTGTGAACCGGGATATCTCGGTATAAGTGTGATCAAGAAAATCGGGATATACACTTGGTTTCCCGTAATTAAAAAACTCAACAAGAGCCCCATACTGAAAACCCAGATTGGAATCGTATGTGATTGCAGGCAGTGCTCCGCCAAATTTCCATCCGACTTTTTCTTTCTTCTCCTTCTCTTGTCCGGAAAGAGGAGAAAGAGTAATTGCTATTAGTAGCAAAACTGACAGGCTGTTTTTCATATATCTGAAATATTTGTTTTTACTGCTTGCATATCTCTTCCCGTAAAGCATGACAATCTCTTTTTTCAGAATTATTATCTCATCCCCGGGAAAAATAATTAGCCAGCTAAAGATAAAGAAAAATAAAAATCATAAACTCTTTTTTTAATAATTGCTACCTTAGACAATGTATTAGGTCAAAATATAATATGCGGTTACTGATCCGGAATATTAAACAACTTGTTCAGGTTGAAGAAAAAGCCCGTCGGCTTGTGAGCGGAAAAGATATGTCGGTTATTCCGTTAATATCTGATGCCTATCTTTTGACAGGATCAGGCAGGATAATGGATTTCGGAAGGATGGAAGATTTGCCTGAAGAACTTAAATATTCACAGAAAGGGATCAAAATCATTGATGCTTCCGGCCGGATTGTTTTCCCTTCATTCTGTGACTCCCATACCCACCTTGTTTATGCGGGTAGCCGGGAGGCTGAGTTTGCTGACAGGATAAAGGGTTTGTCATACGAGGAAATAGCAGCAAGGGGAGGAGGTATACTTAATTCGGCAAGGCTCCTTCATAAAACATCAGAAGATGATTTATACAGGCAGTCGATGGTGAGGATAAATGAAATAATTGAACTTGGAACAGGAGCTGTTGAGATAAAGAGCGGCTACGGTCTCAATACGGAAGATGAACTTAAGATGCTCAGAGTAATGCGCAGGATAAAGGAAGAATCTCCTCTTGAAATACGTTCTACTTTTCTGGGAGCACATGCCCTTCCTGCAGAATACAAAAACAGGAGAGAAGAATATGTTGATTTGGTGATAAATGAGATGATACCACTGGTTGCTTCTGAAAACCTTGCTGATTATATTGATGTGTTCTGTGATAAGGGCTTTTTTACTGTTGAAGATACAGAAAGGATTCTTATGGCTGGTCTGAAATACGGGCTATTGCCAAAGATTCATGCCAATGAACTGGCTTTTTCCGGTGGAGTTCAGGCCGGTGTTAAATACGGAGCCCTGTCAGTTGACCATCTTGAACGCACAGGCGAGGCTGAAATAGCCTGTCTCACAGGTACTGACACGGTACCAACATTATTACCCGGATCAGCTTTTTTCCTGGGTTTGCCTGATCCTCCTGCCAGGAAGATGATAAAGGCAGGATTGCCCGTGGCAATGGCTTCTGATTATAATCCCGGCTCATCTCCTTCAGGAAATATGAAAATGCTAATGTCTCTCGGCTGTATTAGACTTAAAATGCTACCTGAAGAAGCACTTAATGCTGTCACAATAAATTCTGCCTGTGCAATGGGATTATCCGGTACACACGGGTCTGTTTGCCGGGGGAAAGTGGCTAATTTATTTATTACAAAAGAAATACCGTCATACCAGTTCCTCCCCTATGCTTTTGGAACAGACCTGATAGAAACAGTTATTCTGAAAGGGGAGATCATAAAAACACTTTCTTTGAGTAAACAAATGGTTAATTAATTTTGTTTTACAGTAATTGACAACTTAAAAATTCATGTCTGTTACTGTACTATACTATACGAGGGCTAAAGAAAAAAAACGGAAAGAATGACAAAGAGATTATTGGAATGTGTCCCTAATTTCAGTGAAGGAAGAAACATGAAAGTTATTTCCGGGATAACAGAAGAAATTTGTTCTGTCGAAGGAGTAAAACTTTTGAATGTTGATCCGGGAAGAGATACCAACAGGACAGTGGTTACTTTTGTTGGGGATCCGGAGTCAGTAGTTGAGGCAGCCTTTCGTGCAGTGAAAAAAGCATCTGAATTGATTGACATGAGAAAGCATAAGGGAGCACATCCCAGGATGGGAGCCACTGATGTTTGTCCTTTTATCCCTGTTTCCGGCATAACTATGGATGAGGCAGTTGGTTATGCGCGTCAGTTTGCGGAGAGGACAGGGAAAGAGCTGAATATACCTGTCTATTGTTACGAGTATGCTGCTTTTGAAGAAAAACGGAAGAACCTGGCTAATTGCAGGGCAGGGGAATATGAGGGACTGAAGAAAAAACTAACAGATCCTGAATGGAAACCGGATTACGGACCGGCACTCTTTAATGAGAAAGCAGGAGCTACAGCCGTCGGTGCTCGTGATTTCCTTGTGGCTTTTAATGTTAATCTGAACACCACATCTACACGTAGAGCAAATGCCATTGCTTTTGATGTAAGGGAGAAAGGCCGTAATATAACCAATGAGAAAGGCGAAAAGGTAAATGTGCCAGGATCTCTTAAAAATGTTAAAGCTATAGGATGGTACCTGAAAGAATACGGTATCGCCCAGATATCAATGAATCTGACAAATATTTCAGAAACACCTGTTCATCTTGTTTTCGACGAAGTGTGCAGGAAAGCTGAAGCCCGTGGAATAAGGGTGACAGGGTCAGAACTTGTTGGCCTGATCCCTTTGAAAGCAATTCTGGAGGCAGGCAGATATTTCCTGGATAAACAACAGAGATCATCCGGAGTACCCGACAGGGAACTCATAAAAATAGCTGTTAAATCAATGGGGCTGGACGATTTACGGCCCTTTGAGCCTGAAAAAAAAATAATTGAGTATGCCATGGACGGAGAAGATAGCGATAAGCTTGTCAATCTTTCACTCAGGTCGTTTATGGAAACCGTCTCTTCAGAACTGCCTGTCCCGGGAGGAGGATCGGTGTCAGCGTATATGGCTTCATTGGGAGTGGGACTGGGAACCATGGTCGCTAATTTATCATCACATAAGAGGGGGTGGGACCATCGGTGGAAAGAATTTTCCGACTGGGCTGAAAAGGGCAGGCAAATACAGAACAGCTTATTGGAACTTGTTGATGAAGATACTATAGCTTACAGGCGGATAATTGAAGCCGGCAGACTCCCCAGAAATACAGAAAAAGAGCAGGTTTTTCGCCGGAAAATGATCAGTGAAGCAGTGAAATATGCCATAGAAGTCCCTTTTGTGATAATGGAGACAGCCATGGAAGGTTATGATGTTATAAAAGAAATGGTTAAGGAAGGTAATCCGGCATCAGTTACAGATGCCGGTGTTGGGGCTTTGGCCCTAATGGCTTCCGTTAAGGGAGCATTCCTTAATATAAAAATCAATGCAGCCGGACTTGATGAAAAATCTTCGGTGGAAAATATTCTTCAAAAGGCAGCGGAGATAGAAAGAATTTCTGAAAAGAAAACCGGGGAAATACTGGATTTAATTGAATCATTATTGTGAAAGGACTAAAAGTCTTTACTTTATAGATTAGAATATGTAGATATGTCTTTGTAATAAAAAATATTTGAATATATTTGTTTTCAAATGATCATTAACCTAAACTTAATTTTATGAAAAGATTTTTACTGTTTTTTACACTGTTGCTCGCTGCGGGTAGTCTCGCTTTTGGACAGACAGTGCAGATTACTGGTACTGTCACAAGTACTGAGGATGGCCTTGCAGTACCAGGAGTGACGGTTACTGTACAGGGAACTACCATCGGTGTCCTTACCGATGTAAGCGGGCGCTATAGTCTGAATGTTCCCACCAGTGCTGAAACTCTTGTCTTTTCCTATGTTGGTATGAAGAGACTTGAAGTCGAAATTGCCAACAGGAACGTAATTAACGTTGCCCTGGAATCCGACGTTCTTGCCATGGGTGAAGTAGTTGTCCTTGGGTATGCTACCAGAGGTAAGAACGAGTTGACAGGATCCACAGTACAGCTCTCAGGTGATGAACTGAGATCGGTGCCTGTTGTTACCGTTGATCAAACCCTGCAGGGGAAAGTTGCCGGAGTGAATATTTCATCTTCCTCAGGTACTCCCGGTTCTGTTCAGGATATAAGGATCAGGGGTGTAGGATCTATTACCGGAGATAACGATCCTTTGATCATCATCGATGGTGCTCCTGTAATAAATGACAATCTCTCGGGAGACACAGAGGCTTCAAGTTCTCTTAACCCTCTGTCAGCTCTTAACAGTAACGATATCGAGAGTATAACTGTCCTTAAGGATGCTTCTGCCACCGCTGCATACGGTGCAAGAGGCTCCAACGGTGTTATTGTAATAACAACCAAAAGAGGGAAACAGGGAAAAACAACTTTTGATGTATCTGCATCAACCGGTTTCCAGAATAACGC
>JAAYDB010000067.1 GCA_012729475.1 Bacteroidota bacterium
ATCATCTTCATTCCATGTTCTGGCATGTCTTTTTGAGTGAGAACGATAGTCAGTTCTTTGGCCCTGTCATTTCTGAAATTAAAAAAGACAATAACATCTCCTTCTTTTACAGACCCTGCCGGATCACCTGCTTTATCCACTACCACAATTGGTTTCATAAATTCATCAGTAATGCCTGCATCATAAGAATCCTGGATCGCTTTGAGTATATCCTCAGTCGGTTCTCCTTTACCGTTAACAAGAAGGTCATAGGCAACTTTTATCCTTTCCCACCTTTTATCCCTGTCCATTGCATAATAACGCCCAACAAATGAAGCTACCCTCCCATTTGATACGGCAAGATGATCCAGAAGGTTTTTCATATATCCTTTCCCGCTACGCGGGTCAGTGTCACGACCATCGCCAAAACCATGAATAAAAACATCCTTTATCCCATAATCTTTAGTCATATCACACAGATAATACAAATGCTTATCCATAGAATGGACACCACCGTCTGAAAGCAATCCCATGAAATGTACCTGCTTATCATTATCCCGGGCATAGGCAAATGCATCTGTAAGAACCTTATTATTCTTTATTTGCCCGTTCCTGCATTCAATATTGATCTTCACCAGATCCTGATAGACTATTCTCCCTGCACCAATATTTAGATGCCCAACTTCCGAATTGCCCATCTGCCCATCAGGTAAGCCTACATTTTCTCCTGAAGCAAAAAGCCTTGAATTCGGATATGTCTTTAGCAGATGATCTATATTTGGTGTCGGCACGTTGCTGATTACATCAGATTTTGAACCATCTCCAATTCCCCAGCCATCAAGTATCATTAACAGAACCTTCTTATTCATCATTGTTTTTTAGTATTACATTTTCGTAAACAAATAAATATATACCCTTGTTCGGAGTATTTTGAAAAACAGCAAATTTAGGGAAAAATACTGCTCTGACAAGAAAGACCTTATTTAATCTCTGTCACCCTGATATTATATTTATTCCCGGGAACTGTAGCTTCAAATTCTATATCTTTTCCAACAAATGCTATCCATTCTTCGAGAGAAAAATTTCTTGTAACCAGTTTACGAACATCCTTTGCGAGAATATCGTTTGTTGTTCCGCGGCTCTTAAGGTTATCTGTTTCTCCCGTTGTTCCCGTCACAATTACCTGTCCGTCAGGACTGAACTCTATGGTTACCACTATTCCGTTATTATCATCAAAATCGATTGGCAGGGTTGCCAGATCGTTTGTGTTCCATATTTTTACAGAACCATCATTGGAAGCTGTAGCTAATTGTGAGAACTTGCTGTTAAAACGTATATCGTTCACTCCGGATGAATGAGCTTTAAATTCCGATATTACTTCTCGGGAAGATATATCCCACAGTTCAAAATACCCATCAGTATATCCAACAGCCAATACATCGTCGTCAGGTTTAAACCTGACAGCTTTTATCTTTCTGTCTGCCGATTCAATCCGGAAAGCTTGTGAAACATCCGAAGGATCCCACACAACCACTTTCCCTTCTTCATTCAACCCTGCCATGTAATTATTGTCCGCCGACAGATCAATGGAAGTAATATGGCCCAATCCTTCCGAGACTTCAGTGGAAGATTTTGTGTTCAGATCCCATCTTAGTACTTTTCCGTCAACAGATGCAGAGTACAGATATCTTCCGTCATATGAGAATATAAGTGATCTGATCGGTCCGGTATGCCCTTTCAAATCATAGGCCAGTCCATTATCTTTCAAGGGTATCATCCTGATGCCTGAATTCTGTGTTCCTGAAGCCAGCCATCCGGCATCAGGACTTACAGCCAGCACATTTATAATTTCCGAACCTGAATAGAAAATCTGCAAACTCTGGTTAGACTTATCAAGGCCCCACCTCATTATTTTTCCGTCAGAGCCAGCCGTAAAGAATTCTCTGTTCCCGGGAACAAATGCGATACTGTTTATTCCGGCAGTATGACCTGTAAAACTCCTGTAACTATTGTTTTCAGATGATTTGGCAATATTAATCAAGCCCTTATAAATATCGGCATCATTCTGCTCTCCTCCATTACGGCTGTTGAAAATATACCCCTGATAGGCCAGCAGAGCCTGCAGCTCTCTTTCGTCAGGCATAAATAATGACTTCATAGCCAAAGCTTTTCCGAGTGAAACCATTCTTTTTCCGATAGCAACATCCCTTTCGCCTTGCATTGTCTGCATTTCTTTTTCTGCTTCTTCGCTTGTATGTTCTGCTATTAGTCTTCGGTTTTCTGCAATAGCTTTCTGATGCATTATCTCTGCTTCTCTTTCTCTTGCAGCTATGATACCCGAGTCGGCTGTAATCAGCTGTAAGCGTGAAGCAATAGCAACTCTTTCTGAAGCTATTGCATGTTCAACGGCAGCTTCTCTCTCCCGCAAAGCATCCAGCCGGAGTCTCTCTGTATTCTTTTTCTGTATAAAAGAATTTGTGAACAATATCAGTGAAATGAGCATGGCCGCTCCAAAAACAGAGGCAATAATCCTGCTCCTTCTTACTCTCTTTCTCTGCTTCAGAAGCCTGGTCAGTTCCTCTTCTTCATAAGCTTTCTCACTGGTCCTCAGGTAAGCCATAACTCTCTCATAAGCCGGATCATACCTTTCAGCCCATTTCAGGTTTGGCTTTTGTGTCTCCCTCCAGTTAATGGCGACCTGCAGTTCAGATCCCTGTAAAAGAGTAGTTCGACCCTGCTGATACATGGCAGAAGCTTCTGAGAGTTTCCTATACATCCTGACGCTTACCGCCTCATCTTCTATCCATTCCTTAAGTCTGCCCCATAAGCGCATTATGCTCTCATGCGACAGATCAACAACAGAATTATCATTAATTTTTATATTACTACCCGGAATAAGAAATGATCTGGATGGGATCCTGAACTTATTAATAACCTCTTTCAGTTCTTCGTCTGAACATTCTATTATTGCACGGAGAGCTGAAAAAGTCTGGGGATTCCTTATATTACGGTTTTCGCTTCCTTTTCCGGTTATGGCCCTGAACAATCTTGAACAGATATTCCTGCCCTTTTCAGATAATTCATTATAGGCTTCATCAGCATGACGTGAAATAGCACCACTCAGTGTTCCGGCGAGAGTATAGTCTGTTATATCTATTGTTCTGCCTTCTCCTTTGTTCTCCATCCAGCAGGAAAATGTTCTCATCATCAGATGTTGAAGTACGGGAAGCTGATCATGTTGTTCTCCAAGATTATCCAGAATGGTATTAACAAGGTCCGGATCAATATCGGCTCCCGCCAGCCTGACCGGGTTTTCAATAACCTCCCTGTAATGATCCCTGGTCATACGAGGGATAAGAAAGTTACTGTTGTTCATCATTTCAATAAGCTCATGAAACCTGGCACATTCTCCTATATAATCGGAACGTACTGATAATATTACTGAAATATCAACATCTGTTTGTTTAACAGCATTTGTAAGCAATCCGGCAAAAATTAAGGCATCTTCATAGTCTTTTTCTCTTATCCGGACGGATATGTTACGAAAGACCTCCTCAAACTGATCTACAAAAATAAGAACTCTTTCTCCCGGTTTTATCATAAGACTCCTGCATACAGTTGCAATCCAGTTCTTATTATCTTTCAGATGAGAAATAACCGCATCATCGGCATTATTTACATGCTGTTCCCCCAGAATAGACCCTGCAAAACCGGCAGAAAGATTCTTCAGGGGATTATTACCGGGAGTCATACGTATTATCTTCAGTGGAGGTTCTCCTTTTTTCTGCCTGCTTATCAATTCCGGCACAACACCAGAGTTAACAAGGGATGATTTGCCGCTTCCTGAAGCCCCAAAAACAGCAACAAACCTGTTAAGATTTAATTTCCTGATTATTTCCAGACTTTCATCCTTACGACCGAAAAAACGGTCACTCTCTTCCTGTGTAAAAGGTCTGAGCCCCGGAAATGGATTAATAATTTTTCCTGATGCGGCTGATATCATATTTCTCAGATAATATTATTTCAAATTGATGTTCTCTGTAATCATCTTTCATGCTCATCAATATACTTAAATAACTCAAAGGTCTTTTCAGGACAAAGACAATGAAAAGCTTCAACTGCCTCAAGAGCTAAAATGTAGAACCCATCATTCACACAAACTGAAATTTTGTTGAACAGGGTTTCATTGTCTCCGTTATTTACAACAACGACCTCAACATCTGAATCCTTTGCCGGGCAATTCCAGATCAAACATTTTTTTTCTGTATCCGAAGGAATTAAATCCTTTTTATAAATCATACGGGCAGCAAGGAATAACAGGTCTTCCTGATAAATACCAGTGAACAAAGAGGAAAGAAACAGTGTTTTTTCAAATATCATTCCGTGCTGAACAATATCTTCTGATATGATCCTGTTAAATTTATTTACAGAATTCTTATCCACTCTTTTCATTATAGATCCATAATTCTTATTACCTGATCTTAGAATAAGCCTGAAAGCTTCTTCCTGAAGCACTTCTTCGGGACTGAAAAACAATGCAATAACAGAATCTGTGAGAAACTGTCCTGTTATCTTATCCATATTATGAAGAATACATGCTTTTGTCCATATACTTATAGTATTGTAATCACTATTGATAATGTAGTCATTCAACTTCTCCATATCAGGGATCTCTACAGGAAAATATCTTTGCATTTTTCTCAGTTTCACCTTATCGGATCCTGACATAAATTTCCCTGTAAATTTACCGGCCGGTCCAAGAATAATATGAGAAATACTATTAAGTTGTTTTTCTGAGAAGCCTTCAAAAACAGATTTGCTATTTTCATCTCCCTGAAGATAAGGTGCAAAATGATCAAAAGCTACTATCCCTGCATAGAATTCTCTCCAGCGTTTATACTCCTGTTCGATGACATCCTTAAGCCTGCTTTGATCATTTTTTAATAAACAAAGTTTTAAAGCCAGCAGTCGTGTCATTATTCCTGCAGTTTTCAAAAGCAGGAAAGAAAGACGTTTGTTATCCTCAGATGATAAAATAATTCCAGAATCCTTAAGATAAACGACAGCATCCTCTTTTATTTTTCTTGAAGCTGACCAGAGCAACTCAAAACAAAAAGAATGATTTCTTTCAGATTTATTTTTGTTCAATAAGCGCAGGATATTTCTGCATAGCTGTACATTACCGGAGTTTTTAAAAAAGAATTCAATCAACTCATTATGCGCTTCTTCCCCAAATTCAAGCAGAACATCTGATGCGTAGACCTGCAGGCCGGTCACAGACAGATATTCACAAACCTCAGGTATCATTGAGGCTATTCTGAATTTGCCTATCAGAAACAATCCCAGCCTTTTTGCTTCTTCCCGCTTTTCTTTAAGAAGTCTGAGTATTACTGCAGTCTGAGGAGTCCTTGTCCCACTCAGAATTATTTTGGCTGATTGAATAATATCATGTTTATCATACAGATCAGCCGTCCTCCCTTCTATCTCTAAAAACCCATCTTTATCAGCATTTTCCACAATCCCGGAAGCTCTCTGCCGTACTCCCTCATCAAAAGCAGGGTTGGTAACTATATTTTTTATGATGGAGAGCAGAGAGACATCTCCTTCTGAAGCATTTTTAAGTATTTCTTCAACGAACCACCGGTTTTTGGAACCCTTACTAAGCGAGTAAGCACCTGTTACAATACTGAAGAAATTATATTTAAAAAACCGTTCTCCTGAAAACTTATTATTCAGAGAGCACCAATCATCTGATTTACTATTCCTTAACATGTCTTAACCCCCGGCCCCCACTGTTAGTATACAGAAGGAGTAACATACGCAGTATTAATCTTACTAAAATAAGAATTTTAAACTAAAATCTCAGTAATTAAGATACTTATTGATAAGCTTAACCAATAAAGAGTAGTCAACATTAGAACCCTGGACTATAAGATCAGCCATATTATAAAAACATTCCCGTTCATTTAACTTCTTTTGAATATAGTCCTGAAGTTGATAATGGGGTATGTTTTTTATCAAAGGCCTTTCTCCTGATGACTCAATTAATCTCTGTTTTAGCTGTTCCGGGGTCATTTTCAGATATATAGTCAGACCGTTTTCCTTCATAAAATCCATATTACCTGTATGACAGGGTGTTCCGCCTCCTGTTGATATAATACTGTTGAACAGGTCTGCTGTCGATCTCAGAACGAGTGATTCTGTATTCCTGAAACTATCTTCTCCATCTTCTTCAAAGATCCGGGGGATACTTTTTTCTGAATAGTTTTCAATCTCTTCATCAAGATCTATAAATGACCATCCCAGAGAGGATGACAGCTTTCTTCCTGCAGTTGTTTTACCGCTTCCCATAAAACCGATTATATAAACAATCTGGTTTTTTTTCATCACAATTCAAGCTTCATCTGTGCAGGATCGTCATGTGGTGATTCTTTGGGCACATCTTCTGTTTTAACATCCCTTAACACCGGGTTATCTTCTTTCTTAACTACCGGTTCAACCTCAGAAATATTATCTACCATAAAGCTGGTTAATCTTTTTCCCCGGGCTTTATAACTCTTGACGCCAATAAACCTCTCAACTTCTATTATTTCATTATCACGGCTTTTATGTTTGCCTCCGAATTGTATTTCAAACCGGGGATACTCAACTTCAGTGATACTTACCAGTCTTGTTCCGGCACTCTCATTAATGAAATACTGAGGTTTTTCTGATTCTTCTATCATAAACCTCTTAACATAATAATAATTCTGATCCGCATCCCAGTATATTACAGAGTATACTTTCCCTGGCCTGTACTTTTCTATTAAAAGGATGTTCTCTTCAAAATGGTTTGAAAGATCAAAACCGGTATGTCTGTAATATCCGGTTTTTGTTATAACCAGAATTTTGTCATCGGCACTGAACTCCCCCAGATATTTTCCTCTTCCGTCAACATTAAGCCTCAATATTGCATCATCGAACCATATCTTTCGGCCTCCCAGAGTGGAAAGACCTTTTTCTTTAAGTGTAATTTTCTGGACCGGATTTCTCGTAAGAATGTTTCCCTGTGATGATTTGCCTTTGATAGCAAGTTGTCCGAAATCATATTCAAAAAGAAGTTTCTTGAGTCGAGCCTTTGGTTTATGATGTACCTTGATAACTTCAGCTTCTCCGTTAGGATTTGCACTCAGATAAATAATTCTTGAACCATCATTGCCTTTGGTTATATTATATACCTTATCGCGTGTCAACCCTGTTATGGCACAACGTTTTATGTACACAGGACCGTTCCTGCCATCCTGGTAAACAATATTATAAATAGTTCTTTCATCGTTTTTCAGGAAAACCTGTGTATAAAGTATATCATTTCCAACAAAGACTTTATCATCTATTCGTGTTATAAGATAACTGCCATCTTTTCTTATCACTATTATATCATCAATATCGGAACATTCACATACAAATTCATCTTTTTTGAGACCTGTGCCAATGAATCCTTCTTTATAATTAACATAAAGTTTGGCATTATTGGCCACTACTTTTGTTGCCTGTATTGTATCAAAGTTCCTGATCTCGGTTTTACGTTCTCTTCCTTTGCCGTATTTCTTTTTTATCTGCCGGAAATAATTAATTGTAAAAGGAATGATATTATGTAAGTGGTTTTTAACTTCTTCCAACTCTGTTTCAATACCTTTTATATGATCTTCAGCTTTTTTTGAATCGTATTTTGATATCCTTTTAATCTTAATTTCGGTTAACCTAATCAGATCTTCTCTGGTTATTTCTCTTGAGAATTTTTCTTTAAAAGGCTCCAGCCCCTTATTAATTGCTGACAAGACAGCTTCCCATGTTTCACATTCTTCTATATCGCGGTATATTTTTTCTTCTATGAATATTTTCTCCAGCGACGACATGTGCCAGTCTTCCTTTAATTCTGCCAGTCTGATTTCCAGTTCACTTTTCAGCAGGTAAACTGTTCTGTCAGCCGAATTTTTGAGCATCTCACTTACACCAATAAATGAGGGTTTGCTTCCTGTAATGACACATGTATTGGGAGAAATGGAACATTCACAATCGGTAAATGCATAAAGGGCATCTATGGTCTTGTCAGGAGAAACACCGGGCATCAGGCTTATTACAATTTCCACATTAGCCGATGTATTGTCATCTATTTTTCTGATTTTGATTTTCCCTTTTTCATTTGCCTTAATAATGGAATCTATCAGAGTAGATGTCGTTTTACCATAGGGTATTTCTGTTATGACCAGTTCTTTCTTGTCGATTTTTTCTATTTTGGCTCTGACCTTAACTGCTCCTCCCCTCTGACCATCATTATATTTTGACACATCAATCATTCCCCCTGTAGGGAAGTCGGGGTAAATAACAAAATCCCGTCCCTGAAGATAATCAATTGTTGCATCTATCAGTTCGTTGAAATTATGTGGAAGGATTTTCGATGCAAGACCTACAGCTATTCCTTCAACTCCCATAGCCAGTAAAAGGGGGAATTTAACAGGAAGTGTCACAGGTTCTTTATTTCGTCCGTCATAGGATAATTTCCATTCGGTTGTTTTTGTATTAAAAACAACATCCAGTGCAAATTTGGATAATCTTGCCTCAATATAACGTGGTGCTGCCGCACCATCACCTGTCAGTATATTGCCCCAGTTACCCTGACTTTCAACGAGGAGGTCTTTTTGTCCCAGCTGCACCAGGGCATCTCCAATGGATGCATCTCCATGGGGATGGAACTGCATTGTATGACCAATAATATTAGCTACTTTGTTGAAGCGGCCGTCATCCATCCTTTTCATTGAATGAAGTATACGGCGCTGTACCGGTTTTAGACCATCATGCAGGTGAGGCACAGCCCTCTCCAGAATCACATAGGAAGCATAATCAAGAAACCAGTCGCGGTACATGCCCGACATGGCCGTGACGGAATGCAGTATTCCCTGTTCTTCAGAGGCATCTTCCTCTGAAAAAGATTGTTCATTTTCAGGTTTCAATTCTTCTTCCATGATCATATCAATCCCTTCCCTGCAATTATTTTATTGTATCTCTTCAACAACATCCTCCTCTATCCTCAGGTTCTCTATTATAAAATCCTGCCGTTCAGGAGTATTCTTTCCCATATAAAACTCAAGATAACCATTGATAAAATCATTTTTTTTCATTCTGACCGGTTCAAGGCGCATGTCTTTTCCGATAAAATGACCAAACTCATCAGGAGATATCTCACCCAATCCCTTAAAACGGGTTATTTCAGGATCCGGTCCGAGATCCTTAATAGCTTTTGCCTTCTCCTCGTAAGAGTAACAATATCTGGTCTCCTTTTTATTTCTTACCCTGAAGAGCGGAGTCTGAAGTATATAAACATGTCCTTTTCTTACAAGTTCGGGAAAA
This sequence comes from Bacteroidota bacterium, assembly GCA_012729475.1. Lineage (GTDB taxonomy): Bacteria > Bacteroidota > Bacteroidia > Bacteroidales > VadinHA17 > LD21. The sequence goes on from JAAYDB010000067.1 coordinate 9,367, forward strand.
AACTGAAGGAAAAAAGTGAGTAAAAGGAGTCTGATATGCATACCGTCAACATCAGCATCAGTGGCTATTACCACATTATTGTATCTCAGGTTTTCTATGCCATCTTCAATATTCAGTGCAGCCTGAAGAAGATTGAACTCTTCATTCTCATATACTATTTTTTTTGTCAACCCGTAAGAATTAAGTGGCTTCCCCCGGAGGCTGAACACAGCCTGAGTCTCTACATTCCTGGATTTTGTTATTGAACCGCTTGCCGAATCTCCCTCTGTAATAAAAAGGGTGGAATCAAGCTTGTCGGGATCATTTGTGTTGTAATGAATCCGGCAATCCCGAAGTTTCTTATTATGAAGACTAACCTTTTTAGATCTCTCCCGTGCCAGTTTCTGAATAGAAGAAATGGCTTTTCTCTCTTTTTCTGAATCCTGTATCTTCTTCAGAATTATTCCGGCAGTCTCTGAATTTTTGTGAAGAAAATCATCAAGATGCTTTTTGATAAAGTCATTGATGAAAGCTCTCACAGAAGGACCGCCGGGTGCTATGTCTTTCGATCCCAGTTTTGTCTTTGTCTGTGATTCAAAAATGGGTTCTTCTACTTTAATGCTTATCGCTGCAATAATAGAGGAACGTATATCTGCAGGATCATAATCCTTCTTAAAAAACTCTCTGAAAGTCTTAACAAGAGCTTCACGAAAAGCAATCAGATGTGTGCCTCCCTGAGTTGTGTTCTGTCCGTTTACAAAACTGTAATAATCTTCACCATAATTAAAGCCATGGGTGAAAGCTACTTCAATATCATCACCTCTAAGATGAATAAGAGGATAAAGACCCTCCTTGCTCATATTATCGTTCAGCAGGTCAGCTAATCCGTTACGTGAAAAAAATTTGTTGCCGTTAAAATTTATTACCAGCCCGGAATTCAGATATACATAGTTCTTCAACATTGTATCAACATATTCCGAGATGTAATAGTAATTGCCGAACAGGTCTTCATCAGGCTGGAAGATAACCTCAACACCGTTTTCTTCTTTGGTCTCAACAACCGGTTGATCATTGACAAGGAGGCCACCGGCAAACTCACTGGTCTTAAGTTGCCCGTCACGTACCGACCTGACAATGAACCTGGCTGACAAAGCATTAACCGCTTTGACACCTATGCCGTTAAGACCGACAGATTTTTTAAAAGCCTTCGAATCATATTTGGCCCCCGTATTCATCCTGGACACAACATCCAACACCTTCCCCAGAGGTATACCACGACCATAATCCCTTACCCTTACTTCACGGTTATTGATGGACACATCTATCTTCTTCCCGAATCCCATCATGTATTCATCAATGGCATTATCCATCACCTCTTTTAACAATACATATATACCGTCATCTTCTGATGATCCGTCTCCCAGTTTCCCTATATACATACCCGGACGAAGCCTGATATGCTCTCTCCACTCAAGAGTTCTTATGTGTTCCTCTGAATAACCGACGACTGTCATTGGCCTGAATTTTTGCGCAAATATAACTAAATAGATACCTCGCTATTTATCAATTTTTCAACAATAAGCTACAATAATCATATGTGATTACAGGACAATCAATTGATAATCAAACTAAATAATGAATGTCAGGCCGTTCAATAATTTAGAAAGTCCCCAAAGAAAATAATCAGTCCAGAATACCCATCTGCTTCATCAGCAACACTGCATTCTTTTTACTGGCTACTCCATCCCTCAGGATATAATCAAAATGTATTATTTCCCCGTCTATTTCAACTTCTATACATTTATTTATTATTCTGTCGGGATACTTTACTTCAAGAGCTCCCAGTGAAAGATCATGTGTGGCAATTAGCCCTGAACCTCCCAACTCAATCAACTTATCAATGAATATCTTTGATCCCAGACTTTTATCTTCTGAATTTGTCCCTTTAAGTATCTCATCAAGGAAAAAAAAGACATTTTTATCTTCCTGTAGTTTTTCCTTCAGTATTCTCAGTCTCTTAAGTTCAGCATAAAAATAGGACTCATTAGAAGAGAGAGAATCAGTTGTACGCATACTGGTAAACAGCTTTACCGGTAGAAATTCAAGTTCTTCTGCACAAACAGGAGCCCCTGTCATAGCCAGTATAAAGTTAATGGCCAGGCTTCTTAAAAAGGTACTCTTACCGGCCATATTGGCACCTGTAACTATACATATCCTCCCCTTCATGTCAAGTGTAAAATCGTTGCATACACGGTCTTCTCCTTTGATCAGGGGATGACCTGACTGAACAGCTCTGAATAAGTATTTCCTGTCAGATGAAATAATCGGGAAGGTATAATCCCTGTTGTTATAGCTAAAGTTTCCAAGACTTATAAATGCATCGATCTGACCCACCATATCCAGCCATAGCGGAAATTGTTCCCTATAGGTCTTTTTCCATTTTTCCAAACGTCTCTTACAATGCTGATCCCAAAGAAAAAGGCCATTGAGAACAAATCCCACAATAATATTCAGTCTGCTGTCAAATGCCCTGATTATTCCCCCAAGTTCGCGGAGAGCAATAACAGCAGATTTTTCATCAGCCAGTACCCCTTTTTTCATACTGTTAATCAATGGCGCCTCAAACGACTCATTATTAATTAATTCGAGCAGATCGCCCAGCGAACCTAAAAAACTGAAACGTCCACTCAGATCTTGATGTATGGCTGAAGTCTTCCTGAGATCCATGCCAACAATGAAAAGGCTTAGAAAGAAGAAGAATATGAACACTATATAATTAAGAAGTCCAACTATAACCAATCCGAGAGATAGCACATTACACACAGGTAACAGCCAAATTATTATTTTTCTGTAAAGGGATTTTTTTTCTGTACTCTCTTCTGAGAGCCATCTGGAAAGACCTTCTATATGTGAACGATCAAGATTATTTTTCATTCCTGTCGCCAAAAATTTCTTCCTCCAGTGATCCTTTTCTGATAATTCCTTTATTGCTACCTGTCTTTCTTTCAGTTCTGATACTACAGAATATGGATCAGATAACCATCCTGCCAACACTTTACTGCCATACCCTGTACAGGTCCTGCAGAGATACTGATACAAGGATGACGGACCAAAAATATCAGAGTCATAAGTAAAATCATGATCCTTCTCAATAAATACATTCCCTTCATAAAACATCGAAAAATCACCCTTTAAAGCTGATGCTTCATTTGTATTCAGTAATTTAAGATTCTCCAGAAAATCTTTATTAGCTGAATGAAGAGCATGATACTTTAAAAGGAACAGAAAAAAAGACGTTAAAAGGACAAGAACTGCCAGACCCAGGTATTTTGATAAATCAAATGATAAATATATTACAACCAGTCCTCCGGCAAAAGTGATCAAACGAAGCATTGATATAATAAAAAGCAATTTCTCTTCTTTTTCGATCTTTTTTGCCAGATCTGCTGCTTCATTTAAATAATTCTCTATCAGTACTTCTTTATCCATTATGATCAAATATAGCAGCTATTACGTCCATTACAGATTTTTTCCGGTTAAAATTCGATCCTTTCAGATCCAGATCCCATGTCCAGGTCTCTTCTCTAAGGCATTGCGGAAGCCGGGTAAGCATAGTCCTTTCTTCTGTTGTCTCTCCTGCAGAATCCATAAATATTTCTTTTGTATCACTTATCAGAACCGATTTATGCTGTTTCAAAAAGCAGATATGCTTATCCTGTATCCTTTTTCTGAAACTGAATATCTTTTCCTTGTCTTTTACTGCTTTCTTTTCAAGTATTCTTAATGGCAGTGTTTCAAGCTGTGTCAATACATTAAGCGAGATAACCATTCCCGGATCTTCAAGGTGATAATAAGGTATGTTTATCATTTCCGGAAATGATTTTCTGTTCAGAATAGTACCTTTCCCTGCCCATTTCCAGACTTTCTCAACAAGACCACCTGTTATATCATCTTCAATAAGCTTTAAATGTTTTATCCCTGCTGTTTGAGTAATTACTTCGGGAGGATGGATAATATCAACCAGAATAATCTCATCTGCTTTTTCCGACATTTCGAGCAAAGGTAACTCCAAAAGCCAACCGCTGCCCAGCACTGTAATTTTCTCAGGCAGGAAAAAATCTATTGCATTCAGAATAAAATCCCGGCATTTTTTCTGGTGACTCAACCAACCTTCTCCCTGATTCATATAATTGACAATAAGGCCCTGCTGGTAATCATAATAGCCCATCCTGTGCAGTATCCTTCTGTATGATGGGGAATGTGTCATAACAGATTATCTTTGTTTTTCCTCAGTTCATAAAGCTCCCGTTTCATCATTTTGCTGAATTCAAGGGCCAGCTCGTCACAGTCGTCTGTCCCGAAAGAGCCGGGCATAACAGGATCCAATACTTGGATTGTGACTCTGTGATATCCCCTGAAAACCAGACCATGTTTTGGTAGTATCTCTCCGGTACCATCTATCAGAACAGGGAGTATTGGTTTTTTTGTTGAGATAGCCAGCTCAAAAGCCCCTCTCTTAAAGAACCCTATCTCTCTGTCGAACGACCTCGTACCTTCAGGAAACATCATCAGAGAAATATTTCGTTGTAAACATTTATATGCTTCCTCCATCATCTTTTCCTTACTCTCCTTATTGCCCCGGTCCACAGTTAAATAATCTGCCATCATAAGATACCAGCCCAGAAACGGAATCCGTTTATTTTCAATCTTTGAAATCCATTTATACCTGTACATCAGGCAGTTTAAAAAAAGAATATCGAGTATCGACTGATGATTTGAAATAATAACATAGGTAGTCCCCGGAACTGCCTTACTCCTGCCCTCAATCTTTAATTTCCAGACTGGCATGCAATGGGATAATATCAGGGACTGCCATACCAATATGCGGTGGACCACCTTCCTGTCTCTGTCGAAAGGAAGAACAATTAACCATACGATAAAGGTCACAGGAAAGAATAAAAGGATGAAAAGGATTCCGGTTAACCACACAATTATTGATTTGATAACAGCCATACTATAATTAAAAGAACTTAAATATATCCGAATCCTGTATAATTATTCTCTCTTCTCTGAAAAAATCCTTCAGAGCCTGAGGCATATGCCTGCAACCTCTTATTTTTTTCAGTATTGTCAGCCGATACCTATCTGATTCATCAAATTCAGGATCTGTGATTATGCCATCACTGACCCTGAATCTGAAAAAAACCTGTCTCCCACTGATATCTGTTCTGTTCTCAAAAATATAATCCGGCCCATATCCATAATTCCATTCCCAGGTGTTGTATTTTTTATCTTCAATCATTTCAATCTTAACAATATCTTCCTGAGTCAGTTCCGTCATTCTGTCAGCATCTGATCCAAGAAAATACCTGAACATGAGATCTCTGAATTCATTAATATCATCCAGACCAATAATATTGCGAAAACAGGTCACAGGTGAGGGATTTGATCTTACAGCTTTTGTAGTGTAGTGAGATATGTCCTTTCTGAGGGATGCATGCAGTGCATCAAGATCTGAACTGTATAGTAATGTGCCATGATGAAGTACCCTTTCCCTGTAAATATGTTCAGCATTTCCGGATATTTTATATCCGCCGGTTCTGAGATCATTCTTATCCTCAAATTTTGCATCCAGGCCCAGAGAAGAAAGGAATTCCGTTACCGGACGGGTATATTTCCTGAAGTTAACCTGATTACCTGCAGTGCTGTTCAGGATAAAGGAAAAATTCAGGTTGCCATAATCGTGATAAACACTTCCTCCTCCTGTTATACGGCGGATAACCGGAATATTATTTGTTGTAACATACTTCGTATCCGATTCTCTGTGAGCTACCTGATGCTTGCCAATTATCACTGAAGGTTTATTAATATACAATAATAAGTACTCTTCATTACTGTTTTTCAGAAAATATTCTTCTGCAGCAAGATTAAATGAGGGTTCTGTTGATTTCAGATTAATACAAAGCATCTGATTTAGCAGTTCGTTGACAATTCTTCAGGTCAGCACAATAATTCTTATTCTGTTACTGGTAATATGAAGGTTTAGTAAAATGAGAATCCACATAAGCACAGATGATCATTCTCTCGGATTCCTCTTCCTGATGGCATTATCAGTTAAAATACTCCGGGTATAAATATATAGTCTGTAAAAGCTCCATCCCGTCAATGCCCCCAGCAGAGCCCCGCAAACGACATCTCCTGGAAAATGAACACCCAGGTAAATACGACTGTAACCAACAACAGAAGCCCACAGGATAATGGAGACGGTAAACCATCTTTTTTTTATAAACAACAGACTCAGAAGGGCCACATTAAAGGAATTGGATGCATGTGACGATACGAATCCGTACAATCCACCACATTGTCCCTTTACTATATGCACAAGGCCCTCTAATTCAGGGTCATGACAAGGGCGCAGTCGCTGAAAGACATTTTTAAAAAGATGTACTGATGATTGATCAGCAAAAAGAGCTGCCAGGCCAATGAAAACAAGAATAAGGAGAAATCTTTTTTTATATTTTCTACCTATCCATATCAGAATGGCAATATAAAGTGGTACCCAGATTAGCTTCCCGCTTATTGCATACATTATCTGATCCCAGAAAGGGGAATTAGCTGAGTTAAGTAACAAAAAAAGCTGTTTATCGAGCTGATCAAGCATGTTCCCTATATATCAATCGGTTACAAGCTCCTTCCAGAGTATATCCTTAAGTTTGTCCAGGCCCTGACCAGTAACAGAAGAAATAAAGACAGACGGAATATCAGGAAGATCTTTTTCTATCTCTCTCATGAGTTCCTCATCCAGAAGATCTGATTTTGTGACTGCCAGCGTTCTCTTTTTATCAAGTAATTCCGGATTATACATTTTCAACTCATTGAGGAGTATCTGGTATTCATTTTTTATATCCTTACTATCAGCAGGTATCATAAAGAGAAGGATTGAATTTCTTTCTATATGTCGCAAAAATCTTATTCCCAGTCCTTTCCCTTCATGTGCGCCTTCAATTATTCCTGGTATATCAGCCATTACAAATGATTTATCATCGCGGTAGCTAACTATTCCCAGACTTGGGGTAAGTGTTGTAAAAGCATAATCAGCGATTTTCGGTTTTGCAGCAGAAACAACAGACAGGAGTGTTGATTTACCGGCATTAGGGAACCCAACGAGGCCTACATCGGCAAGTATTTTTAATTCAAGGATGAACCAGTCCTCAGACCCAGGTTCTCCCGGCTGTGCGTA
>JAAYDB010000013.1 GCA_012729475.1 Bacteroidota bacterium
GACTGTGAACCAACGGTTACTGATTGTTCTGTGTAGCCAACAAATGAAAAACGTAGTACAGCCTGATTATCAGGCACTGAAATGGAGTATCTTCCATCACCGTCCGTAAGACTGCCAATTGTGGTACCAGCGACCAGCACGGTAACTCCCGGAAGAACTGATCCGTCTGTTGCCGTGGTGACTCTCCCGGTGACAGTCCTCTGAGCAAATGCGACTTGTAAACCTGAAAACAGCAGGAGTACAAGCAAAGTTGTCAATTTTCTCATAGTTAAAGGATTAGGTTAAATTAAGTATAAGTAAAATTAAAATATTAACAGTCTGGCATTAATTCTTTAACTTTTAGCGTTCAAACACTCTTATAAAAGTACATTTTAATTAAGTAAAAAGCAATAAAAGATTTGTAATTAATCAGTTTCTTTTAATTATTTTTGAACCTGATAAAGAATCATTTAATGTAAAATAGTTTAAATCCTAATCATATGATCAGATATTTTTATTTAGTTATGGTTATCTTATTATCAGCCTCCTGTGGAAGAAGTACAAATGAAAATTTAAAATACCCTGATACCAGAAAAGGCGATGTGGTGGATACGATCTTTGGCGTTCCTGTTGCCGATCCTTACAGATGGCTTGAGGATGATATGTCAAAAGAAACTGAAGAATGGGTTAAAGCCCAGAATAATATCACTTTCGGATATCTTGACAAAATCTCCTACCGTGATCAGATAAGAGAACGTCTGATGGAGATATGGAATTATGAAAAATTCAGTATCCCCTTCAGAGAGGGTGATTACATTTATTTTGCCAAAAATGATGGCCTTCAGAATCAGTATGTATATTACCGTCAGAAAGAAGGAGGAGAACCTGAACTTTTCCTCGATCCTAACAGTTTTTCTGCTGACGGCACTACTTCCCTCGCAGAAATGGGTTTCTCAAAAGATGGTTCCAGACTGGCATATTCTATTTCAGAAGGAGGATCCGACTGGCGCAAAATTATTGTCATGGATACCGATACAAAACAAATAATTGGAGACACTATAAAAGATGTCAAGTTTAGTGGCATTTCCTGGAAAGGTAATGAGGGATTTTATTATTCAAGCTACGACAAACCCCAGGGAAGTGAATTGTCTGCAAAAACAGATCACCATAAGCTTTATTTCCATAAGATGGGGACCTCACAGAAAGAAGATAAAGTAGTATTTGGTTCTGATATAAAAAGGAGGTATGTTGACGGTACAGTGACTGAAGATGACAGGTTCCTTATTGTAACTGCTGCTGAATCAACAACAGGAAATGAGCTATACATCATGGACCTGACAGTACCGAACAGCAGTTTCATTGCAATTGCCGGTAATTTCGATAATGAACATTATGTCATTAATAACGAAGGATCAAGGCTGTTTATTTCAACTAACCTAAACGCCCCGAACAGAAAAATAGTAACAGTTAACGCGAATAATCCGGGAATTGAAAACTGGATTGATCTTATTCCCGAAACGGAAAATGTACTTAATCCCGCTACAGCTTCAGGCTATCTGTTTGCTCATTATCTCAGGGATGCTGTTTCATACATAAAACAATTTGACCTCAACGGACAGCTTATTCGTGAAATTGAACTGCCCGGTCCGGGAACTGCAGGAGGTTTTTCCGGGAAAAAATCAGATAAGGATGTGTATTATTCTTTTACCAATTACACTACACCCACTGTGATGTACAAAATGGATCCTGAGACGGGTAAAGCAGAGATTTACAAAAAACCTGAAGTCAGATTTAACAGTGATTCATACGTATCGGAGCAGGTCTTCTATGAATCTGCTGATGGCACAAAGATACCTATGATAATAACTTACAGTAAGGACACCTCTCGTGACGGTAAAAATCCCACCATTCTGTATGGATACGGCGGTTTCAGTATCAGTGAGACGCCCGAATTCTCTGTCACCACGGCTCTATGGCTTGAAATGGGGGGCATATATGCCGTTCCCAACATACGTGGAGGAGGTGAATATGGAGAAAAATGGCATTTGGCAGGTACCAAAATGAACAAACAAAATGTCTTCGACGATTTTATCTCAGCTGCACAATATCTTACAGATAATAATTATACTTCCACTCCATATCTTGCCGTAAGGGGAGGATCAAACGGAGGTCTGCTGGTAGGCGCAGTCATGACACAGAGACCAGATATGTTTGCAGTAGCTCTTCCGGCTGTAGGCGTTCTTGATATGCTCCGTTACCATAAATTCACAGCCGGAGCCGGCTGGGCTTATGATTACGGTACTGCTGATGATAATCCTGAAATGTTCAGATATCTGCTGGGATATTCTCCTGTCCACAATATCAAAGAAGGGATCAATTATCCAGCCACCCTTATAACAACAAGCGACCATGATGACCGGGTAGTCCCTGCTCATTCATTTAAATTTGCTGCCACTCTTCAGGCAAAACACTCAGGCACAAATCCTGTCCTTATCAGGATAGAGACCAATGCCGGTCATGGAGCAGGCACTCCGGTAAGCAAATCGATAGAGCAATATGCCGACTTATTCAGCTTTACTTTATGGAATATGGGAATTAAAAAACTGAAATAACCCTCAGGTGATGGCAGATAAAACACTGCGGTGTGGCATCGTGGGGTCTGGTTTTGCTGCCAGATTTCACTATGAAGCACTACAAAGAGTTCATAGTGTAAAGGTCCTTATTACCGGAGCCTGGTCACCTACCAGAGAAAAACTTGAACAATTCACAGGACCAAGAAATATTCGTTCTTTCAATAGTCTTGAAGAGCTTATAGTTCAAAATGACATCCTTCATGTCTGCACCCCTCCCTCCACACATGAAGGCATTGTTTCAGATATACTTGCAAACGACCGGGATGTAATTGTTGAAAAACCTTTTACAGGATATTTCGGAGACGGAACAGAAGACTTTAACGGAGATCTTTTTTCACGCGAAACCGGTCTGAAAAAAACACTTGACAGTATTAAAAGGATGCTGGAGGCTGAAAAGAAGAGTAACGGCAGGATAATGTACGCCGAAAACTGGATTTTTGCACCTGCAATAATTAAAGAGCGTGAAATACTCAAAAAGACCAGGGCCCAGATATTATGGATCCATGGAGAGCAATCCCATTCAGGGTCTCACTCACTCAGTTATGGTCAATGGAGATACTCAGGAGGAGGATCGATGATAGGCAAAGGATGTCACCCCCTGGCTGCCGCCCTCTATCTTAAACAGGTTGAAGGGAAAGTACGCTTCTCAAAACCTGTCAGGCCCGTCTCGGTCTCTGCCCGTACTCATGCCATTACCCGAATGCCCGGTTTCTCGGATGAAGGTTATTTAAAGACTTACTATAAGGATATTGAAGATTTTGCACTGATGCATGTTGTCTTTGAAGACGGCACCTTTGCTGATATCTTTGCAAGTGATCTGGTCCTTGGAGGAGTAAATAACCGGCTTGAGATAAACACTACCAACCACCGTACAATATGCAATATCAATCCCAACAATGCTATGCAGACTTACACCCCTGATAAAAACCATTTTCAGGATATGTATATAGTAGAAAAAACAGAGACCAAAGAAGGGTGGTCATCTGTCTCTCCTGATGAATCGTGGTTTACCGGCTACCAGCATGAAATGGAAGCTTTTTACCGCTCTGCAGCTTACAATGAACCCGTCGAAAGCGACAGCACACTGGCAGCTGATGTAATTGCAACTATATATAGCGGATATCTTTCAGCAGAAAAGAAAGGAACTGAAATGCCCGTGACTTTGCTATAAATCAGTTCCTTCCCTGAAAGTAATCCCTAAGGATCTTTTCAGAATGTATATCGTAGTGAAAGAGCAGCACCGTCAGCAAAAAAACGGGAATAACCAACTAAATTAAATGCGGGCTTCCAGTCAATGCTTATATTCAAAGGTATTTCTGCGATATTGTATTCAAGCCCGATAATCCCATCGATCCCTAATACAGTATACACTTCTCCCAGTTCTCCCCACGATGTATAATCCCCGTCGTAGAACCCAAGATGTGCTCCTGCACCGTAATACCAGTTAAGACGATCCACATCAAATGCCCTGTTATGTATTTCATATAAACCGGTAACCTCAAATCCTTTCCACCTTGTAGCAAAGAGACCTTCAACAGCAGCTTTTTCACCAACGAAATGTTTTGCTGTCAGACCCAGAAAGGGACCTCCCCTGAATCCGATAGCAGTATTGTAATCCTGCGCACTGACAAGTGCACTGATTCCAAATACAAGTGTTAGAATAACAAGTAATTTTTTCATGATAGTTGTAAATTTAAAATTAAGCTGTAAACATAATATTTTTTGTTTTTATTGATAATATTAAAAACGTATTTCAGAATTAAAAAAGGAAAAGAGGAACAGGTATTTGTGTTTGAATGATTATATATTTTTATGATTTCAAAATAAAATGCCACATCTTTTCCCTTAATTTGCAAAAAATAGTTCTTATAACATGTCAGCAGAACTGACATAAAAACCAACATTACCATGCCACTGAACATATCAGATAATTTACCGGCAGTAAAGATCCTTGAGAAGGAGAATATTTTCGTGATGAGGCAGACAAGGGCGGTTCATCAGGATATAAGACCTTTACAGATACTGATATTCAATCTGATGCCTGTCAAAATCACAACTGAGACACAGATACTGAGATTGCTCTCCAACACTCCCCTCCAGGTAGAAATAACCCTGATATATACAAAGATGCATCTTTCAAAAAATACTCCCAGAGAACATCTGGATGCATTTTATAAAACCTTTGATGACATTTCGACTCATAAATATGACGGTATGATAATAACCGGTGCTCCAATCGAGCATCTCGAATTCACGGAGGTTGATTATTGGGATGAGATGGTGCGTATCATGGACTGGGCGAATAATCATGTTACATCTACATTGTATATCTGCTGGGCTTCTCAGGCCGGTCTTTATCATCACTATGGGATACCGAAATACATGAGAAAACAAAAGATATCCGGTGTTTTTAATCATAAAGTATACAATAAGACAAATCTGCTTCTCAGAGGTTTTGATGATGAATTTCTGGCTCCTCACTCAAGATATACTGAAGTCAGAAGAGAAGATATAGAGAAGATTAAAGAACTTGACATACTGGCTGATTCAGATGAAGCAGGGATATACCTTGTGGCATCAGAGGATCTTCGACGGGTTTTTATTACAGGCCATTCTGAATATGATCCTCTTACTCTTAAAAATGAATATGAAAGGGATCTGATTAAAGGACTCGACATTTCGATCCCTGAGAATTATTTCCCTGATGATGATCCTGTAAAAGATCCCGTGGTCAAATGGAGAAGTCACGCCCACCTTCTGTTCTCCAACTGGCTTAATTATTGTGTATATCAGGTAACTCCATTTTTGCTTGAAAATGGAAATAAGCGCTGAGGCGTATATTTTTTTAAATATTTAAAAAAATAACTAACATTGCATGCCCTTGTATCAGATAAAACAGAATTGTACATTAACATTATGAAATAATATAATCATGGATAAAACGATTGAAGACAAAAAAGAAATAACTGTTGCGATAGGTTGTGATCCCAATGCAGCGGATCTCAAGCGAATCGTTATTTCTCAGCTTGAACAGCTGGGGTATAGTGTTACTGATTTTGGAAGCGATGATCCCATATATGCCAGAGTTGCATTTGCTGTGGGAGAAGCAGTTGCTGCCAGGAAATTTGACCGGGGTATTTTGCTGTGCGGTACAGGTATAGGAATGAGCATTGCAGCAAATAAAGTTCCCGGCATTTATGCTGCACTTTGTGCGGAC
>JAAYDB010000068.1 GCA_012729475.1 Bacteroidota bacterium
AACTTATTTTAAAATTAGTATTTTTAATTGTAAATGTTAAAAAACGGTGGATATGATTATGTTATTTACTTATATGTGAGAGGATTGAAGATGTACTGCACTATCAATATCCTGCCATGACTCTTATTCCTGAGCATGCTCCCGCCCCGTCAGTCACATCCTTTGTAACCAACAAAATATATTTACTTTTTTGTTAATTCGTTTATATATGCTTTTGTTACCCCCAAAAGGGCTGTTTTTTTAAAAATTCCGGGATTTTTCGTGAATACAATGAAATTTTCATCACAAGTTAACCTGTTTTATTTAAATACAAGATCACAAATAGCATTTAATGCAGAGAGTCATCCTGATATTATTATTGCAGATAATGGGGAGGGATTGTCTCATTAATATATGTCCGGGGATAATTGAGGTCATTTATCTGAAATATGTTTCCAATATGTTTCCTGTAGGTTTTCTGAAAAGGATCTTTCGCTACGAGGATTATTTCATGATCCTCATGGGGGAGGCTTAACAAAGAAAAAAGCCCTGTCAGCCTCCTTCGTCGGCTGTCAGTGTTTTTCCCTTTTCATCCCTTACATCCTGCTTCGCGGATGACGGGCTGAAAAGAAAAAAACCCTGCCGCTTTCGCGACAGGGCTTTTTCTTTGTAGCGGAGGGAGGATTCGAACCTCCGACCTTTGGGTTATGAGCCCAACGAGCTACCACTGCTCCACCCCGCAATATATTTTAAAGAATAATAATCCCTCTTAATTCTATCACTTTGTATTACACAAATGAAAGACGGTGCAAATGTAGTAAATATCTTGTAATCGACAAAGTTGATCAGCTTATTTTCTGTTTATTTGAAGAGAATGTGTAAATATGAATTAAATTTGTCTTATTAACCATTATATAATTAGCTATGCCAAGAGTATTCAAAGCCCTCGAAATAGAAAAAGAAGAAAAAGAAATAAAAAGAGACTATCTCGACAGACATATGCCGCATGTTATTTGTCAGGATAAAGTCAGGAGAGGTGAGAAATTTGCCGTTAAGGTAAAAATGGGAGATGATTATCCGCACCCCGACGATCATGATCATTATATTACTCTTATACAGCTCTGGAATCGTGAAACTCTGCTTGCTGAAGCACGCTATACAGCAGGAGTGTACGGTAACCTCCCGTCAAATGTTGAAGTGGAATTCTATATTGTCGCTCCCGATGTATCAATGAACCTGTCTGCTATGGCAGTATGTACCAAACACGGATTATGGCAAAGTGAAGACAAAGCTGTTCAAGTAATGTAGATCATCCGGGGAGAATGAAAAGATTTAATAAGAGATTGATAAAGAGCCGCTAATCCTAAACTTTTTACTTCAGCTTTTTACTCTTTTTTATTATCTTTGCGGCCCTGGTATAATAAAACACAATGGCAAAAAACGATAAGAAAAAAAGGAACTGGCGGGATAAATACCGTTTTTCAGTGATCAACGATACTACATTTGAAGAAGTGTGGCGAGTGAGACTGACTCAATATAACGCTTTTCTCCTGATCTCAGCCCTCGTCCTCTTTCTTATCGGATCCACTGTTGCACTTATGGCTTTTACCAACCTGAGAGAATTCATCCCGGGTTATCCCGACGTGACTATGCGGAGAAATATCCTTATGAGCGCAATACGTCTCGATTCTCTTGAAAGAGAACTGACACTGAGAGATAATTATTTTGCTAACCTTAATGCTATAATTGCAGGAAAAGAACCAGCCGGTCTTTTTTCTCTTCAGGATTCCTCAGGTGACTATAATTCAATAGTGTTCCCCAGTAGTCCTGACGATTCGGCACTGAGAGCAAGAGTTGAAAATGAGGAAAAATATAACCTTATGCTGGCTTCTGCTTCTGCTGAAACGGAATACAACCTTGCAGGACTGCATTTTTTTCCGCCCGTGAAAGGAATAATATCCAGCCGTTTCGATGAGAGAACAAGACATTTCGGAACCGATATTGTTGCCCGTCCCAAATCATCAGTGGCAGCTGTTCTTGACGGAACGGTGATATTTACCGGCTGGACTATGGAAACGGGTTACGTCATTCAGATCCAGCACCCAAATGATATCGTTTCTATCTATAAACATAATGCAAGCCTTCTAAAAGAAACAGGAGACCTGGTGCGTGCAGGTGAACCCGTTTCAATCATCGGGGATTCCGGTGAGATGTATACATCAGGCCCTCATCTCCATTTTGAGATATGGTACAAAGGAAGCCCCCTTGACCCGGAAAAACATATTCTTTTTTAATTATCTCCTGCCTGATATGCTGGAAAAAATAGCATTACTCGGTTCAACAGGATCAATTGGCACTCAGACTCTTGATGTGATAAGCAGATACCCCGGCAAATTTCAGGTCGAAATACTGACCGCTGCAAGTAATACCGATCTGCTGACAAGACAGGCCAGACAATTCATGCCTTCTTCAGTAGTTATTAATGATAAAACAAAATATCGCCGGCTCAAAGAAAATCTTTCCGGTACTGCGATAAAAATATATGCAGGAGAAGAGTCCCTGGAACAAGTTGTAAGTGAATCCGATGCAGAGACTGTTCTGACAGCCATTGTTGGGTATTCAGGACTGAGACCTACTATCGCCGCCATAAAAGCCGGAAAGAAAATAGCCCTCGCTAATAAGGAGACTCTTGTAGTAGCAGGAGAAATAATAAGTAAAATGCTTTCTGTCTCAGCTTCCCGGATATTACCTGTTGATTCAGAACACTCAGCAATATTTCAATGTCTTACCGGAGAAGAGAAGAAAACAATTGAAAAAATAACTCTTACCGCATCAGGAGGTCCATTCCTTAATCTGCCGGCAGATAAACTTGAAAATGTTACAAAAGGTGAAGCCCTGAACCATCCAAACTGGACTATGGGTGATAAAATCACAATAGACTCTGCTTCCATGATGAATAAAGGACTTGAAGTGATAGAAGCCAAATGGCTTTTTGATCTTGAACCTGATCAGATTGAAGTGCTGATACATCCCCAGTCAATAATTCATTCATTTGTCCATTTTTCAGACGGATCAGTTAAAGCACAGCTCGGATTGCCCGACATGAGATTGCCTATACTGTATGCACTTACTTTCCCCGACAGATATACTTCAGAATTGCCACGTCTGGATTTCAAAAATTATCCTTCCTTTACTTTTTTTCAACCCGACATGAAAAAATTCCCTAATCTGCAGCTGGCATATAATGCTCTGAGAAAGGGAGGTAATATGCCGTGTATACTAAATGCAGCCAACGAAAGAGCTGTCAGCGCCTTTCTCAAAAGACAGATAGCTTTTACCCAAATGCCGGACGTGATTGAATATACAATGGGAAATATTATTTATATTGCCGGCCCCGATTTATCAGCACTGGAAGAAACAGACAGGCTGGCAAGAGAAATAGCTGATAACTATATTACTAAACTTCAAAAAAGGAAATGACTTTACTGATAAGAATACTGCAATTCATTTTAAGCCTTTCAATTCTTGTTATAATACATGAACTGGGCCATTTTGTAATGGCAAAATATTTTAAGACACGGGTTGAGAAATTCTATCTCTTCTTCGACCCCTGGTTCTCTCTTTTTAAATTCCGAAAAGGTGAGACAGAATATGGAATAGGCTGGCTGCCTTTAGGCGGATATGTAAAAATATCGGGTATGATCGACGAATCACTCGATAAAGAACAAATGAATCAACCGGTTCAACCCTATGAATTCAGAGCTAAAAAAGCCTGGCAGAGACTTCTTATCATGACAGGCGGAGTACTCTTTAATTTTATCCTTGCCCTTCTTATATATGTTATGATACTATATGCATGGGGCGAGACATATCTCCCCACAGAAAATGTCAAATATGGTATTGAAACTGATTCAACTGGTTACGCAATAGGATTAAGAAACGGAGACAAAATACTTTCAGTCGATAATCTGTATATCGATAATTTTATGCAGATTGTTCCGGATATTCTTCTGAACGACCGGAAGAGTATTCAGGTTGACAGAGACGGCGAGATATTAAATATTCCTATTCCTGATGATTATATACCGGATTTGCTGAAAGGACGCGGCCAGATAGAAGCCAGAACACCTTTCAAACCATTCGTCATCTCAGATTTCAGCAAAGAATCCGCTGCCAGTGAGGCCGGTGTAATAGCCGGAGATGAAATTGCAGGAATAGATAATATCTCATTTGGCTTTTATGATGAGTTCCAGGCTTATCTGGCCAGGAATAAGAACAAAACAGTTGTCCTCAATATTAACAGAGATGGTGAGAAAACAGATATCCCAGTAAAAATTTCAGGCCAGGGAATATTAGGGGTTATGAGTAACAGGTCCTACAGCCAGTTCTTTGACCTGAAAACAGTCAGATATGGCATCCTGGAGTCTGTACCGGCCGGGATAAAAAAGGGATTCCAGACGATGAGCGATTATCTCAAACAGTTTAAACTCATCTTCTCGAAAGACACCAAAGCCTATGAATCACTTGGAGGATTTATAACCATTGGCAGTATTTTTCCGGGAGTGTGGGACTGGCACGTTTTCTGGAATATGACAGCTTTCCTTTCAATTATACTGGCCGTGATGAATATCCTTCCTATTCCCGCTCTTGACGGCGGACACGTGATGTTCCTGATGTATGAAGTGATAACCGGAAGGAAACCCAGCGATAAATTCCTTGAATATGCTCAGATAGCAGGGATGATATTAATATTCTCATTGTTGATTTTTGCCAATGGGAATGATATTTTAAGATTATTCAGAAAGTAAAAATTATTTGTATTAATGATATTGATTTATTATTACATTTGCGTGAATTAAAACTTAAGAACATGGGAAAGTTAGGAATGACAGAGATTATACTTATCGTAGTTGTTGTGCTTCTTCTTTTCGGAGGACGTAAGATTCCTGAACTGATGAAAGGAATAGGCCAGGGGATGAAAGAATTCAAGAAAGCATCCAGGTTGAGTGTGGAAGAAGAAAAGGAAAAAGAGACAGTATAAAGTACTTGGTCAGAATAAAACAGGAGGCTGTCATAAACGAATGAAATGACAGCCTCATTTTTATTTATAAGGTTCATATTTCTGGTTCCTCCGGAGAGGAGTGAAACCGGCATCTTTAATAATTTCCTGTATTTCTGCAACATCGAAGCGCTTGTTTGAGCCTGCGGCGCTTACGACATTTTCTTCTATCATAACAGAACCCAGATCATTAGCACCCGAATGTAAGGAAAGTGACGCAATAACCCTGCCCACAGTGAGAAGAGAAGCCTGAATATTTCTTATGTTATTCAGCATTATCCGGCTTATTGCTACCAGCCGAAGATAGTCGGGACCGTTATATTTGCTTTCAATACCGTATTCCTCTTTCAGAATAGTCCCCTTATCCTGAAAAGGCCATGGAATAAAGCTTATAAAACCGTATGCCCCCTCCGGTTTCCTGTCCTGTATGCTCCTGAGTGTTATCAGATGTTCTATCCTTTCCCGTATTGTTTCAATATGACCATACATCATTGTTGCAGAAGTAGGTATGTTTATTTTATGTGCACTTTCCATTACATCCGACCACTCCTGTACACTTGCTTTTGCCGGAGATATTATTTTTCTTACACGGTCAGACAGTATTTCAGCTCCGGCTCCCGGTAAGGAATCAAGGCCTGCTTCCATGAGTTCTTTTAGTATGTAGCTGTAAGTCTTTTTTTCTTTTTTTGCAAGATACACAACCTCAGGAGGACCGAGAGCATGAAGCTTCAGTGAGGGGTATAAGTTCTTGAGCGTTTTGAAGAGGTTGACATAAAAACTGAGTCCGAGATCAGGATCCATGCCACCCTGCAAAAGGAGCTGGTCTCCTCCGAGGGAATAGAGTTCATCTATTTTTTTTACATATTCTTCTGTTGAAGTAACATAAGCATCGGGAGAACCTTTTTTTCTGCAGAAATTACAAAATGTGCATTGGGAAAAACAGATATTAGTAATGTTAACGTTCCTGTCTATCATCCAGCCTGCTTTCTTGCCAGGGTTGTGGATCTGTCTGATACTGTCAGCAACATACATCAGTTCGTCAAGGGGAGCCTTAAGATATAGTTCTTCTCCCTCTGATATATCCAGTGGCTCAAGGTTCAATGCCTTTTTATATAAATGGTCAGGCCTCATTTCTGATCACTCATCTGAAATAAATAATTACATGCCAAGGTACACTAATGTCCCCCAAAGGTAATGCTTTGAAAAAAAAACAATCAATAATTTGATTAACTTTGATCCTTCATGTTAATTTATGGATATGAGACCTGAAATCATCAGAACAGCTAAACTAACTCCCGGACAATCAGTTGTCTGTATTGTGGATAAGAATGAGATACCTCAGTTTCTAAACCTGGAAAATACTGAGAAAGAATATGCTCTGAAACAATTACAGTCCGGAGAGAATAGTGTATTTATCAATTCCTATAATAAATGTACCTACATAGTAAAGCTGAAAGAGGACGGTCTTCATTACAAAACAAGGGAAGAACTGAGAAAAGCTGCATCCGGTTTGAAGAAACTTATCAGATCAAATAATCATTCAGAGATCATTATTACTTCTGACAAGGTGTACAAAGGGGCTATTGCAGATTTTACCGAAGGCTTTTTGCTCGGTATATATTCTTTTGATAAATACAGGACCAGGAAGGACAAGGAAGAAGAAAGGAATAAATATCCTTCGAAGCTTTTTCTCTCAGGAGATATAACACAAGCGGAAATAAAGTGGCTGACCGATCTTACTGATGCAGTTTATTTTACGAGGGATATGATAAACGAACCGGTCAATGTTTTAAATGCGACAGCTCTTGCTGAAGAAATTCATAAGCTCGGTCTTAAAGGCGGTTTTAATGTTGATATATTAAAGAAAAAGCAGATTGAAGCATTGAAAATGGGAGGTTTGCTGGCAGTGAACAGAGGGAGTGTTGATCCTCCTGTTTTTTCAATACTTGAATGGCATCCGGAAAACAGTCTGAATAAAAACCCTGTTGTACTGGTTGGTAAGGGTATTGTATATGATACAGGAGGTCTTAATATCAAGCCGGATAATTATATGGCTCAGATGAAAGGTGATATGGCAGGAGCAGCAACAGTGGCAGGAGTGTTCTATGCCATTGCTACCAATAATATCCCTCTTCATGTCATAGGATTAATTCCGGCTACAGATAATCGTCCGGGAGGCAATGCCTATACTCAGGGAGATATTATCTCTATGCATAACGGGATGACTGTTGAAGTAGGGAATACCGATGCGGAGGGCCGCCTCATTCTTGCCGATGCAATAAGTTATGCATCAAGGTATAAACCGGAACTGATAATTGATATTGCAACTCTTACAGGCTCTGCAACAGTGGCTTTCGGGAATAAGGCCATAGCTGCTATGTCAAATGCCGGCAGAGAATATATCTCATTGCTCGAAGAGTCAGGCAATGAGGTGTATGAAAGGATAGCCGAAATGCCTTTCTGGGATGAATACGGTGAGATGATCAAATCGGATATTGCTGATGTAAAGAATGTAGGAGGACGTGAAGCCGGTGCTATCACAGCAGGGAAATTCCTGGAGAGATTTACTGATTATCCTTTTATTCATCTTGATATTGCAGGCACGGGACTCCTAAAGGATGATGATCATTACAGACTAAAAGAAGGCCCCGGATCGGGATTGAGGTTACTGGCTACTTTCCTGAGAAAATACGCAGAAATAAAACAATAAAAGCAAATAATAACCATGAATACTAAACCGATACTGGCAGGTATATCACACGGCGATATAAACGGAATTGGCTATGAGATCATTATTAAAGCTCTGAGTGATCCGCTGATAAACGATATTTGCGTTCCTATAGTTTATGGTTCGCCAAAAGTTGCCGCCTATCATCGTAAAGCTATTAATATCACTAATTTCAGTTTCAATAATATAAGAACGCCGGAAGAAGCTAATCCCAGAAAATCAAATATGATCAATTGTCTTGATGACAATGCACGGGTAGAACTTGGCAAAGTTACTACCCAGGGAGGTGAAGCTGCTTTCATATCACTCGAAAAAGCAGTGGAAGATCTGCGCTCAGGGAAAATAGATGTTCTTATTACAGCTCCGATAGATAAAAAAAATATTCAGTCGGAAGAATTTAATTTTAAAGGCCATACCGATTACCTTAAGGCAAAGGCAGGAGTTGAGGACGTCCTGATGTTCATGATCAGTGAAAATATGAGGATAGGCTTTGTTACAGATCATGTACCTATTGCCAGAGTGCCGGAAATGATCACTGTTGAGGCTATTATGAGCAAGATAAGGATAATGAACCAGTCGTTGATAAGAGATTTTGCCATAAGGAAACCTCAGATAGCCGTCCTCGGCCTTAATCCTCATGCAGGTGAAGATGACCTCCTGGGGAATGAAGAAAAAGATATCATTATTCCTGCAATAGCAGAAGCAGAAAAGGAAGGCATTATGGCTTACGGGCCATTCCCTGCAGACGGCTTCTTCGGATCCGGTTCATTCATCAGATTTGACGGAATAATATCTATGTACCATGATCAGGGCCTGGCCCCTTTTAAAGCTTTATCTTTCGACTCGGGTGTTAACTATACTGCCGGCTTACCTTTTATCCGGACTTCTCCTGTGCATGGAACAGCCTTTTCACTTGCGGGGAAAGGAGAAGCTAATGAAAATTCCTTCCGGCAGGCAATATACCTGGCATGCAGTATCTGTAAAAACAGGATGATGTATGACGAAATATCGACGAACCCACTGAAACATCAGGATATTGATACCCATTCCGATAAAACAGATGAATTACCTCCGGAAATAAACCATACAGAACCTCATTTATGATCGATTACATAAAAGGTACAATACAGGTCACCACTCCTACTTACCTCATTATTGAGGCCGGTAACATAGGATATTATTTAAATATCTCACTCAATACCTATACAGGCCTGGAAGGCAAAAATGAGTGCAGGATACTTGTTCATGAAATAATCAGGGAAGATAGTCACCAGTTATTTGGTTTCATAGATAAGAAAGAAAGGGATATCTTCAGGTTACTCCTTTCTGTGTCAGGGGTAGGGGCCGGAACGGCCAGAATGATGTTATCTTCTCTGACTCCTGAGGAGATAGAAAAGGCAATCTTATCGTCAGATGTCAATATTCTGAAGAGTATTAAGGGAATAGGATTAAAAAGTGCACAGAGGATAGTTGTGGATCTGAAAGACAAGCTTGGCAAACCTGTAGGAACTAGTGAAATATTTACTTCTCCGGACAATACTAATCGCAACGAGGCGTTATCAGCATTAGTTATGCTTGGGTTTGCCAAAAGCGCTGTCGTAAAAGTCCTTGAAAAACTTGCCAGAGAAGAAAAAGACCTGACAGTGGAGGACTTGATAAGGAAAGCGCTTAAAAACTTGTAATACAGAACATAAGCCGGATTGGGATCAGGGAAATCAAATAGAAATCTTCTGGTAATCTTATATCTTACACTGTGCTTTCCCTTTATATTATATCCGGGAGAAGCAAGAGGGCAGGTTCCTGCCCGGGCCCCAGATGACACAACAGGCAAATCAATACTTAAAATAGATGATGTCCCGGGATATCCATGGATATCAACTTCAGAATCCCCTCTCTTTCTCAATAATCCATCAAATATCAGTTATTCAGTCAGCTACGACCCTGAAAAAGATGAGTATATCATCTATCAGAAAGTGGGTTCATTTGACTACAGAGCCCCCTTACGTATGAGTCCTGATGAATTCCGAAGGTATGAATACAGAAGAGCTATGGAAGATTACTGGCAGTCCAGAATAACCGGGAAAGAAGCAGGGTTCCGTTCTTCTCTCATACCTCAGATTGAAATAGGAGGTGAGACATTTGACAGGATATTCGGCAGCAATATAATAAATATTGTTCCCCAGGGTTCCGCTGAACTGATCTTTGGTATTAATGTCTCCAAAACGGATAATCCTACCTTATCTGAAAAACTGAGGACTATTCCGACTTTTGATTTCAAAGAGAAGATTCAGATGAATGTTACCGGTACAATAGGTGATAAGATGGAGCTTGGAATCAATTATAACACTGACGCAATGTTTGATTTCGAGAACCGTACCAAACTGCAGTATGCCGGTAAGGAAGACGAAATACTGAAGAGTGTGGAAGCCGGGGATGTTACTCTTCCCCTTACAGGAACTCTTATTACAGGTAGTCACAGTTTGTTTGGTTTAAAAACAGAGATGCAGTTTGGCAAGATGACGGTTACAACAGTGCTCTCCCAGCAGAAAGGGGAGTCTTCAGTGATAACAGCAAAAGGAGGGGCTCAGGTGACTGAGTTTGAGATATATGCTGATGATTATGAAGCTAACAGACATTTCTTCCTGTCACAGTATTTCAGAGACATTTACGATGCTTCCCTTAAAAACCTTCCTAGTATCAGTTCAGGAATCAATATTGAAAGGATTGAAATATGGATTACCAATAAGACAAGCAGTTATGACCAGGCCCGGAATATAGTTGCTTTTACTGATCTTGCAGAAAACAGTAACCATATATTCAACGATGTGCCAGAATTTCAGGCTGTCTCAGGCTCTCCTTTCTATCCTGATAATAATACCAACCAGCTATACGGACAACTAAACACAAGTTATTCGGGTATCCGAAATGTTGATAGGGTTACAGATGTTTTTAACGTATTATATCCGGGCTTTCAGATTGGAAGGGATTATGAAAAAATTGAGAATGCAAGGAAACTGAATGAGAGGGAATACACTATTAACAGACAGCTCGGATATATTTCACTGAATACTGCCTTAAACACCGATGAAGTACTGGCCGTTGCTTTTGAATATACTCTCAATGGACAGGTATATAAGGTCGGGGAGTTTTCCTCTGATGGTATTGATGCTCCCCAGACACTGATGTTGAAACTTGTCAAAGGTACTACCCTCAGTCCGAAATACCCCACATGGGATCTCATGATGAAAAATATCTATTCCCTGGGAGCCGGGAAGCTGGAGAGTGGTAACTTCCAGTTAAATGTTCTTTATGAAGATGATAAAACAGGGAATGCCATCAATTATCTTCCTGAAGGAAAACTTTCCGAAAAAGTGCTTCTTCAGGTTATGGGGCTGGATAATCTTAATTCTCAGCTTGACTGGAAACCTGACGGATATTTTGATTTTATCGACGGAGTAACAGTCAATATGAGCAGGGGGAAAATAATATTTCCTGTTATAGAACCTTTCGGGAGTCATCTCAGACAACAAATAGGGAATGACCTTATTGCTGATAAGTATGTCTTTCAGGAGTTGTATGATTCAACCAGAACAGTGGCACAGCAGATGGCCGAAAAGAACAAATTCAAAATGGCCGGACAATTCTCTTCGGCTGTCAGTTCCGAAATAAGTCTGAATGCAGTGAATATTCCTGCCGGATCAGTCAAGGTCACTGCCGGAGGGGTCACTCTTACAGAAAATGTGGATTATACTGTGGATTATAATCTTGGATCAGTGACAATAATAAATGCTTCCCTGCTCGAATCATCCACTCCTATTCAGGTATCTCTTGAAAGTAATCAGTATTTTGGTTTTCAGACAAAAACACTTGTAGGAACCCATTTTGATTATAAATTTTCAGATAATTTCAATATAGGAGGTACTGTTTTACATCTTACCGAACGACCATATACCCAGAAGGTTGTTTACGGAGAGGAGCCAATATCCAACACCATATGGGGACTAAACACATCTTACAGGACACAATCACAAGCACTTACGAATATTATTGATAAGATACCCCTGCTTGAGACCAAGACTCCTTCAACAATTTCATTCTTCGGTGAATTTGCCCATCTTGTCCCGGGTCATTCCAAAGCTATTTCCAGTTCTGGAAACTCATATATAGATGATTTTGAATCGAGTGAGATACCTCTGGATCTGAAGTCTTTTAATTCATGGACTCTGTCAAGTATTCCCCGGGGACAGGACGCTTTATTTCCCGAGGCTGTTTTAAACAATGATCTGACGAGTGGTTTCAACAGGGCGAAACTTGCATGGTATGTTATTGATCCATTGTTTTTAAGAAATGGATCTTCAACTCCCGATCATATTAAAAAGAATCCTGATGAACAGTCCAGCCATTTTGTAAGGGAAGTATATGAAAATGAGATTTTCCCGAATAAAGAAAGTACAACAGGGATACCTACCACTCTCTCAGTTTTGAATGTAGCATATTATCCTGAAGAAAAAGGGCCTTACAACTATGACACTGATCCCGGCCCCTTTTCAAAAGGGATGAATCCCGAAGGGAAGCTTAATGACCCGGAATCCCGGTGGGGTGGTTTTATGAGAGAGGTCTTAACGAGCGACTTTGAAACTGCCAATGTTCAGTATATTGAATTCTGGTTAATGGATCCTTTTGTCGAGAGTACTGATCACAACGGAGGTGACCTGTACATTAATCTGGGTAATGTGTCGGAAGATATTCTGAGAGATTCCAGGAAAAGTTTTGAACACGGATTACCGGGAACCGCCGAGGTAAGGAATGTTGACACCACTGCCTGGGGCAGGGTGCCCACTGTTCAGTCTGTGGTTAATGCATTTGATAATGATTCTGAGTCAAGGCAATACCAGGATGTCGGACTTGATGGACTGGGAAATGTAGATGAACAGTCTTTTTTCAGTGATTATCTGGAACGTTCAATGATGATCCTTAATGAGGATGCTTATACTGAGATATTGAAAGATCCTTCAAGTGATGATTTTCATTATTCCCGCGGGTCAGATTATGACTTCGAGGAAAAAAGTATTCTTGAAAGGTATAAAAAATACAACGGTCCGGATGGCAACTCTCCTACTTCTGAAATGTCAGATGAATCGTATCCTACATCTGGTTCCACTATACCCGATATGGAAGATGTTAACCGTGACAATACACTGAATGAGACAGAGAGTTATTATCAGTACAGGCTCAGTATGAGGCCTTCTGAAATGAAGGTTGGATCTAATTTTATTGTCGATGAGATTGAACATGAGGTTACTTTTCCTAACGGCGATAATTCAAGGGTTAAATGGTACCAGTTTAAAATACCGATAACTGATTATGAGAAAATAGTAGGTACAATAAGCGATTTTAAGTCTATACGTTTTATGAGGATGTTCCTGACTAATTTCAGAGAACCTGTTATAATGCGTTTTGCCGAGCTGAATCTGGTGAGGGCTGAATGGAGAAAATACAATATTGCATTCATGGAGGGAGGAGAAAGGATCACTGTTCCTGAAGTTAATGACGGGACTTTCGAGATCAGTTCAGTGAGTATTGAAGAGAATGCCGGTAAAATCCCTGTAAATTATGTGCTGCCTCCGGGCTTTGATCGTATAGTGGATCCTTCCAATCCGCAGTTGAGGCAGCTTAATGAACAGTCGATGGTTATGAAAGTCCAGGATCTTGAAGATGGCGATGCCCGTGCAGCTTACAAGAATGTTAATCTGGATATGCGCCAATACAGGCGATTAAGGATGGAAGTACATGCTGAAGCTGTTATCGGAGAACCTCTATATGATGATCAGCTGACAGCATTTATCAGAATAGGTACAGATTATAAAAGCAATTTCTATGAGTATGAGGTCCCCCTGAAGCTCACACCTCCAGGCATTTACGACAATAATTCGCAGGAATCACGTGCCCTGGTCTGGCCTGAGGAAAACGAGTTCAACATTGATCTTACTATCTTACAGGACGCAAAGAAAGAACGAAACAGACAAATGCAGGAAGAGGGTTCCTCCCTTTCTGTATCTGATGTTTTTGCTTTTTCTGACGGACCAAACAAGGTTTATGTTTCAGGTAATCCTAATCTGAGTAATGTGAAAGTGATAATGGTAGGTGTGAGGAATCCTATTAAGACAAGGAATCCAAATATTGATGATGGCAACCGCAAGTCGGGAGAAGTATGGGTTAATGAGTTGAGATTAAGCGAATTCATTGAAGATGGAGGTTGGGCTGCAAAAGGGCATTTACAGGCAAGGCTGGCAGATCTGGGAAGTGTCGATCTGGTAGGGCAGGCAAGTACACCAGGATGGGGTAGTATTGAAAAAAGTGTAAACGAAAGAAGTAAGGAAGAGTTTACAGAATACGACCTTTCATCAACACTTGAGCTTGGGAAGTTTTTCCCTGAGAAAACCGGTGTCAGATTACCCGTTTATGTGGGTTTTTCTGAATCAAGAGTTAAGCCCCAGTATAACCCCCTTGACCCGGATATTCTTCTGTCGGATGCAATAGATGAAGCTCCGACTGAAGAGGTGAGAGATTCAATAAAGTCTATAGCGGAAGATTATACCAGAAGAAAAACAATTACTGTCAGTAATGCAGGGATAGAAAAAAAAGGTGAGAAAAAATCGCAGCCCTGGGATATTTCCAACCTGAGTGTCAACTATGCATATAATGAGATATACAGTACAAATACAAAGACAGAGATCGATGTAGAAAAGAATCACAGGGCAAGCCTTAATTATAACTATAACGGATCTCCGGCCAACATAACTCCCTTTAAGAATGTCAGGTTCCTGAATGCATCTGTTTTCAGGATCATCAAAGATTTTAACTTTTATGTCTTTCCCAGAAGCATTACTATACGTAACGATTTTTCGCGTTTTTACAATGAGGTTACAACAAGAAATATCAACAATCCCAATCTTAAAATATCTCCGACTTTCAAAAAGGATTTCCTCTGGACAAGAATGTATGATGTTAAATATGATATTACCCGGCAGCTGAAAGTTGATTTTACTGCTACCAACATTGCACGTATAGATGAACCGGAAGGAGGCGTTGACAGGAACAGATACAAAAGTGAATATGAGATATGGCGTGATTCAATTGTACATAATATAAAAAATTTCGGACGTAATACCAGTTATAATCATTATATAAATGTTAATTACAACCTTCCGATAAATAAACTGCCTTTACTTTCCTGGCTGAGTTCAACAGCGCGTTACGGGGCTGATTATACATGGCAGGCCGGAGCTGTTTATCCTGACAGTCTGAATATTAATCTTGGCAATACGATCAGGAACAACAGTCAGCTGACCTTTACAGCAATGGCAAATTTGTCTTCTCTTTACTCAAAGTCGAAGTTTCTGAAAAATATTGAAACCAATACCCGACCGGGGGCATCAGCAAGGATGACGCCTGAGTACAGGACGGAAACATACACCAGGCAAAATGTCAATATAAGACCTGATGTTGTGAGATCAATAGTACATAATCTGAGTACCAGGGATGTAAAAGTCAGGATAGCAAGAAAAACAGGGGAGGAGGTAAAGGGAATAATTGAGATAATAAATGAAAACAGAGTCCATTTTACAGCATCAGAAGCTGTTGATGGAGCTATTATAACCATAGAAGGACAGGTCCCGGTGAAACGCAGTCCTGCAATAATTGCGGGAGAGTATTTTGTAAGGGCTTTGATGGGGATCAGGTCGGTAAGCCTTAGTTACACAAGTTCTCAGGGTCAGTTTCTGCCCGGTTATCTGCCTGCAAGTAAGTTCCTCGGAATGTCAAATGAAGATGAGATGCTTGCTCCGGGATGGCCTTTTGTGTTGGGGTACAACGACAGAAATTTCTTTGATAAAGCTATGAACAGAGGCTGGATAACCAAAGATACAATGCTTAATACTCCCGCTTCATACAATAACCGGTTCGATTTATCGGCACGTGCCACTATTGAACCTTTCCCCGGTATGAGAATAGATGTAAGTGCCGACAGAAGATTTCAGGAGCTGGCAAGCTTGTATTATGTTGCCGACAGAAATGGAAATTTCCCTGATAGTACCAGAAACAGAAATATTAACGGAACATTTTCAATATCAGTTATATCATGGGGTACAGCCTTTGAAAAAATATCAAAGACCAACGATTATGTATCTCCAACTTTTGAAGCCTTTAAGGAAAATCTGATCATTATATCCAGGAGAAGAGCTGAAGAAAGATCCATGGCAGATCCCGGATACAATCCTAATGAAGATCCTTTAACCGGAGAGCCTGTCGGAGAAGATTTTAAAAGTGGGTATGGCAGGACATCGCGTGAAGTTATGATACCTGCATTTATCGCGGCATATACAAAAAGCGATCCGGATAAAGTATCACTCGAAACCTTCCCTTCAGCTCTCCGAATGATGCCAAACTGGAGAGTTACTTTCGATGGTTTTTCCAGATTTGATTTTGTTCAGAAAGTGTTCAGATCAATAAGTATTTCCCATCAGTACAGAAGTACTTACCAGATAGGTTCGTATACAACAAATATGGGATACCTTGAGAATGATGACGGGATTAGCAGCATCAGGGATATGCAGAATAATTTTGTACAACAGTTTGAGATTAATGCGATTTCACTGAATGAACAATTCAGCCCTCTGATAAATGTGGATATGAACTGGAGAAACAGTCTTACCACTAGAATTGAGATAAAAAAATCACGTATGGTATCTCTTAACTTTTCAAATAATCAGATATCTGATTCAAGGATAAATGAACTGATCATTGGTGCCGGGTACAGGTTTGATGATGTGAAGATAATACTCAGGACAGGAGGAAGACAGAGAGCTCTGGAAAGTGATCTTAATCTGAGGTTTGACCTGTCGATAAGAGACAACAGGACAGTTACCAGAAAACTTATTGAAGATGTTAATCAGCCTGTAGCCGGACAAAAAATATTTACAGCAGGAATAACAGCTGATTATGTTCTGAGTGACAGGTTTAATCTTCAGTTCTATGCCGATCATACGATGAATGATCCTTTTGTGGCGAATACTTATCCGACATCAAATACTGATGTGGGATTCAGTTTGAAATTTACACTCGTACAATGAATTCAGAAAGGATTTATTTAAGTTATTTTTCCGTGAGAATTGAAAAAAAAACATAAATTTGAATGGTGGTCATAAATAATAAACTTTTAAAATAATAAAACCTATGAATATTCCTGATAACTTAAGATACACAAAAGATCATGAATGGCTTCGCGTTGAAGGAGAAGATGCTTTTGTCGGGGTAACTGATTTTGCTCAGTCGGAGCTTGGAGATATAGTATTTGTTGAGATTGAGACAGTGGGTGAGACTCTGAAAAAGGAAGATGTTTTTGGAACAGTTGAGGCAGTAAAAACTGTTTCAGATCTGTTCATGCCTGTATCAGGTGAAATACTTGAGTTGAATCCTGTTCTTGAAAACACCCCGGAAGCAATCAATAAAGATCCCTATGGAGACGGATGGATGATAAAGATCAGGCTTACTGATCCTTCAGAAATTGAAACACTTCTCACTGCTGAGAAATATAAGGAGTTATTATAGGGTTTTTTTGATCTCTACTTCTTTGTATCCTTCAATGATGTCTCCTATTTTCAGATCGTTATAATTCTGGATATTCAGTCCGCATTCGTATCCGCTTGACACTTCTTTTACATCATCTTTAAAGCGTTTAAGGGACCCAAGTTCTCCGGAATAAATTACAATACCGTCTCTGATTATATGTACAGGGGTGTTTCTTGTTATTCTTCCTTCTTTTACATAACAACCAGCCACAGTTCCCACTTTTGTTACCTTAAATAGTTCGCGGACCTCAAGGGTAGCTACTATCTCTTCTTTAACTTCCGGAGACAGCATACCTTCCATTGCAGATTTTATCTCTTCAATGGCATTGTAAATAATTGAATATAATCTGATATCAATCTCTTCTTTTTCAGCCAGCCGGCGTGCATTCAGGGAAGGTCTGACCTGGAATCCCACTATTATGGCATTTGATGCTGCTGCAAGTAAGATATCAGATTCTGATATCTGTCCGACAGCTTTGTGTATTACATTGAGTTGGATTTCAGGTGTTGACAGCTTGATCAATGAATCACTGAGGGCTTCAATAGATCCATCCACATCGCCTTTAACAATTATGTTCAATTCCTGGAAGTTGCCAATAGCAATTCTTCTTCCTATTTCTTCAAGGGTAATATGTTTCTGTGTACGTAATCCCTGTTCTCTCTGAAGCTGGACTCTTTTATTAGCTATTTCCTTTGCTTCTTTGTCGCTTTCCATTATATTGAACTTATCACCAGCCTGAGGTGCACCGTTTAAACCAAGGATAAGTGCCGGCATTGCAGGGCCGGCTTCTGTTATTTTATGGCCCCTTTCATTATACATTGCTTTTATATGTCCGAAATAACTTCCGGCCAGCATTATATCACCAATTCTGAGTGTTCCGGCTTTTACCAGTATAGTGGCAGTGTACCCCCTGCCTTTATCAAGAGAGGATTCAATAACGGTACCTATTGCCATTTTGTCGGGGTTAGCGTGTAAATCAAGCATTTCAGCTTCCAGAAGTACCTTTTCGAGCAGGAGGTCTACATTAAGACCTTCCTTGGCCGATATTTCCTGTGACTGATATTTACCCCCCCAGTCTTCAACCAGGTAATTCATATTGGCCAGAGCTTCTTTAATCTTTTCAGGATTAGCTGTAGGTTTATCTATTTTATTTATGGCAAAGACGATAGGGACACCTGCTGCTGAGGCATGGTTGATTGCTTCAATTGTCTGTGGCATCACTCCGTCATCGGCAGCAACAACAATTATAGCAATATCAGTTATCTGAGCACCGCGGGCACGCATCGCAGTAAAGGCTTCATGACCCGGAGTATCAAGGAAAGTAAGCTGACGTTTATCATCGAGTTTAACAGCGTAGGCACCTATGTGTTGTGTTATTCCTCCTGCTTCTCCTGCAATAACATTCGTTCTCCTTATATAGTCAAGTAATTTGGTTTTTCCATGATCGACATGCCCCATGACAGTGACAATAGGAGGTCTGGGCTTAAGTTCTTCCGGACTGTCTTCATCTTCTCTCACAGCATCAAGGAGCTCTGCACTTACAAATTCCACTTTATAACCAAATTCGTCAGCCAGAATAGACATCGTCTCTGCATCAAGACGCTGGTTGATGGAAACGAAGAGTCCCAGGTTCATACATGTGGAAATGATATCAGTGACAGGCACGTTCATCATAATTGCCAGTTCATTAACAGAAACAAATTCCGTTACTTTAAGTATATTTTTACTTTGTTCCAGCTGATTTTCTTCTTCCCTGTGCTTCTGGCTTATGGCATCCCTTTTCTCACGACGGTATCTCGATCCTTTTGACTTACCTTTAGTGGTCAGTCTGGCAAGGGTCTCTTTAATCTGTTTCTGTACCTCTTCTTCATCGACTTCTGCTCTGACCGGCCTTTTCTTTGAAGAACGCTTACCGGTTTTATCTTTTTTATCTGATGAATCAGGTTTTACAACAGATGCCTGGTCTTTTTCCTTTGTAATCCTTTTTCTCTTTTTCTTCTTACGATATTCAGGATCAGTATTGATTTTTACAGGTTGGGCTGAAGGCTGTTTCTTCTTCTCTTCGGGAGGCAGATCAATCTTTCCTACCACTGTCGGTCCTGACAGTTTCCTGGTCTCAGTCCTGTAAAGCTCTGGTGGCACTGCTTCCTGATCTGGTGCTTTTGCTTCCTTTTCATCAGCTTTTTCCTGCTTCTCTGTCTGTTCAGGTTTCGGCTCTACAGCTTTTTCCTGAACTTTCTTTTTCGTAACTTTCTTTTCTTTTTCTTCAGGTTCTTTCTCTTTCTTTTCCTCTTTTAATACTTCTTCAGTATCGGTTTTCTTCGCGTCCTTTTTATCACTGTCAAGATCAATCTTGCCAACTATATGTAAATCTATAGCTGATTTTTTATCCTCAACCTCTGCTGTCTCTTTGGATTTTTCTTTCTCTTCCTTTTTTTCTTTTTCTTTTCCCTCACTTACTTCAGCTTTCTCTTTAGACTCGTCCAGGGGACGGGTTTTCTTTTCCCCGGCAGGTTTGGCTGATTTGTCAAGATCAATTTTACCGACAAGTTTAATATCAGGTTTTGTGATCTCGGTTTTAATATCAACACCTTTTTTTATTACGGAGGAATCTTTTACAATAACTTCTTCTTCCTTTTCAGGTTCTTCAGCAGGGGTTTTATCAGCTACATCGTCTATCGACAGGGTTTCTTTGTTTCTGTTAAGGTCTCTGAGAATAAGTCTTTCAGATTCCTTTTTTACACTAATGTCAGTACTGTACTCTTTTACAAGTAACATATAGGCTTCAGGAGGAAGTTTAGTGTTTGGATTGGGGTCAAGATTGAACCCTTTTTTGTGAAGGAATTCAATTATTGTGGATATTCCAACGTTAAACTCACGTGCTGCCTTACTTAATCTCGTTACCTTTACGTCTTCTGTCATATATATACCCTGACTTTTTAAATCTTTGATTGAGATTATTATTTATTACTCAAATTCAGCTTTTAAAATATTTATTACTTCCTTAATTGTCTCTTCTTCAAGATCAGTTCTTTTGACAAGATCATTGATAGAGAGGCTGAGAACACTTTTTGCAGTGTCGCACCCTATTGCTCTGAATTCTTCGATGATCCATTCTTCAATCTCGTCACTGAATTCTTCAAGGTTAACATCTTCCTCATCTTCTCCTCCCGGTTCTCTGTAGACATCTATTTCATAACCTGTAAGCTGACTGGCGAGTTTGATGTTAAGACCACCTTTTCCGATAGCCAGCGACACTTCATTGGGCTTAAGATATATTTCAGCATGTTTGGTTTCTTCGATGAGTTTAATTGAAGTGATCTTGGCCGGGCTGAGTGCTCTCTGAATGAAGAGCTGATTATTGGAAGTATAATTTATTACATCAATATTTTCATTTCGCAGTTCCCTTACAATCCCATGTATTCTGGATCCTTTCATCCCTACACATGCACCTACGGGATCAATCCTTTCATCATAGGATTCAACTGCTACCTTGGCCCTTTCTCCGGGTACTCGTACAATCTTCTTTATGGTTATCAAGCCGTCAAATATTTCCGGAACTTCAAGTTCAAAAAGCCTTTCAAGAAAAACAGGTGATGTGCGGCTTAGAATAATAAAAGGCGTATTATTACGCATTTCTACTTTTATTACCACAGCCCTTATAGTGTCTCCCTTGCGGAAGTGATCACTGGGTATCTGTTCACTTTTTGGGAGCATCAGCTCATTCCCGTCGTCATCCAGTACCAGTATCTCTCTCTTCCATACCTGGTATACTTCCCCTGTGACTATATCTCCGATCCTGTCTTTGTATTTTATATAGATATTATTTTTTTCAAGATCCAGAATACGTGCTGTGAGATTCTGTCGTAAAGATAAGATAGCCCTTCTGCCAAAATCCAGAAATTTCACTTCATCGGATACCTCTTCTCCCACTTCATAATCCTCATCAATCTTTTTTGCTTCCGACAGAGGTATCTGTGTTATTGGATCTGTGAGTTCTTCATCTTCAACCACAACTCTGTTTCTCCATATCTCGAAGTCACCCTTGTCTATATTGACAATAATGTCAAAATTATCAGCCGATCCATATTTCTTGGCAAGCATCCCTCTGAAGACATCCTCAAGAACACTCATCATTGTGGGACGATCAATGTTCTTCAGTTCTTTAAATTCCGAGAAGGTGTCGATTAAATTAACATTTTCCATCTGGTTAAAACCCTATTATTTTACTTAATTTTTAAAATTTCTCTTGTCATTTTTACCTGGTCAAAATTGAAGGATAGCTCCCGCGATTCTTTCTTTTTGCCTTTTATACGAACCTCTGTATCAAGTTCAAAACCTCCTTCTGTTATATTCTTAAGCGTACCTGAGAATTTTTCTCCTTCTTTATTGACTACTTCAACATTCTTACCAATATTCTTTCGGTATTGCTCAAGAACCATAAAGGGCATATCCAGCCCGGGAGAAGAAACCTGAAGTTCGAAATCTTCCTGATCGCGGTCAATGCTTTTCTCGATATGACGATGCAATTCAACACATTCTTCAAGCGTTATTCCCCTGTCAGTGTCAACAAAGACAGAAATCCTGTTGGCACTGCTTACTTTGACAGAAACAAGAAAAATACCTTTCCCTTCAATGTATTCATTTACAATATTTTCTATGTCGTTTTTGTCAATCATACCCAATTTGGGATAATAAAATAGGGGACTCCGGTCCCCTAGGCTCAATTCCCCTCTTAATTGATGCAAAGATAATTAAGGTTTTGGAAATAACAAGCTTTCAATAGAATAATATTATTTTCACATCTTTGCGGATGATGTTGGAAGATATTTATACAAAGGAAGAAAAGATACTGTTTTCATCCTGTAACCTTTGTCCCAGGGAGTGCAGGGCCGACAGGACCAGTGGTAATGCAGGTTATTGCGGACTTGATGCGGGTATGAATATCGCTTCCATTTGCATTCATAAAGGAGAAGAACCTCCGGTAAGCGGAGAAATGGGTATTTGTAATATTTTTTTTTCGGGATGTAATCTTCGTTGTATTTATTGCCAAAATTATGATATAAGCAGACCATCTTCATCATTTTTCAGAAGCAAATATTCTTACCAGGAAGCCCTTGATGAGATTGAAAGGATCCTTTCTGACGGTGTCAGGGCAGTTGGTTTTGTTTCACCTTCTCATGTTGTACCTCAGGTAAAAGCTCTTATCAGAGGCTTGCATGACAGGGGCCTGAGGCCGCTGACAATATATAATACAAATGCTTATGATAAACCGGAAGTTATTGACAGTCTGGACGGGATGATTGATGTTTATCTTCCTGATTATAAATATGTGAGTAGTTCAATAGCAAAGGAATATTCTGATGCTTCTGATTATCCTGAAGTTGCACTCAGAGCACTGCAAAGAATGTATTATCAGAAAGGATCTTTATTGCTAACAGACAGGGAGGGAAGGGCAGAAAACGGCATCCTGATCAGACATCTTGTATTGCCCGGCCATGCAGAAGAAAGCATGAAAGTGCTTGAGACTATTGCAGAGGAGCTATCTCCAGGAGTAAGTATATCTCTTATGTCACAGTATTACCCTACGCCGGGGGTTAGTGATCACACCTTACTTAACAGACCCTTATACAAGGAAGAGTATGGATCAGTTGTTTGTTACATGAAAAAGCTGGGTTTCAGGAATGGATGGTTACAGGATATGAATAGTTATCTTACTTACAGGCCTGATTTCAAAAAGGATGTCCCCTTTTGATCAAATATATCTGAAATAAATGGGAGATGATACACAACAGTGTGTGGTTCAAGCCTTTTTCGCTTAGCCCTCGCACATGCTAAAGAATTATATAAAAAAAAGCCGTCTCATTATAATGAGACGGCTTCCTTAAAGCTTTATCCTAACCACTTGACAGTTACTTTATCTTCTGCGGGAGCTGTTGCTACTCCTCTCCGAACTTTTTTCACTCTTTGCCGATGTCCTGCTGCTTACTGAGCCGGAGCTCTTTGAAGATGACCGGCTTGATCTTGTTACTGTTTTACTTTTGGCCGGCTGAGATCTGGTAGCTCTTGTTACTGCCCTCTTTGATGATGAGCTGTTACCTGAACTGGCTCTGGTGGAAGAGCTCTTGGAAGGGGTAGAAGCTGGTTGTTTTGCCCGGGCCGGCTGAGTAGTAACTCTCGGTGTTGAACTGTTCTGGGTATTTGTTGATCTGTTTACGGTACTTTGCCGGCTGTTGGTATTTACTGTACTGCGTTCCGGAGTAGCCTTTGTTTCGCGGGAAGTACCCTGTGAGTTGCTTCTTGCAGACGACTGTACCCTGTTTTGTTCTGCTGAAGGAGTCCGACTTTCCCTGTTTACCCGTGTATCATTAGTGGATCTCTGATTAGAGACGGTTCCTCTTTCAGTATTGGCTGCCCGGCTGTTGACAGACCTCTGTTCAGTCGCAACTCTTCTTTCCCTGTTAGTTGAGGCATTGCCTGACGATCTCTGATCGGAGATACTCCTTCTCTCAGTGTTTGAAGCCCTGCTGTTGGCAGCTCTCTGATCGGCAGAGGTTCTCCTTTCTCTAACCATCACTGTATTTGTGGCTGTTCTCCTGGTGCGATCCGGGTGTAATTTGGTGAAGAGTACTTCTCCTTCCCTTCTCTGTTCAGGTCTGTTATATGTATTCTTGTAATTACCTTTGTTTATGTTTACTACCACAACCGGAGAGTAAACCCGTATTCTGTTATAGTAGAAGTCATTGTATCTGGCATATCTTGGGTAATCCCAGTGGCGGTAATGTCTGTAGTAGTGGTGGTACCAGTTGTAGTGATAACCGTAGTAGTAGTGCCAGTAGTGTGCTCTCCATGGACGCCAGTAAGAAGGGTAGTAACCCCAGTACCATGATGAGCGCCAGATAACGTAGTTTGGCATGTAAATGTACCTTATGACCGGCCATAAAGATACCTGATAAGGTGTGGTATTTACCACTGTTACATTTGTCACTCTGGCTGCTCCTGTTGATCTTCCCATGTAACCAGGATTTGGTGTTTCATTGTAAATGGGCTCTATGATGTAATTCTTACCGTACAGAGCTTCATCACCAATGAGCTGTATCTGGGCAGAACCGTCAGAGAACTTCTCTACAACAAAGACTGCAACATCCTGACTCTCCTTCCGGTCAAGGGCTACCCTTAACACTATTGAGTGGACATTCCCATCAGGATAGTCAGTGACCGTGATGTAATCAACGTAGTTGTCTCCGTTAAGATCCAGGTTATTTATCCTGGAATTCTCGTCATTAAGATTTCTCTCAAATGCTTCAAGTGTTTCTGATTCCTGGAATAGCTTCATCACTGCATAAAGATTCAGATTGTCTCCGGGCAGTCCCAGATATTCTTCAGGATAATCCTGCGCCTTAACTGTGGTCGCGAGGGCGACCAGGACTGCGAGAATTGATGTGGTTATTAGCTTTTTCATTTTTGTAAGTATTAGAAGATTCAGTTCTTCATTATTTATACATCAAAAGCTGTACCAAAGTTGCAATAGTGAGGTAAAACGGGCATCTGAGACTTGTTTATCAAGCCTTGTCCTTAATCCACAGAAAGCAGATATGCAGCTATTTAGTGTTATTTCCATAACGCTTCATTTTTTTTTGAATATTGCCCACAGGACCTCTTAAAACAGGAATATTGCTGTAAATATCCTAACACGCTTTTAATATTCTTTTCTGTATAACAGGCTTCTGTTTGTCCGGGATTTATATTTTCAGTGATAATTTAAGTAAATGAGGCACAGTTAATGACCAAATCAATAATCCAGCATGAAAGTTGCTTGATTTAAATTTGTATATTTGATACAATATATATACCTGATCGTAACTCTAAGACCAAAAAAATGGCGAAATATCTTAATATTGGGTTTTTCATTATAATGTTGGTAATGAATTATCTGGCAAATGCACTTCCTTTAAATAATAAAACCACAGGACAGTTGTCGGATTCTCTTCCTAATTTATTTGTCCCTGCAGGGATTACATTTTCCATATGGGGATTAATATACCTTCTTTTGATTATTTATTGCATTATTCAATTTACTGCTTCTGATCAGCAAGTAATAGATAAAATATCCTGGTTATTCGGATTGTCGTGCATGTTTAACGCGCTGTGGATTGTGGTATGGCATTATCAGAAAGTTCCTCTCTCGGTTTTGGTGATGGCAGGCCTGCTGGTGACTCTTATAGTGATCAATATTCATATAAAAAGCCTTTCCTATGGTTTAATAAAGGTAGCTTTCGGTATTTATCTCGGATGGATATGTATAGCAACAATAGCCAATATCACTGCACTTCTGGTGTATTATAACTGGAATGGCTTCGGTATGCCCGAAGCTACCTGGACTATCATTATGATTATTACCGGAGCTCTTCTTGTTTCTGTTTCGATAGTGAGATTAAATAATCCCTATATCGGACTGGCAGTTATCTGGGCTTTCACAGGAATATTTATCAAAAGACAGGAAGATTACCGTACAATAGCATTTACAGCCATTGCAGGACTGATAATTGTATCTGTCATTACCCTGCTTGCCTTTCTGAGGAAAAATATCAGACTCTTCTGATAATCTTAACCGGCAAGTATGCTGTTAAAGAGGGAAATTAAAAGGATTCCCTTTTTTTACCAACTAATGTCGTTTTTTATTATATTTCTTATCTTATTCTACATAGTCTTATTAATTTCGTAAATTGATTCATCAAGGTGGATGGATATAAATTCATTATAAATGTTTGTTTAATTCATTAAAAACTCTGTTATGTCAAAATCATTTTTTTTATCAGTGTTATCATTTTCCCTGATCATTATTTTATTTGCCGGATGTAGTAAAGAGGGTGGAGAAGTCTATAATATTTTTTCAGTTGAGGGATGTTCAATAGAAGAATATAATGCCGATTATTTACCTGAAACAGTTTCATATATTCCATCACGCCTGTGGAAGTGTGAAAATGTAATGTACAGGACTAATATACAAATTTCTCTTTATCCTTCTGCAGCAATAATACTTGAAGTATATAATACTTCTGCAGTTACTACAATACCTGAAGGCACTTTCACTATGGGCGCATCGTGTAATGAAGGTTTTACTGCAGGGTTTTATCCCAATCCGGGTGGTAAAACGCAGGGATTGTCATTTTCAGCAGGTTCTCTCACTATTGAAAAAAGGGATGGGGATTATTATATTGCTGTCAATTTATCAATAGAGCAGGAATCCGGAGGAGGTAATCTGATAGGTAATTTCAAGGGTGTTCCTTCAGAAATGACATCAAGATGAGACGAGATAGCTGCAAGTAATAGGATTGTTCAACCGTTATCAGGAGGGGAAAGAGCTGTTTTACCATAATAAGCATAGCAGAAATGGTTTTGAAACCTTTGACAAGGGTCAACTGCTTTGAAGTGAAAGCGGAATTTGTTACAGATTCGGAACTGGCTTTCTGTAATACTCCATCTGTTTTGCAGGAGGAAGTAATAAGAAAGGAAGATATCATTGATTTTATCTTTGTATTTCAGACTGATGGTTCATTGAACCGGGCACCTATCCCGGGACGATAGAAGTTAATACGATTAGGATATTCCCTTAGCGTACATCATAATGGTCCTGCTTTAGCGGCGGTAATACATTTGAAGAGTTCTTTAATAAAAGAAGCAGCTCTTTTGTCAAGGGCAGACTTATCTACAGGCAAACCGTCTTTATTGAAAAGGTCGTCTACCCTCGGTACCGGAAACATAGCAGGAACAGTCAGGGCTTTCATTTTCCAGAGAGTAAACTGAAGTGAAGTAATTACCTG
Source organism: Bacteroidota bacterium (assembly GCA_012729475.1). GTDB lineage: Bacteria > Bacteroidota > Bacteroidia > Bacteroidales > VadinHA17 > LD21. The sequence goes on from JAAYDB010000068.1 coordinate 27,221, forward strand.
TGAACCACCGAAGATACCATCAGATACTGTCGATATTGCTACCGGTTTATGACGCCATTCATCGGTTAACAGATCAATGATATTTTTCAGACTGGCCGGATAGCCGCCATTGTATTCAGGAGTTACAATGATTACGCCATCAGCTTCACGTACTTTCTCAGCAAATGTGAGTGTGGCGGGTGAAGGACTCTCCTGAAAACGAAGTCTTTCATTAAAAAGAGGGAAGTTGTATTTCTTAAGATCAAGTATCTCTGCATCCGAGAGATCATTCTCTAAGAGATAATTCTCGAAATATGATGCAACAACATGGCTCTTCCTGTTTATTCTTACACTTGATGAGATAATAATTATTTTCAGCATATCATTGGTATTATTCTGTCAGATGAATGATTCTTTTTCTTAATTCTGTATTCGCGGACCGGAGAGCACCCGGCGAAGCCAAAATCTCTGCAATATTGTGTATAATTCCTGATACTCATTTTAAAAAAACAAAGAAGGAGAAGATTATTTATATTTCCTTTGCAGGTTAAATATAAGAAAAGATAATGAAAGGTAGTGCTGATGATCTGCGGAATGAAAAGCTGGGTAAGTTACTCCTGAGTTATTCTTTGCCTGCTATCATTGCTACTTCAGCAGCATCATTGTACAATATCACCGACAGGATCTTCATTGGTCAGGGTGTAGGTCCTCTCGCCATATCGGGTTTGGCTTTAACCTTTCCCCTGATGAATATTACAGCGGCTTTTGGTGCAATGGTTGGTGTTGGTGCCAGTGCTATGGTATCTATACGTCTGGGACAACACGACAGGAGAGGGGCAACACAAATTCTCGGTAATGCAGTTATGTTGAATATCATTCTGGGGATCTCCGTAGGTCTGATTGCTTTGATTTTTCTTGAACCGCTCTTGTATGCCCTCGGAGCAAGTATAGATACATTTCCCTATGCCAGGGAGTATATGCAGGTTGTTCTGGCCGGCACTGTTTTTACTCATCTTTATCTTGGGATGAATAATATTATGAGGGCATCAGGCTATCCCTCAAAGGCTATGGTTACTACCCTCATTACTGTTGGCGTCAATCTTATTCTGGATCCGTTTTTTATTTTCTTTCTGGGCTGGGGTATACGTGGTGCAGCCATTGCAACGGTGTTGTCACAGATTGCAGGAACTATCACTGTAGTAGTACATTTTGTTAAAGGAAAGAGTTTTGTTCACTTTCTGCCAGGTTACATGAAGCTTAAGAAATTGATAATAGGTGATATTATTTCAATTGGAATGTCTAATTTCCTTATGCTTATAGCCGGTAGTATAGTTATAACATTAATAAATATCAGTCTTGGCAGATATGGAGGTGATCTGGCTGTAGGTGCTTTCGGTATAGTGTACAGTATAACCAATCTTGCTGCAATGGTAGTAGTGGGACTTAACCAGGGGATGCAGCCCATAGTTGGTTATAATTATGGGGCACTGAAAACCGAACGTGTGCTTAAGGCTTTCAAAATGACAGTGTTTGCTGCCACTGCTGTAACAAGCTTTATGTTTCTGTTTGCTGAGATCTTTCCCGGAATGATAGCAAGGGCTTTTACAAAAAGTCCCGATCTCATTGGTCTGACAGTACGGGGCATGCGATTAAACCTCATGGTGTTTCCCATTGTAGGATTTCAAATGGTTACATCCAGTTTCTTCCAGTCTATAGGTAAAGCCAGATTCTCAATATTCCTTTCTCTTACACGGCAGGTCCTCTTCCTGATCCCTGCCCTTCTTATTCTTCCGCGTTTCATAGGGCTTGATGGTGTCTGGCTGGGGGGACCTGTATCAGATTTTTCATCTTCCCTGCTAACACTTTTTGTTCTTAAATGGCAGATAGGGATACTTAAAAAAAGACAATTCCCTATATAAATTTTTCCCTCCTCTGAAGATTGAATAAGGCAGCTAAAAGGAATAAAACTGAAGCTGTGATAAGAATTATGCGGTTCTTCAAAGTGATAATTGCCCATGTAGCCTCACTGACCCCATAAGCTGTATTGAATGGATTATGAAACAGGTTCCACTGGCTTTTTAACAAAGGGTCATCAAGGATCATAAAAAAGAATCCAAAAATAATCATTACCACTGCTGTCCCGTTGCCGTTTCTGATAAGGGTTGAAAACATAAATGACATCATCCCTATAAACAGAACTGGTATCATTACATGAACAGTTACAGGGATAATAGGAAAGCGTACAATCAGGACAGAAGAGATAAAAGTGAAGATCAGCATAATAACAAAAGCAATAAGAAATATCAGAATTATTCTTACCAGCCAAACCTTATATCTGTAATCGGGGATACCGAAAAGTATCTCTATGGTGCGTGCATCCTGATCATTCTGGATTCCAAAGGTTGAAGGATAAAAGACGAGAAGGATGCCCGAAAAAAGAAATACGCCATAGAGGTCGGACATTTCTGATATGTCGTTCGTGAAAACATATAAGACAGACAAACCAAGGTAAAAAAATATTGATCCGGCAAGAAACCACATGAATTTATTCGCAAATATGATCCTCAGATTATAGAAGATCATCATCCGGATAAGAATAAAAAGGTTAGAGATTTTTTTGATCATGTTTTTATTATTATGTTCTTCTCAATAGCCAGAGATATGCATCTTCCAGGTTAGGTGTTGCCGCAACAGCTTCTTCCCATGGCCTGAATTCAGAAATAACACGCACCCTTATTTTTTCTCCTTCCAACATATGGTGTACTACAAGATTTTCCTTAACAAATTTCCCAAAGTCTTTTTCCGGAATATAAAATTGCCATACATGTCCTTCCGCTTCTTTGATCATATCAACAGGCTTGCCGGTATATCGGAGTTTGCCTTTGTCCATGACTGCAATTTTATTACAGGAGCTTGATATGTCTTCAATAATATGGGTTGAAAAAATCACTACCCGCTCACGACTCAGTTCTGCCAGCAGGTTTCGGAATCTGATTCTTTCTCTTGGATCCAGGCCGGCAGTAGGTTCATCAACAACAAGTATCCTGGGAAGATGCAGAAGGATAAGAGCTATTCCTATTCTCTGTTTCATCCCTCCTGAATATGAGCCTATCTTTTCATGCCTGCGTTCTTCCATATGAACTGATCTGAGGACATAATTAACCCTTTCTTCACGGGCTTTCAGATCAGTTATATTCTTTAACATAGCCTGATAATGCAGATATTCATGGGCTGTCATGTTTTCATAACTTCCGAATTCCTGAGGGAGATAGCCAATCAGTCCCTGCAGTTCTTCCCGCTTTTCCTGAGTATCCAGTCCGTTGATCCATACTTTCCCGTAACTCTGTTCCAGTATGCCGCATATAATTCTCATAAGAGTGGTTTTACCTGCCCCGTTAGGACCCAGCAAACCAAACATTCCGTTACCAATGTTAAGAGAAATACAGTTAAGTGCCTTGAAAGGTGTTTTCTTTTTGCCGATAATAGGGACAGAAGCAACTGCCTTATAGAAAGTTTTTCGCAAACTTTTAAACCTGCCCTGAAGGCGGTTTATATCTGTTTTGTCTCTCGTCAGTCTGTTCCCTGTTTTATATATTATAAGGGAGGAATACCATAATAATCCTATAAACAGAACAGTAGCGATATTATTCCATTTTAAGTAGAAAAATATAAGATTACACATTGGGATGATCCAGATAACAACAAAACCGGAAATTCTTATGACTGTTTTAATCAGACGGTTTTTCTCTTCTGAATATTTATTTGCAAGAACTTTCCTGACGGAGTTCCATTGTCCTGACAGAAAGAGCCAGGTAACAATACTGAAAGAAAATATCCAGAAACCTTTCTTAAGATAGAGGTAGGTAAAATATATTATGAAAACAAAAACCGGCAGTTGCCATAATAAATTTGACAGATCTTTCCAGTCAGTGTATTTGTTATTGTATCCGAGGCGTTCTCTTATCCTGGCACCGGCTTTCCATTCTCTTTGCCATCTGTTTTCCCTGTCATATATTTTTACCAGACTCTGAATATGGATACTGATTTTTTCATTTTTGGGAATAACAGTTTCTCTGGCTTTTCTCAGACTGTTGAGTACAAACCATGTTCCTGATGGAACAACTATCAGGGCAAGGATCGTTGTGATGAGCTGCCATAGAAATTTATCTATTAATCTGTATATAATGAATAATAGCAATATAAGTATGATTCCCTGGATGATTTTGTTTTTCCAGGATAGAGATTTAATCCACTCCAGTGAATTTTCAAGACCTGAATAAAATGTTGGAATAAATACCAGGGTCAGAAGTGAGCTCATTGCAAGACCTCCTATGACTGTGATGGCGAAAGTAGCACCGACTACCGATACATATTCAGTTTTACCCATTGCAAGAGGAATAAGGGCAATGACAGTGGTTGCGGCCGTGATTAGTATCGGCCTTAGCCTTGCCATCCCGGCTATCATGAGTGCCCTTGAACGTCTGTAGCCCCTGTTTCTTAAAACCCTGGTATAATCGATAAGAATAATACCATTATTAACAACAATACCGAGTAAAATAAGAAAGCCGATCAGGGTGTTCAGGTTAAGCAGGGAATTATCTGTCAGAATAAGTGAAATTATTGAACCGAGACCAGCCAGAGGGATACTTAATAGAAGTACGAAAGGAATCCACAATGATTCGAAAACTGCAGCAAGAACCATAAAGATAAGGATAAAGGCAATTTTAAGAGGAGAGTAAAAATCCCTGAGGGCATCTTCTTCATGTATCACTTCGACTGCAAGGCTTGTTGAATGATTAAGAGCCGCTACAACATTTTCGATTTCTTCTCTTGCGTTTTCAAGCAGCTCTTTCGAATCGTTTATTTCATCTTTAAAAGCATAGGTGACAGTGATCTGCTTTTCCTGGTTTTCGCGATGAATATTGCCCATTCCATAAGAATAGATTATATCTGCCAGGTCGTCCATGGAGGCTATTGAACCTTCAGAAGAAGATACTTCAAGGTTTATCAGATCATCTATTGTCTTGTCATTATCATCACTCCTGCCTTCATCATCTTCATATTTGAGTATTATTGAATAGCTGTCGGTTCCGTCACTGAATGTAGCTCCTGATGTATATTCACGTCCGAATGTTAAGAGGGCTGCAGAGATATCATTGAGGGAGAAGCCTGAACGGTTTATGTAATCCATATCGAAATTAAGATGAACTTCCGGGCTTGCAGACTGGATATTAAGACTGACATTATTTATTGACTGCAGATTATCCAGGGAGGCTTCAATATCTTCTGCCAGTCTGCGCATATTTTCAAAATCCTGACCTTTAATTATTATCTTTTCATTTTGTGAGCCAAGACCAAGAAGGTTCATGATATTACCTCCCATCTGTTCTTCGGAATTTTCTTCTGTGGACATAAAACCTCCACTGGCCGATAGTTCATCAAGATTTACCTCAGCCCCGGTTATATTTTTTGTTTTCTCACTTATATCATTTTTTATGCCGGCAAGCTCACGTTTACTGTTTTTATTCCAGTCTTTTGCCAGGTTTATTATGACAGTGGCCCTGTCTTCTTCAATCCTGGAAATAATATCTTTTTGTTCAGGTATTTCAGCAAGCCGGTTTTCTATTTGGGTAACAACAGCATCTGTTCCTGAAAGGGTTGATCCGGCTGGCATTGTTACAGAGAGTCTGAAGCTGGGAGTATCAATCTCACGGGGATTATTCAGGCTTAGGGTAAGGCTTATAAGAAGGGCAGAAAAAAACAATACGAGAGTCCCTATTATAGTAACTGCAGGATGTCTCATGCTGGCCTTTAGCACAAGACTGTATGCCTGTATCAGTCTGTTGTGAACAGAGAGCTTCTGATAGATTTGCGACTTGCCGTTTTTGCTCTTGGAAAGGAGGAAATAGGTAGCCATAGGGATGAGGAGCAGAGCTGTAAGAAGGGATATTAACAGAGTAGAAATAATTGATACACTGATATTTCTTATGACCAGTTTTATGGCAAAGTTTGAAGAAAAAACAAAAGGGAGAAAAATGATGAGTGTAGTTAGTGTTGCAGCAAATATTGATCTCCGTACTTCGGTACTCCCCTGTTTTACCGCCGTTTCATTGCTAAAACCATCCCCGGCCAGACGGTAAACATTTTCAAGTACCACCACAGAATTGTCAACAAGCATACCTATTGCAAGAGCCATTCCTACAAGGGTCAGACTGTTGATTGTTATACCTGCAGCATAGAAGAAATTGAACGCAGTATATACAGATACAGGAATTGAGATGGCAATGATTGATACCAGTCTTAAGTTTCTCAGGAAAAACCAAAGGATCAGTACAGCCAGTAATCCTCCTGCCAGAGCAAGATTAATAATCTCACTGATGTTTTTCTCCATTAATTCTGCACTGTTGTTCTGAACAACGATCATGACATCCATAGACTTCATTTGGCCGTTCAGTATATCTATTTGTTCAAGAGTTCTGTGGGACAGATCAATCAGATTAGCCTGGTTGTCATTTACCAGAGTCATTGTAACGGCATCCATTCCGTTGACACGACTATAAGACTCTTCCTGTCTGACACCAAAAACAATTTGGGCTATATCGCGAAGTAGAACAGGGCCCTCCTGCTTAACTGTGATATTCCCGATATCACCTACATCAGTATATTCAGAGCTTATGTTAACAAATAATTCTCTGTCGATACCTGAAATTTTACCTGCAAAGATTTTTTCCCTGCTATTGTCATTCAGGAGGCCTGCAACCTGATTCATGCTTATTCCGTAAGCTTTACATGCTTTGCGATCAAGTCTTACCTCTATCGAGTTTTCCTGTCCTCCATATACTTCAACATCAGCTATCCCGTCAATATTCTGCAGTTCAGGACGTATTTCGCGATCCACAATATTACGTATCCTGTTAACACCGCCTTCACCCCGTACCTGCAGTTCCATAAACTGATTTGTCAGTTGTCTTATATCAATTTTAACTACATTGATTTGAAAATTATCAGGTATTGTTGTTTTTACAAGAGCAATTTTCTCCTGCAGTTTCAGGTAGGCATATTTGAGATTTGCTTTTTGATTATAATAAACAGTGATTATTCCGTATCTTGATGTAATTGTGGTCTCCAGTTTTTCTATGCCTTCCAGTGTGCCTACCGCACCTTCAACCGGAATAACTGCCTGTTTCTCCATATAGTCCGGGTCCGTCTCGGTCATGGGAAGTATCTGTACAAAAAGTGCAGGGAACTCTGTATTGGGAAGCAGTTCCACAGGCAGCCTTTTGTATGATACATACCCCAGCATAGTAAGCCCTGCAAAAAGCATCACGATAAGAATTCTTCTTTTCAGGATAAAGTCCATAGTCTTATTTTCCGTGGAGTTAACAGTTGAGATTTGTTTCTTTTCTTTTCCCGGTAATCCAGGCACTGAAACTGTCAAGGAGCCAGTAGACACATGGTATAACCATTAAAGTGAGCAATGTTGATGATAACAAACCTCCTATAACTGCAAGAGCCATGGGAGATCGTAGTGATGCGCTCTCACCTATACCCAGAGTCAGGGGAAAAAGAGCAAGGATCGTTGTAAGGCTTGTCATGATAATAGGTCTGATCCTCTGGGCTCCGGCTGTTACAATAGCTTCTTTACGGCCCATACCGTTATCTCTTAGCTGATTTATCCGGTCAATGAGTATTATGGCATTATTCACCGCAATACCACCCAACATTATAATGCCGATGTAAGCCATCATATTGAGGGTCTTATTGAGAAGGAAAAAGGTCAGGATTGTTCCGACACCAGCCAGAGGTATGGTAAGCATGATAATGAACGGTTGAATGATGGATTCAAACTGTGCCGAAAGGACCATAAAGACCAGTATAAGAGAAAGCATCAGTGCAAAAGAAAGATTGGACATCGATTCTTTTCTCTTTAGTTCTTCTCCGGTAAATTCCATTTTGTAATCTGCCGGAAGAGATATTCCGCTGACCGCTGTTCGTGCCTGCCTTATAACTTTATCGAGAGGAAAATCGTCATTTATATCTGCATACAGATAACTGGTTCTGTTCTGATTTCTTCGTGTTATCTCTCTTGGAGAAAGGATAATATTTATTTCTGCAAGTTCGCTCAGAGGCACTTTTACATTTCCGGCTGTTATCATCAGATCTTTTAACTGATTAAGAGATATATCCTGCAGTTTTATACTAATGTCCTTCATTTCTCCATCTTCCTCGAAGCTTCCTGCAATGGGACCTTCCAGGTAGTTTTTTACCTGGCTGGTTATATTTTCAGCTGTCACATTATAATAGCTGGCTTTAAAGCGGTCGATTGCAATCTCAATTTCAGGAAGGCCTTCATCCATAGATGAACTAAAGTTGAAAAGTCCGGGAGAATCGTTAAGCAGGGAGTCAGCTTCACGTATTATTTTCCCGAGGACAGAGTAATCATTTCCGGCTACCTCAAGGATAAAAGGCGATTCAGTAATTCCCAGAGAAGCCTGTAATGCGCTTTCTTCACGGGAAAAACTAACATCAATACCTGGGATTATCCCAAGCTGGCCATCAATAAGGCTAATGATTTTTTCAGATTCAGAAGCGAAATCTTCCTTAAGTATTACTTTAAGAGAAGCGAAATTTTCTCCTCCGGTTTTTTCATCACTGGCAAAAGAGGACTTTTCGCTTTCTCCTGTCTGGGAATAGATGGTTTCCAGTGTTTCTCCTGCCATTTCTCTGATGATGTTTTCAACTCTTGTTGCAGTGCTGTAAGTCCGTTCCAGGCTGGTCCCCTGAGGCAGGGTCAGGTTGACTGTGAATTCAGCAGATTCGGTTTTTGGCATGAACTCACTTCCGAGTGACGGTATTATCAGTGCACATCCTGCAAGCAGTATTAGTGATAGTATTACAACCAGACCTCTTTTTTTTATGACTTTCTCAAGGTAATTTTTATACCCCTTGAAATGGACAGAAGAGGAGATACCAATTTTTTTGTTTCTGTCGGAGAAAATGGTTGATACCAGCATGGGGATAACAAGCATTGCTACAAAAAAGGAGGAAATAAGTGCAAAGGCAACTGTCCAGGCCTGGTCTTTGAACATTTCTCCTGATGGACCCTGCAGGTAAACGATTGGAAGAAATACCACAATGGTTGTTAATGTCGAGGCAGCAATAGCTCCTCCCACCTGGCCGGTCCCGTTTATAACTGCCTCTCTTAGAGGCATCCCTTCCTCTCTTAGTCTGGTAATGTTTTCCAGTACAACAATAGCATTGTCAACCAACATCCCAGCTCCCAGGGCAAGACCCCCTAATGTCATTATGTTAAGGGTGAGATTGCTGAAATACATCAGGTTGAATGTGGCAATTATAGAAACAGGGATCGCGATACTTATTACAAGAGTTGTTCCTGCTCTTCTCAGAAAAATATACAGTACAATTATTGCCAGAATTATACCTGTGATAAGTGTATTTTTAACCTCATTAATAGCATTATGTATATATTTTCCCTGATCCTGTATTATGATAAAGTCATATCCGGGCAAAGCTTTTTCAAGATTTTCCAGTTCTTCGATCAGGCTGCCGACTGCATCTACAGTGTTGTATTCCGGCTCTTTAAATACTGATAATCCGATACATCTTTCGCCGTTGATGGTTACTATATTGTCGGGCTCCTTATTACCCTTTCTGATAATTGCCACGTCTTTAAGGTAAACAGGGACCCTTGCAGATGCTGATGGAACAGAAGATTCCGCAGACGAAGGAGAAAATTGTGAGGCAGAGGGAACAGGGGCCGCAGATGAAGCAGATGACGATGGCTGAATAAAGCCTACAATGATATTTTCAAGATCGTGTATATCGCTAAGCGCTGTTATACCCTTCACGGTATACCGGATACCCATATCCACTATTGATCCTCCCGAGACATTCCTGTTATATGCACTTATCCGGGTCGCGATGACGTCAGATGTGAGCCCGAATGATTCAAGAAGATAATTATTTGTTTCCACTACAATCTCTTCTTCTTCATCTCCGGTAATTGTAATATCGGCTATCCCTTCCAGCCTGACCAGCTCATTACGTATATAATTGACGGCTACCTTACGTAATTCATCCATATTACTTATTTTGCTGTTCCTTAATCCTATTATCATTACCGGAGAAGCATTGGGATCGTTTTGCGAGATAGTGAAATCTTCCATATCTGAATTCTGGGCAAAAGAATTGAGCTCTTTCTGAAGATCGAGAAAAGCTTCATCCATATCCTTTTTCCAGGTATATTCAACAGTAATCAGAGCAGAGCCTGTTCCGGAGACGGAAGATACCTGGATCACGTCACTTTGTCGCATGCAAAGGGCTTCAATGAGATCGACATAATTCTTTTCTATTTCCTCAGGAGGTTTTTCTCCGGCTGACAATTCAATATATATCCGGGGATTGTTAAGATCAGGGAAGAGGTCTGTTCCCAGCCTGCCAAAAGAGATGAATCCCAGAAGACCTATACCCAGAACCAGCATGAGTACGGTAACCGGGTATTTTACTGCAAATTGAGCAATTTTATTCATGCCTGCTACATTACTATTTTCACTTTTGACTTGTTGCTGAGTGTCTCAAATCCACTGATGACAATACGATCGTTGATAGTCAGGCCCCTTGTGACCTCTATCTCAGTAAGATTCTCAAGCCCCGTTTCCAGAATCCTTTCTTCAGCCAGCCCTCTGTCAACAATGAAAACAGTTTTGCCTCTTTGCCGCGACAGGATAATATCTTTAGGTATAACTATTACAGAATCTTTCCGGTTAGTGACAATATCAGCCTTGACGAACATGCCAGGCCTCAGAAGATAAGAAGAGTTATTAATCTGTATGTTGCCTTTGAATGTTCTTGAATCCGGATCAATTGCAGGTGAGAGTTGTGCAATCAGGCCTCTGACAGTATCTTCGGGAATGGTATAATTTGTCAGACGTACAGTCTGTCCGGGCCTTACAGATGAGATGTATTTTTCAGGAAGCTGCACTTCCATATACATCGTCCGATAGTCCATGATTTTTGCTATGGCTGATCCTGTTTCAACCTGTATTCCCTGTGTATAATAAGAAAGATCGACAATGACTCCATCGATGGGAGCTACTATCATGGTTTTATCCATTTGCAGCTTTGCATTCTCAACATTCGTCTTTGCATTTTCATATTCTATACTTGCAGCCTTAAGTTCCTTGAGGGTTACTCCACCTTTTTCATACAGAGATTCCTGTTTCCTTAGCTCACTTTCGGCAAGCTCAAGATTTAACTGATTGGTTTCAAGCTTAACCGAAAGCTCAAATTCCCTGTCTTCCAGTCTGGCTATTATTGCTCCTGCATTAACTCTGTCACCCATCTGCCAGAGCTTACCCGTTTGAGGGTTTTTTTGAAGATAATAAGATGCAGCTATTTTGGATTTAAGCTCTGTTTCACCTTTTGGATAGACAGTGCCTGTGGTATTTATAAATTCCTCAATAGAACCCGGGCGTATTTCCTGAACAGAGACTGGTATTTCAATGTCAGGAGAAAGGTTTTGATCCTGGTTTCTGCATCCTGTAAGTACAGTAAGCGTAGCTGCAATCAGTATAATTATTCTTTTCATACGTTTATTTTTTTAACGATACCTGTTTATTCTATCCTTATTAAAAAGCCCATCTTCTTTTCTTCTGTTTATTGTATTATAAAGTTTTTACCGGAGCGACTGGTTGACTCTTCTCAAAATCATAAAGGGTCTGGATCTTAAGATTCAGCAACTCAAGCTTATATGATATCAGGGCATTGGTATAGGCTATTTGTTGTTCAGAGAGTTGGTTCTGAAAAATATTGAGGTCCATTCCTGTAAGATCACCGTTCCTGTATTTTTCCAGATTAAGATCGTAAGTCAGTTGTGCGTTGACGACATTCTGACGCGCTATCTCTATCTGATTTCGAAGATTGATAAGGTTTCTGCAAACCTGTCTGATGCCGAGGATAATGTTGTTCTGCTCCTCTTCAAAGGATATTTCTGATGCTTCGATTGATGCTTCTGATGCTTTTATCCTTGATTTTCTTTCTCCCCAGTCCCACAAGGGAATAGTGAGTGAAAGAGAGACACTTTCATTATCTGTAGGATTATCATATATATTGGCAATGTTTCTGTTGTCACCAAACAACCCGACTGACAAGTTTAGTTGTCCCCTGAATTCATTAAGGGCTTTGGTTTGTATCAGGTTGAATTCAGCATTTTCTATATTGATCTGTCTCTGTCGCAATTCCATCCTGTTGGCAAGACCTTTATCAATGGCAAAAGCAATATCAACATTAACGGTATCAACTGCAATGTTTGTCAAAACAATAAGATCTTCAAAGAGACTCAACCCTATCAGTATTTTGAATTCATCTTTGGCATTCTCGAAGGAAACCATACTGTTTTCGTAATTTGATTTAGAAGAAGCAAGATTAAGTTCAGCCTGAAATATTTCTTCGCGTGCCGACAGACCTGCGTCAACTTTGTTTTTTATAATATCATAACTCTTCTGCATATTCTCATAAGCCTGTTTGTCTATTTCCAGACTCTGTTGTTTCTGATAAACATTATAGAAGTAAATTGAGACCTGTTGTTCGAGAGACAGCAGCTGAATGGCATAATTGAGTTGTGCATCTTCAAGTGCCAGTTCCAGTTCTTTTAACTGAAGGCGGGTCCTGTTATATGTAAAGAGGGGTTGTTCCAGATTCAGTGAAAGGCTGTTGCTGAATCCTGTATTGGTGGTATTTGAATACTCGCTGTAAGAATCAACATACCCGAACTTATTCATCAGAGATATTCTGGCATCAGTAAGGAGTATGGGTTGTGACACTGTAAAGACACCAAAACTTTCTGTCGTTTTGGTAGTATTCCATGCTGAAATAAGGTCGTTGAACGACCGGTCCTGACTAAAGCTTAAGGGGTTGACCGATAATGAAAACTGTGATTTCAACGATGCATTTTGTGCATTGAGATTTTCCTGATTTCTTATCAGATTCAGCCTGGTCTTTTTCATCGTGGGACTGTTTGATTCGGCAACAGCCAAAGATTCTTCAAGAGTCAGTCCTTTTTGTGCGGATATATTTAAAGAGCATGATAATAAAACTATGGCTGTTATAATAATTCCGCAGGGTTTTTTTACTAAGAATAAATTCATTATTATTTTGTTTGATAATATTAAAGATAATAGATGACAGTATCTTTTTTGTGCTGTTAAAAATCTTTTACCCACCTGACTGCATCAGCAATAACATATTTTCCTTCTGACATGTTTGTAATCACAACTCTGGCAGTATCGGAAGACAGGTAATATCTTCCCAGGTTATTCCATCCGCCCCGGGCATTCTGATAATCAAATGTAAGTTCTTCAATGCCTTCATTATGGTATATTTTAAGGTGTATGTCTTTTACTGACTGATCAGCCGGACTTACATCTCCACCTGTTGACACGGGACGAGTTGGCCTTCCCTGACTTTCTCCTGCCGGACCACCTGTCCTGTCTCTCCTGATGTCCTGTTCAATTGCTTTTCCGACATAAAAATATATATTGTAATAACCCGGTTCTCTGATGACAGCATTCCATGATGCTTCCTGAGTGTTATTACCTGATCGTGTATATACAGCGGAAAGGATGTATTTCCCATAGTAATCCGGTTGCACAACAGGTTGCCAGTGTTCGGGTGCATACCTTTGATTTATTTGTTGATAGGAAAAAGAATTCTCATTGCTGATCCCTAATATTCTTTTCAGAGGGCTGTTATCTGTTTTTTCATTTACGATAAAACCCGGATCTTCATTATCAACAATAATCTCAAGCGGATTACTGTAATCAGGGATTGATTCAAGCAGTATTTCTCCTTCGAAAGGCTTCGTCCCGGCAGGAGAATTATTAATATTATTTATGTTCCAGACAATTAATCCGGGAATATTTTTGGAGACGAGCGTATTGACCATCATCACTCTGGGTTCTGCATCCAGTGTCAGGCCTACTTTTCTGGCTTCTCCCGGCCCTAAAACCACTATTTTTGAAATATTTGAAGCATCAGGAATATTGCTCCCGCCATCATTGCTATTATTACTTCCTCCTTCAGCAGCCATTAATAAAGGAGCTCCGCCACGCAATCCACTTCTGCCGCCCACAGGACCTGTTCTGAATGATACAGTGAACAGTCCCGCTACAGGTTCAGGATTTGATGCAGTGAAAGTGACCTGGTATCTCTGCCTGTTGTCGATAATTATCTGTGACACCTGTAAGCTTGTTATATTAAACGCTGCTTGTTCTTTTGCATTAAACCACTCATCAAGAAAGGGATAAAACTCAAAACCGAAATTGTTTTTTATATCCTTGTTAAACTGGTCAGCACTTACACTTCTAAACTGATTATTGTCAATATATTTTTTAAACCATGTATTGAATTCATCAATACCTGCTTTTGCCCTGAGCAGATTGAAAAGGTAATCACCTTTCAGTGTCAGTATCTTTCTGATTGTATCACTTGAAGGGTTTTTTGACAGAATTTCATTTAAACTGTAATTACTGAGGACAAGGTTAGCCTTATCATAATCGCTTAATCCAGGTGTCGAACCATAATAACCTGTAGTCTGTGACGGTGGAGTCACTTTTTGCAGATGAGACTCAAACACTGCGTTTATTACCGGGTATTTAAATGAGTAAAAATTATTCCTGAAGAAATAGAAACTGGGGGACAGTCTGTAACGTACAGGTTCATTTATAGCCACTCCGTCGATGTATCTGAAATTTTCTCCGCTGATAAATGAATTTCTGATAAAATCGTTAAATAGTCTGACCTGAAGATCTTTATCGGTTATGATCTGATTATTTCTGGCCATTCTTTTTTTCTGCCTGATCATTTGTTTCCGGAAACCGGCATTTCTCATGGTTACCAGCTTTTCAGGCAAAAGCACCATTGAGGGCTGTAATTCAGCTCTTGTCTGGGTACTCATCCTGGGATATGAATAGAACTGAACAGGAACCTCCAGGAAGCTTAGTGTTTTAAAGGGGTAGGTGGTGGAAAAAGTTGCTTCCAGTTCTCTCATGATACCGGAAACAAGATATGACATTGTGTCCTTCAGTCCGGAGAGATCATTTTTATAATAATCATTACCTTCGAAATAATGGATGATGTAATTTATAGAATCTACTTCCAGGGTGTCGGAACAATAATTCCCTATAGCGAGGGTAAGTCCGGTGAGAGGCGATTCAGGACTGTAACAGAAACAGTCACCTTCTTTTTTCATCAGCCCCTGTGAAACAGCTCTTAATCCTTCAGAAGTATTTACCCGCAGGTGAAAACTGGTGAAATCAACCTTTATCCTGGCGGGATTAGACGGATAGTAGTTTAATCCGGGCACAGGATACCAGTGAGTCTCAGGGGTCAGAAGAACATATCTTTCTGTGAGAAAAGCCTGTCGTTTGTTGACATTCAGAAATTCTATACTGTAAGGATTGTCATTTATACTGCCTGAATAGTCGGGATAACAGAATGCTTCATTTATAGTACCCGAATAGGAAATAGTTATTGAATCAGTTTGTCCGTGATATAATGGTTTTTGGGCTTCCACCTCAGTGATATGATTCACTGTTCTGTATTTCAACTCAGTATTATTACGGACGATACTGTTGATTTTTAGTCCCGGGTTCAGTGAAAAGAAGTACTTATCTATTGAATCGTTATTGTTATTGGTCAAGGAAAGTGTGGCAGTGGCCTGTATGGTTTCCCCTGCATGTAACAGATCAATGGAAGCAGAAGTCAGGGAAAGGGTTTCGGAATGTTCAAATTCCCTGGCGGCTTCAATAACCATTTTCCTGTCATGGAGTGCTGTTTTATAAAGTGAAACAGTATTTAATCCGCAGATGAATGAACCGGCAAATGTGAAGATCATCAGGGCAATGCTTACCCCGGTATGGATTTTTGACTGAGGAGGCCTGTTGAAAAGGAGAACAGACGCACAGGCAAGAGAAATACCCAGCAAACCATACATCAGACGCTGATTGATAATAAGTTCCGGATTATCGAATCCGATAACTCCGGATTTAAACACAGGAAGGCCAAAAGCCATGTAATCGAAAAAAGACCCAAAACGGTAATAGAGCCAGAACAGATTAAGTGCCGCAATACCCAGGAGGATAAGGAAGGTAAGGGCCTGGTTTCTCAGTATCAGCATTAACAAGAAGGAAAGACCGAGGCTGAAGAGTAAAGTAGGTACACATATTATTATCAGGTATGTGACATAAGACAGCAGATCGACTGTCATGCTTTTCGAAATGACATTAATGATCAGTGCTATAAGAAGTATTATTATATCCAGGCCGAGAAACAATTTGAGTATACCCCATGTTTTACCTGTCACATATTCAAGGTTTGACATAGGCCGGGTATAAAGGACCTCATTGGTGTCAATCTTTTTGTCTCTTCTGAGGAAATCAGCTGCGAGAAAGATAACAAGAACTGACTGTGCTATATTAAGCAGATACAAATTCAGCAGAGGAACGGAAGAGGGGATGGCAACAAGCTCCCATGATTCATCTCCTATAGGGGAGAATAGACCCAGATTCAAGAAAGTGAAGATAAGCAGGGCTCCTATTGAAAAAAGCCTGAAGAAGAGACTTCTTCTGAGAATTGTTGCTTCGTAGCGGGCAATGGTTTTTATATTGTGAAAAAAGGATATATTGTTCATTACTCGCTTAAATGGGTTTGTAACCTGTGTTCCATGTAATAGACATAAGCATGTTCTATGCCGGGAGTGATAGCCAGTGATTCATATACCGGTGTCTTATCTGAAACAATCTGCACATCCCACCCATTTTCTGTAGGTATTGTAGATATAATATCGTATTGATCTTTTGCTTTTTCGTATTCCACAGGTGAAAGGCTAAGGTTAAATACGTGGCCTTCTGCCTTTTTAATCAGGTTTTCCGGGGGTCCTGAGAAAACCAGTTCTCCTTTGTTAAGGAGTGCCATGCTCTGGCATGTTGACGAGATATCACCCACAATATGTGTTGAAAGGATTATTGTAACATTGTTTTGTGACAACTGTGAAAGAATGTTTCTGAATCTTATTCTCTCGTCAGGATCTAGGCCGGTAGTGGGTTCGTCAACAACTATTACAGATGGATTGCCAATAAGAGCCTGGGCTATTCCCAGCCGTCTTTTCATACCTCCTGACAGTTTATTGGCCTGTCTGTCGCGGACTTCGAATAATCCAACCTGGTCAAGCAGCCTGTCAACTTCCGACATACGCTTTTTCCTGTTCTTCATTCCTGTCAGAGAACCTGAATAATCAAGGAATTCCCATGTTTTAAGAGAAGAAAAAAACCTGAAATCCTGGGGCAGATAGCCAAGTATACCGCGTAAGAGCTTTCTGTGGTACTGAATATCTTTTCCATCAATGAGTATTCTGCCTGAAGAGGGTTTCAGAAGGGTTACCATTATCTTCATCAGGGTTGATTTTCCAGCTCCGTTAGGCCCCAGTAAACCAAACATACCCCTCCCGAACTTGAGATTTATTTCTTTAAGGGCATGATTGCCATTAGGATATACCTTGCTTAGATTTTCTATTTCAATAATCATTAAAAAAGAAAGATAAGGGATTGTTCTTTTCTTTAATGTTATAAAGACGTCAATTATTCCAAATGTTGCATATAAAATTCATATTTTTGTATGCTAATATTTTTAATGTGGCCTATAAAACAAACAAACGAAAAATTATTAACGATCCGGTTTATGGATTTATAAATATTCCCTCTGATCTCATATTTGATCTTATTGAACATCCCTGGTTTCAGAGATTAAGGAACATTAAGCAGTTGGGCCTGACCAGTTTTGTCTATCCGGGAGCTAACCATACTCGTTTTCAACATTGTCTGGGAGCTATGCATCTGATGGATATTGCTGTCAAAACATTAAAGAACAAAGGAACGAAAATTTCTTCTGATGAAGAAGAGGCTGTTTTATGTGCCATCCTTTTGCATGATGCAGGCCACGGACCTTTTTCCCATTCACTTGAGAGGACTATTATAAACGGTATTACTCATGAGGATCTTTCTTTATTCCTTATGCAAATGCTCAACAGAGAATTCAAGGGCAGACTTGATCTGGCAATTGAGATATTTAAAGGTACTTATGAGAGGAGATTTTTCCATGAACTGATAGCCAGTCAGCTTGATATGGACAGACTGGATTATTTACGCAGAGACTCTTTTTTCACAGGGGTTATTGAAGGATCTGTCGGTTCAGACCGGATAATACAGATGCTTAATGTAGTAGATGATTCCCTGGTAATAGATGAAAAAGGCATCTATTCACTTGAGAAATTTCTTATAGCAAGACGTCTTATGTATTGGCAGGTTTATATGCATAAAGCTGTAATAGCCTCTGAGACCTTATTGGTAAAAGTGCTTAACCGGGCAAAAGAACTGGCTTTGAAAGGAACAGATATTTATGCTACACCAGCCCTGAAATTTTTTCTTAATAACCGGATCGGACCTGACGATCTTTTCCGTGAAGGTATGTTTTCTCCGGGAATAATAGCTTTCCAGTTTACCCGGCTTGATGATACAGATGTTCTTGTATCTTCAAAATACTGGGCAGATGAATCTGATACCGTCCTTTCTGATCTGTCAGCAAGGCTGATGAGAAGGGATCTTTTTGCTGTGGAATTACAGGATGAACCTTTCGCAGCAGAAAGAATAGATCAACTCAGGAGCCTTGCAGCAGAACAAATGGGTATCAGTCCTGAAACATCAGATTATTATGTATTTACAAGTAGTATTTCCAATCTTGCCTACACACTTGAATCTCCTGAAATAAAGATCCTGTTGAAATCAGGAAAAACAGATGATATATCTGTTGTTTCAAATATGTGCGACAACAGGTTCATTTCGGAGAGAGATACGAAATATTTTCTTAGTTATCCAAAAGAATGCCGATAAAAAATACTTATTATGAAATTTACTGCTGCTGCAATAGCCGGATTCCTTAATGGAGAAATTGAAGGCAATCCGGAAACAACAGTTGATACTGTTGCAAAAATAGAAGAAGGTCGGAAAGGAGCTCTTTCATTTCTGGCCAACCCGAAATATGAGCACTATCTGTACACAACACAATCCTCTGTTGTCCTTGTGAACAAGGATTTTATTCCGGCTTCGAAAGTTGAGCCCACGCTGATAAGAGTTGGGAATGCCTATGAGGCCTTTGCATCCCTTTTACGCATGGTTGAACAATCTGTAAGTAAAAAGAAGGGTATTCATCCAACAGCTGTTATTGAGCCTTCTGCAAAAATAGGAGAAGATGTCTATATAGGTGCTTTTTCATATATAGGCGAAAACTGTGTTGTAGGGAATAATAATGCTGTCTGGCCTCATGTATACATCGGAGATAATTCACGGACAGGGTCAGACTGTACTTTTTATCCGGGAGTTAAGATATACCATGATTGCATTATAGGTGAGCAATGTACCATACATGCCGGAACGGTTATTGGCAGTGACGGTTTCGGATTTGCACCACAGACTGAGTCGGAGTTCATTAAAATACCACAACTTGGGAATGTTATCATAGAAGATCATGTGGAAATAGGAGCTAATGTTGCTATCGACAGGGCTACGATGGGTTCAACAATTATCCGGAGAGGAGTGAAGCTGGATAATCTTATTCAGGTCGGACATAATGTAGAGATAGGAGAAAACACAGTTATAGCTGCTCAGACAGGAGTGGCAGGATCGACCAGGATTGGTAAAAACTGTATGTTTGCCGGCCAGGTGGGTATTGCAGGTCACCTTAAGATAGCTGATGGAACAAAACTGGGAGCTCAGGCCGGTATTGCAGGAGACATAAAAAATGAGAATTCCATTTATACAGGATATCCCGCCATTGATCACAGGAATTTTCTCAGGTCGTCAATCGTATTTAAAAAACTGCCGGAACTGAAAGCCAGAATAGATGAACTTGAAAGGACATTGAAATCACTCACTGAGAAGTAGATTATATTTTGGGTTTTAAAAGGCGCTACTGTTTATTATTCAATAACAAATTTTAGTTTATTGCTTTATTTTTGTTTTTTTTGTACCGGAATTACGGATCAAATTAATCTTATTGATGATAGAAAAGCAAAGAACTCTTGCAAAAGAAGTTAGTCTTAAAGGAAAAGGATTACACAGCGGACTGACCGTTACTATTACTTTTAAACCTGCTCCGGCAAACCATGGTTATAAATTTTGCCGCGTTGATCTTCCGGGTAAACCGGTAATTGACGCTTTGGCAGAGAATGTTACTGATACATCAAGGGGAACAACATTAGCTCAGGGCGATGCTTCTGTCGCCACAATAGAACATGTACTTGCTGCCCTTCATGGTTTACAGGTTGACAATGCCCTGATAGAACTTGACGGACCTGAAGCCCCTATCATGGGTGGAGGATCGTGGTCTTTCACTCAGGTAATAAAAGAAGCTGGTTATATTGAACATAAAGAAGACCGTAATTATTATCAGGTAAAACAAAAGGTTGCCTTTTCCGACGAGGAGCATGGAGTTGATCTTATTGTATATCCTGATGATCATCTGAGCATTAATGTGCTGATAGATTACAACTCCAAAATCCTTGGTAATCAATATGCCATTCTGGATCATATAGAAGATTTTGAAGAAGAGATATCCAGGAGCAGGACTTTTGTCTTTTTTCATGAACTGGAACCTTTACATAATATGGGTCTTATCAAAGGAGGTGATCTTGATAATGCTATAGTTATCCTTGAAAAAGAAGTTGATCAGCATGAGATTGACCGCATAGCAAAGTTATTCAACAGGCCTGGAATAAACACTCATAAGGCAGGCATTCTTAATAATACCGAATTGCGGTATCCCAATGAACCTGCCAGACATAAACTTCTTGATATAATGGGAGACCTTGCACTGGTCGGCCATCCTATTAAGGGTAAGGTAGTTGCCACACGCCCCGGACATTATGCCAACACCCGGCTGGCTAAACTGATGAGGCAGGAAATGAAGAAGTCTCTTTCAAAAAAGAGCATCCCTTTCTATGATCCAGCCGAACCTCCTGTCTTTACGATTGAAGATATCAAAAAGAGGTTACCCCACCGTCCTCCTTTCCTTCTTGTTGATAAAATAATATCTCTTGACGAAAACTGTGTTATCGGGATCAAAAATGTATCATATAACGAACCTTTTTTTCAGGGTCATTTCCCCGACGAACCTGTTATGCCAGGAGTCCTTCTTGTGGAAGCTCTTGCACAGACCGGCGGACTGCTTGTTCTTGCGAATATAGAAGATCCGGAAAATTATTCAACATATTTTCTGAAGATAGATAAGCTTAAATTCAAACAGAAAGTTGTTCCCGGAGATACTGTAATACTTAAAATGGAAATGATTGAGCCTATGCGGAGAGGTATAGTTGCGATGTACGGACAGGCCTTTGTACATAATAAACTGGTCGTTGAAGGAGAAATGATAGCTCAGGTAATAAAGAACAAAATTTAAATTCATGATCTCAGATTTAGCATATGTTCATCCAGATGCCAGACTGGCCGGAAATGTTATTGTTGAGCCTTTTGCTTATATCGCTGGGGATGTTGTGATTGGAGAAAGTACATGGATTGGACCGAATGCTACTGTAATGGATGGGGCCCGGATTGGAAGAGACTGCAAAATCTTTCCTTCTGCAGTTATTTCAGGGATACCTCAGGATCTTAAATTCCGGGGAGAAAAGACCACAGCTGAGATAGGTGACCGTACCACTGTCAGAGAAGCTGTAACAGTCAACAGGGGCACTGCAGCCTCCGGTAAAACAATAGTCGGGAATGATTGTCTGCTTATGGCATATTCACATATAGGCCACGACTGCATGATAGGGAATAACTGTATTATTGGTAATAACAGCGGACTGGCAGGTGAGGTAAAGGTTGATAACTGGGCTATACTTAGTGCCGGCACTCTGGTTCACCAGTTTACAAGGATTGGAGCGCATGTCATTATTGGAGGCGGCGCAAAAGTGAGAATCGATGTACCTCCCTATATTAAAGCCGACAGAGAACCACTCTGCTATTTGGGATTAAATACCGTAGGACTTTCCCGCCGTGGCTTTGAAAAACAAAGGATCGATGATATCCACAACATTTACAGGATAATATATCAGAACGGCATGAATTTCTCACAGGCTATCAGTCATCTCGAGAATACATTCCCTCAGACACCCGACAGAGACTATATCATTGATTTTATAAAGAAATCAGAACGTGGAGTCATAAGAGGCCCCAGATAGAACTGCCTTCATAAATGTACAATATCACGCCCGAATGGGGTCAGCCCCAATGATGTGAGTTTGAAATGCTGCAGACCGAAAGGAATACCTATAATGGTGATACATAGCACCAACCCCAGAAGTGCATGTGTGAGAGCTATCCATATACCCCCGAAAATCAACCATATAACATTCATTAGAATGTAAAGGCAGCCGGACGATCTCGAATGGACCCGCGAATCCCGTCCGAAAGGCCATACTGCCAAAGAAGCCATTTTAAGGGTCTGAAGACCGAAAGGTATCCCAATGATGGTTATCATCAGGGCAATGCTTCCTATCAGATACTCTATCGCTATGATAATACCTCCCAGAAGAAGCCAGATGAGGTTGCCAATGATTTTCATTAATGTTATTCCAGAATAATAGTTTTATCTTTTGGGTATCTTACTGAATATGTAAGTGTTATATTTTTTGTTTCCTTCGGCTGTATCTCAAGATCCCACTCGATTTCGCCTGTTTGCTTATTCAGATCCCCTCCTGATAACTCTGTTGCTTCCACACTTATTTCACTGTTTGAAGAGATTGGTATCTGATCGTATAAAGATACCTTTACCGGTGCGGGTTTATTATTTCTTAAGGTTATAAGAAATGAGAATATTTCTGTTTTATTGGACCCAAGAATTCTGCGACTGGTATAATCTTTCTGTTTTTCTCTTTTTACGATTATCCCGTTGTCAGTGCCAAGTGAAACCATGAGTGTGTCACCAGGCTGATTCATGTCAAGCCGTGATTTGCCGACAAAACTGTTTTCAAAATAAAGAATGGCTTCTCCGCTTTGCATACCCTGCATATCCCATTCTGTGATGCCGGCAGTAAGATAGGCATGTGGTGATAGCTTGGGTATTGTAACATATTTATATTCAGCAGGTACAGAACTGCGATAGATCTCTACTGTTTGAATTTTCCCATCGGATGCAATGGAATAGGGTATAGCTACATCGAATGTAACAGATGTTTCTCCCGTCTCTCTTCCAACAGTGAGAGGTACTGCTTCAAGCTGTCTCATTGCTGTATTATCTCTGGCATCCATCTCTGCACTTGCGATGGCACTGCTTTTTCTTGCCTCTGTACTTGTACCACGTAGCACCAGGCCAGGAGACGGCGGATTATAATAATCAATAAACCATGAATTCAATTCCGGCACATTCCCTGCGATCCAGGGACGTGCATTGGAAAAGCTCAGTTTCACATCTTTCCAGGAAAGTCCTGTGTTCTGATGTAGATTTGCCTTATAAATAATGTTTACAGGTTTGTCTGTATTTTCAACCCTTATATCGTATGAAGGATACCAACCTGTATTGCCAACAACATATGAAAAGGACATCCTTCCGGAAACAGTTCTGTCTGCACTCACTGTAACAGTTATCTCTCCTGACGGTAACCGGCTCCTTTCAGTCCTTTCCGCAATCTGTTTCCTGAGAGCCGCAATTTGTTTTTCATAATCTTTTATCAACCTGTTCTTCTTTAGGACAGTCATCGTTATCTCGTTCATGTTATTGGTATACAAATCCATGACACTTCTTAACTGCTCTATCGTGAATGTCGTCTCTTTCACAAGAATAGCCCTGTTGGCAACAAGAAAAGATTCTTTCTCTTTCAATACACTGATGGCAGCATTTTCTTCCTCCACTTTCAGAAGAAGGTTTTCAATCTGATCTCTGATACTCTTTATCTCAGGTAATTCTTCAAGATTCTCCAGATAATTGTTCTGATGATTAACCGATACGATGGTAAAATCTCCAAACCCTTTAACCTGTATGCTCTGATCATCTATATAGGGAGAGAGACCGGTGAAACGCAAAACACTGTTGCCTGAAGGAATCTGTACAACAGTTTCGTGAAATAACTGTGCTCTGTCAGGATACACAGTGACATTCATGACAGGTGCTTTAATATCATTATTATTACCCGAGACAGGTATTATATACAAGACCAGAAGTATTATAAATATTACTTGTTTCATATGCCTTAAAAAGTTAATGTCCGTTTCATAAGGATATTGTAAAATTTTAATTATAAAGTTAATGATTTTATCCGATGCGAAATCAATAAAGAGGAGAATCAGGAGGGGATGCTGCAACAATATTTTTTAATATGCTACATATCTGGTTGTTATAGTATTGAGCGTCCGGTTTTTCTTTCAGATTTAAAAAAAATATTGCATATTTGCCGGGAATTAATCCGGATAAACAGTTATAATAACAATCTGTCAGCCGGCAGACCCTGACAGGAGGGGAAAAGAACTTTTCAGTGATTGCGGACTGACTTTTTAACATGTTAACATCATAAAAACGTAAAGATGGAAAATAAGCTTCAGGAACTAACGGATAAAATATACCAGGAGGGTATAACCAGGGGGAAACAGAAGGCAGAAAGCATAATTTCAGCAGCAGGGGAGGAAGCTGACAAAATAATAAAATCGGCTGAAGCAAAGGCTGAAGAGATTATTTCCAATGCAAAAAGAGAATCTGAGGAGTTAAAGAAGAATACTCTGTCGGAATTGAGAATTTCTTTCCGTAATGCAATGAATGGACTAAGGCAGGATATTGAAAATATGATTACCGGAAAGGTGGTTGATGAGCCTGTAAAGGATGCTTTATCGGATGCCTCTTTTATCTCCAGACTGATTGAAGATGTAACATCAAAGCTTTTTACTGAAACAAATAATTCAGGAGCTGACGTGAATGTTCCTGAAGAGATGAAAGAGAAAATAGAACAATATTTAAGGGAGAAAACGAATAAATCTCTTTCATCGGGTCTTGTGCTGATTCCTGATAGAACAATGGAGAAAGGCTTTGAGATAATCCCTCATGGCAAAGACTATAAAGTAAGGGTTACAGAGCAAGATCTGAAGATCTATATCCGGGATTTTCTGAGATCCAGATTGGCAGATCTGCTATTTGAAGAAGATAAATGATGGCAAAACGGCGTTATTATTATTTCGTTTCAGGTCTGGCAGATCTCCTGTTCGATAGTGGGGGTAATCTGCCGGATATGGCTGAATTCAGGTTAGAATTGAAGAATAATCTTCATCCGGATGATTATTACCTTTCTTCAATTTTATTTCTTCCATATGATAACAGAAATTTAATCTCTTTTCTTGAAGGGAATGAAGATCACTGGGAAGAATTGGGAAATTACTCACGCGACACTTTTGAGGAATATGTAAGGTTTTTGGAGCCTGTAATTCAGGAAAATGATAAGCTTCCTGATTATATGGTAAAGGTTATCAGTGAAAATTCCCGTTCTGAGGAAGGGCTTGATGTTATGAAGGTCAGAAAGTTACTTTATGAGGGATATGTGAAAATGGCTTTTGATTCGGGGAACAGATTTCTGAAAGAGTGGGTGGTATTTGAAACTGATCTTAAAAATATTTTTTCCTTCCTTAATGCCAAATCGCTTGACATTGACCCTGAGCCTCATATGATAGGAGATAATTCATTTACAGAAGAGCTTCTGGAGTTGTTCAGGTCCGGGAAGGATTTTTCAATGTCTTTCGAATCAGAATATGCTTCAGCAATTTTTAAAATTGCCATGGAAAATGAATTTATTGAAAGGGAGAAACGGATAGATCTGTTCAGATGGAATTACATTGATTCGATTACATTCTTTGAATACTTTTCAATAGATATGATACTTGGTTATCTGATAAAATACTCTATTGTCCGAAGATGGTTGGGCATGGATCCTGAGACCGGAAGGAATATGCTTCAGCATTTTATAAAGGATACAGAATCAAGGATAATATCGGGGACAGTAAAGAGTAATGATTAAAGGATAAGGTGACAGTGAACAGATAATAGAAAGAAAAACAATTTATATATGCCGACAACAGGAATAGTTAAGGGGATAATATCGAATCTGGTGATTGTTGAAGCAGATGGTCCGGTAGCTCAGAATGAGATCTGTATGATTGACCTGAGCGGAACGGAATTAATGGCTGAGGTGATTAAAGTTCAGAATAACCAGGCTTTTGCTCAGGTTTTTGAAAGCACCAGAGGGTTAAAGGTAGGAACCGGAGTGCACTTCACAGGGAATATGCTGGAAGCCACTCTCGGTCCGGGTATTCTTTCAAGGAATTATGACGGACTTCAGAATGATCTTGACAGGCTGGACGGTGTTTTTCTCAGGAAGGGGGATCGTAATTTCCCTCTTGATGAAAAAGCTGAATGGAGTTTTAAACCTCTCGCCGGTAACGGTGATGAAGTTGTTGCGGGGTCATGGCTGGGAGAGGTGACAGAAAACTGGATACCTCATAAGGTAATGGTTCCGTTCAAATTATCAGGGAATTATACAGTTAAATGGATTGCTCCTTCAGGCGATTATACAATCAGGGAAGTGATAGCTGTCCTTACTGACACAAACGGAAATGAGACAGAGGTAACAATGTACCAGAAGTGGCCTGTAAAATTGCCAGTCAGGGCATACAAAAACAAAACCAGACCTTTCAGGATCATGGAAACAGGCATAAGAGTTATCGACACCTTAAACCCTATGGCTGAAGGTGGTACTGGTTTTATTCCCGGTCCCTTCGGATGCGGTAAAACTGTACTTCAGCATGCTCTCTCAAGGCAGGCAGAGGCAGATATGGTTATTGTAGCGGCCTGTGGAGAAAGGGCTAATGAAGTAGTGGAAATATTCACTGAGTTTCCGGAACTTATTGATGCACGTACAGGAAGAAAGCTCATTGAACGTACTACTATTATAGCCAATACCTCAAATATGCCGGTGGCTGCCCGTGAAGCATCTGTTTATACAGCTATGACTATAGCTGAGTATTATCGTTCTATGGGATTGAAAATATTATTACTGGCTGACTCAACATCCAGGTGGGCTCAGGCACTGCGTGAGATGTCGAACCGCATGGAAGAGCTGCCGGGACCAGATGCTTTTCCTATGGATCTGCCAGCTATTATATCAAATTATTATTCCAGGGCAGGATTTGTTGAGCTCAGTAATGGAAAAACAGGTTCCATAACCTTTATCGGAACAGTATCGCCTGCAGGTGGTAATTTAAAGGAACCCGTCACCGAATCAACAAAGAAAACGGCACGTTGCTTCTATGCACTCTCACAGCAACGATCCGACTCAAAAAGATATCCGGCTATCGATCCTATTGACAGCTATTCGAAATATCTTGAATACGAAGAAGTACAAAACTATATTTCTGAGAATATTTCAAACGACTGGGTGGATAAGGTGGTAAAAGTGAGAGATGTACTTATAAAAGGACGGGAAGCCCAGGAACAGATAAATATACTTGGAGATGACGGAGTGCCCGTTGAATATCATGTAAGATTCTGGAAATCAGAGGTTATCGATTTTATTATTCTACAACAGGATGCATTCGACCCGGTTGACAGACTAACACCTCTGAAAAGACAAGAATATATGATAAATAAACTGTTGGAGGTTATTGATTCAGATATGCATTTTGACTCTTTTGAAGATGTATCTTCGTGGTTTAAAAAACTGATCAACCTTTTTAAACAAATGAATTATTCCGATTTTAAATCGAAGGAATTCAGTAGTTATGAAAATGAAGTTGATGAGATGTTAATTGAAATAGTTAAGACATGAGCGAAAAAATTGCCTTTCAAAAGATATATACAAGGCTGACAAAAATAACGAAGGCTACTTGTTCAGTTAAAGCCAGTGGTATTGGATATGATGAACTGGCAATTGTCCACGGGCGTCTTGCACAGGTAGTAAAAATCATGGGAGATGAGGTTATCCTCCAGGTTTTTTCAGGAACTGAAGGATTGCCGAATAATGCTGAACTGGTTTTTCTGGGGAAAGCTCCTTCACTCAGAGTTGACGATGATCTGGCAGGCAGGTTTCTGAATGCTTATGGTGAACCTATTGATGACGGACCAGCTCTCAGAGGGAAAGAGATAGAGATTGGAGGTCCCTCCGTTAATCCGGTAAGACGTAAACAACCCTCGCATCTGATAGCAACAGGAATAGCAGGTATTGACCTGAATAATACTCTCGTCACAGGCCAGAAAATTCCTTTCTTTGCCGATCCCGATCAGCCCTATAACCAGGTTATGGCTACTGTAGCCCTGAGAGCCAAGGCCGATAAAATAATTCTTGGCGGGATGGGATTATCAAATGATGACTATCTATATTACAGAAATGTTTTTGAGAATGCAGGAGCTCTCGAAAAAATTATCGCCTTTATTAATACAACGGAAGATCCTCCTGTTGAAAGACTTCTTGTCCCTGATATGGCCCTTACTGCAGCTGAGTATTTCGCAGTCGAAAAAAAACAGACAGTTCTCGTCCTGCTTACTGATATGACCCTCTTTGCCGATGCCCTTTCAATAGTATCCAACAGGATGGATCAGATACCTTCAAAAGATAATATGCCGGGATCACTATACAGCGACCTGGCAAAAATATATGAGAAAGCTGTTCAGTTTCCGGAAGGAGGATCAATAACAATCATTGCTGTCACCACCCTTTCAGGAGGAGATATTACCCATGCCATACCGGATAATACCGGTTATATTACTGAAGGACAGCTTTTCCTCCGGCGTGATGCTGAAATAGGAAAAGTAATAGTAGACCCGTTCAGATCCCTGTCAAGGCTTAAACAGCTGGTTATTGGTAAGCAGACAAGAGAAGACCATCACCAGGTAATGAACAGTTCTATAAGACTATATGCAGATGCTGCAAATGCAAAAACAAAGCATGAAAACGGTTTCGACCTCTCCGATTACGACAAAAGGGCCCTTAGCTTTGCAAAAGATTATTCCGAAAAACTGCTGGCAATAGATATAAATATCGATATTACAACTATGCTGGACACAGGATGGGATCTTTTTGCCAACTATTTTTCGCCGGCAGAGATTGGAATAAAAGAAGAATTTGTTAATAAATACTGGCCTGGCAGAAAAGAAAACTAATATACAGTATGGCTATCAGGTTTCAATATAATAAAACATCTCTCCAGAGTCTTGCCAAACAGTTAAAGATAAGAACTCAGGCACTTCCTATACTTAAAAATAAAGAATCAGCCCTGAGGATAGAGGTTAAAAAAGCCAGAAATGTTGCAGAAAAATATGAAAAGGAACTGAAAGATATTCAAAACCGCTACGACGAAGGAGCAAGATTATGGGCAGAATTTGATCCTGAAATACTCCAAATCAAAGATATCGATATAAAATATATTAAGATAGCAGGGATCAATATTCCCGAATTCAGGGACATTTCTTTTTCCATAAAGGAATTCAGTCTATTTGATAATCCTAACTGGTTCCCTGAAGGAATTATGATCCTTAAGGACCTTTATACTGTTCTTGTAAAAAAAGACCTGGCAATAAGAAAAATGGGATTGCTCGACTTTGCACGGAAGAAAACAACCCAGAAAGTTAATCTGTACGAGAAAGTTCAGATCCCGGGTTATGAGGAGGCAATAAGAAGAATAAAAAGCTTCCTTGAAGATGAAGAAAACCTTCTTAAGTCGGCACAGAAAATTATTAAGTCAAGACAGCAAATGACTGAAATAAATACGGACGAATGATAACTGAAGTAAAAAAATATACCTTCATCGTTCATCACAGTGATTATTCATCATTGTTGGATTCACTACGTGATCTGGGTGTTGTACACATCGTTGAAAAGAGAAAACTCGATGAGAACAGCCCTGTGGGGGATGACATGAAGGCTCTGAATAAATACAGGGAAGCCATACGGAAACTGCCTGCCCTGGCGCCTGATATTTCTTCAGAAGATAAACCAGCTGATCTGTCTGATCCGCGCGATGCATTAAATGAATTCCGGGAATTGCTTATAGAAATTGAAAATGCCAGACATCAGATTGAGATTCTTAATCCGGAAGCCGTAAAAGCCCTGCCATGGGGAGACTTTGATAAAAAAACGATTAGCAAACTTAAAGAGGCGGGATGGCGTGTCAGACTATATACCTGTTCTGAAAAGAAATTTGACCCAAAATGGGAAGAATCATATCATGTTGAATTAATCAGCAAAAGTAAAGGCCGCTTGTATTTTGCATTAGTTCACAAGGATGAGACAGAACCTGATATAAAGGCCGATGAAGTAGACATCCCCGAACGTACAATCAGCACAATAAATGCTCAAAAGGAGGAGAATGAAAATAGAATCAGGGAAGCGGAATCAGTGATAAAACAAAAAGCCCCTGTGTGGAAAGCCTCATTGAACAAGGGTGTTGAAGAGACAATGTCACGGCTGGAATATTTTGAAGCTGCTGAACAGGCAGACAAGTATGCTGAGGGTAATTTGTATGTGCTTGAAGGATGGATACCTGTTTCTGAAGAACAGAGATTACAGATACTGCTTGGTAAATCTGATTGTTATTCTTTTGTTTCTGAACCTGAACCCGGAGAAAAAATACCTGTTATCTTAAAAAACAGTAGATTTGCCACTCTATTTGAACCAATAACGAAACTTTTTTCTTTACCCGAATACAGGGAACTGGACCTTACCCCATTTTTCGCTCCGTTTTTTATGTTGTTTTTCGGATTCTGTCTCGGCGATGCAGGTTATGGACTTATTTTTATTCTGGCAGGTTTCATCGTCAAAAGAAAGGTTGACAAGAAGTACAAACCAGTAATTACACTGGCTCAATACTTTGGGGTTGCTGCCCTGATTATGGGGCTCGTGTCAGGGTCTTTCTTCGGAATAAATCTTATCGACAGCGGTTATACAATTACAGAACAATCCGTCCGGTATATGAATAATGCAGGTATACCGGATAATACTGTTTCTATGATTGATCAGGCCAAAGGGATACACTTCGAAAGCCGGAAAAGCTTTTCGGATGGCATAATTCAGATTGTAGGAGACGATAATTTCAATAAACATAAAAGATTAATACTTAGAAGTGCCGAATCGGATATCCCCTTCCTGAATACTTTCCGACACCTGATGCTCGATTCATTGAATTTATTTTACCTGTCTATGATACTTGGAGCTCTCCAGATTATTTTCGGCATGATCCTTAAAGTGGTGAATATAAGTAAACAAAAAGGTTTCAGGTACAGTCTCTCTACAGTAGGATGGATTGTGTTGATCTTAACAATTAGTGTCTTTCAGGGTGGCAAAATGCTGGACCTTGTTAATATAGAAAACCTAAGACTACTTTATACTAGTCTTATTGTTATAGCCGTGGGTCTTATTTTTCTCTTTAATAATCCGAACAAGAATATTTTTATAAAGCTTGGTCTTGCACTGTGGGATTCTTATGGGATAATAACAGGTGTTTTTGGCGATCTCCTGTCATATATCAGACTATTTGCACTGGGTATCTCATCATCAATACTCGGATTTGTTTTCAATGAAATATCAGCACAATTATTATCTGTGAAATATGTAGGATGGCTGTTTTTCATTATAGTCCTGTTAATAGGCCATTCATTAAATATTGCCATAGCAACTCTTGGAAGTTTTGTCCATCCTATGAGATTAACTTTTGTGGAATTTTATAAAAATGCCGGCTTTTCCGGTGGGGGAATAGAATATAAACCGTTTAAAATAAAAAAGTAAAAAACAATTAAACAGACAGATATTATGGAAACAGCTAATGTACTAACAAACTCCGTGCCTTTGATTCTTGCTTATGTAGGCCTGGCATTGATGATTTTACTGAGTGGAATAGGTAGTGCTATTGGAGTCTCAATGGGAGGTAATGCAACTCTCGGTGCAATGAAAAAGAATCCTGACATTTTTGGAAATTATATGCTTTTAAGTGCTTTGCCAGGGACTCAGGGGCTCTATGGTTTTGCCGGTTTTTTTGTTGTTAACAGCAGTGGAGTAATCAGTGATCAGATCACAATGCTTCAGGGAGCAGCTATTTTTGCAGCCGGACTTGCCCTTGGACTTGTATCACTGATATCTGCCTCCCAACAGGGAAGGGTATGTGCAAGTGGGATAGCTTCAATGGGACAGGGAAATAATGTCTTTGCAAATACAATGATACTTGCAGTGTTCCCGGAACTTTATGCTATTATTGCCTTTGCTGCAACATTTCTCATTAACAGTTCAATATAGAAGATCCTCTCCTCAGGGAGGAACCGGATATAATACTAAGTAACATATAATTAATTGGTTGTTGCTGCCAGAGATTCAACTCATTGAAAAATTAACTGTTCCGGGCTTCATGATAAAAGCCGGCAGCCGGACTTAATCCAGGCAAAAAAGGGAAATGTTTTCAGAAAAATACAATTTCTATTAATTAAATAGTCCCTGTTGTAATTAATAACATCAGCTTTTTTTTATTTTTACAGTCTTTATTTAGATTAAATATGAACAACCAGGCTTATTTCTGGTTATTATATTGTGGGAAATCCTGTAATTATATATAGGAATATAAATGGAAAATGATCAGGACAAGATAATAAACAATGTAACATCAGGAGAATATAAGTACGGTTTTCATTCTGATATTGAGATTGATAGTATTCCGAAAGGTTTGAATGAAGATGTAATAAGGAATATTTCACTCAGAAAGGAAGAGCCTGAATGGCTTTTAGAGTACCGTTTAGAGGCTTTTCGTCACTGGCAGACAATGACTATTCCGCAATGGGCAAACCTTAAAATCCCTGATATTGATTTTCAGGATATTATCTATTATGCTGCACCCAAAAAAAAACAAGGAGGCAGCCAGCATGCCAACAGTATAGATCCTGAGCTTAAGAAGACATTTGAAAAGCTGGGAATACCCCTTGAAGAACAAAATCATCTGGCAGGTGTGGCAGTTGATGCCGTAATGGATTCGGTTTCTGTTAAAACAACTTTTAAAGAGATACTGGCTGAAGAAGGGATTATTTTTTCTTCGTTCAGTGATGCCGTAAAAGAATACCCTGACCTGGTCAGGAGATACCTTGGCACTGTGGTCCCCCATACAGATAACTTCTTCGCAGCATTGAATTCTGCTGTGTTCAGTGACGGCTCATTCTGTTATATCCCTAAGGGAGTCAGGTGCCCGATGGAACTGTCAACATATTTCAGAATTAATGCTGCCAATACCGGACAATTTGAAAGAACCCTGCTTATTGCTGATGAAGAATCGTATGTGAGTTATCTGGAAGGATGTACTGCACCCATGCGTGACGAGAACCAGCTCCATGCTGCTATAGTGGAGATCATCGTAGAGAACAATGCCGAGGTTAAATATTCAACTGTCCAGAACTGGTATCCGGGAGACAAAGAGGGCAAGGGCGGGATCTTTAATTTTGTCACAAAAAGAGGTTTATGCCGGGGAGAGAATTCAAAGATTTCCTGGACTCAGGTGGAAACAGGATCATCAATAACATGGAAATATCCGTCATGCATTTTAAAAGGAGATAATTCAACTGGCGAATTTTATTCAGTAGCTGTTACGAATAATTACCAGCAGGCAGATACCGGTACCAAAATGATCCACATAGGAAGAAACACGAAGAGCACAATAGTGTCGAAGGGTATTTCAGCTGGTCATGCACAGAATAGTTACAGGGGGCTTGTCAGGGTTCTTAAAAAGGCCTCTGGTTCCAGGAATTTCTCACAATGTGATTCCCTCTTATTGGGAGATAAATGCGGAGCTCATACTTTCCCTTATATTGAGGTGGATAATCAGACCTCAATTGTAGAGCATGAAGCAACTACCTCGAAGATTGGAGAAGATCAGATCTTCTATTGCAATCAGAGAGGTATATCTACAGAAGATGCTATAGGCCTGATTGTAAATGGTTATGCCAGAGAAATACTGAATAAACTGCCAATGGAATTTGCTGTAGAAGCTCAGAAACTTCTTCAGATAAGCCTTGAAGGAAGCGTAGGTTAGAATGAAAATGGTAAATGACTGTATATATAATTTTTTAAGTCATCCATAAACAGAGCTATGTAAATATAAATGTAATCGAAAAATATTATGTTGATTATAAGCAATTTAAAGGCTGCTATTAATGAGAAAAATATCCTGAAAGGGGTGTCTCTTGAAGTAAAAGCCGGTGAAATACATGCTATAATGGGTCCTAATGGATCGGGAAAAAGTACATTGGCAGCTGTTATTGCCGGAAGAGATTTGGCCAGGATAACGGAGGGGACAGTTACATTTATGGGGAAGAACCTTCTTGAGATGACTCCTGAAGAAAGAGCCCGGCAGGGTTTATTCCTGGGCTTTCAGTATCCTATTGAGATACCCGGAGTCAGTATGATGAATTTTATGAAGACAGCTGTCAATGAACAACGTAAATACAAGGGGCTGGACCCCTTATCAGCATCCGATTTCCTTAAAATAATGAGGGAGAAGAAAGAACTGGTGGGGATTGACTCGAAACTGACGAACAGGTCTGTTAATGAAGGGTTTTCCGGAGGAGAAAAGAAAAAGAATGAAATATTTCAAATGGCAATGCTCGAACCGAAACTGGCTATCCTTGATGAAACAGATTCGGGCCTTGATATAGACGCTCTGCGTATTGTTGCTAACGGTGTAAATAAACTAAAAACGCCTGATTCTTCCGTAATTGTCATAACGCATTATCAAAGACTCCTCGATTTTATCATTCCGGATGTTGTTCATGTTTTGTATGACGGCAGAATAGTCCGTACTGCAGGCAAAGAACTTGCACTGGAACTTGAGGATAAGGGTTACGACTGGATCAGAAAGGAAATTGAAACATCCGGATTATCATGAATGTCCATAACGACTGCAGAGAACGATATCATAAGCTGTATGAAAAAAATATAGAGAAGATTAAAGCAAAATCTTCTCCATATGTAAATGCCTGCAGAGAACCGGCCTTTGAGAAATTTATGCAACTTGGTATACCGACAACAAAAAATGAGAACTACCGCTATACTGATCTAAGCCATTTTTTTAACTATGATTATAAAAACTATTTTCTCCCCGGCAGGGAGGATTTTTTGAAAGCAGAACAGTTTCGTTGCAATGTTCCTGACCTTGATACCCATGGAATAATACTTCTCAACGGTTTTTATCCCACTCTTACAGACAAATTAAGGGAACTTCCCGGAGGGATAATGGTCGGCAGCCTGAATGAGGCTGCAAAAACATTCGGAGATAAGATAGCTCAGCATTATAACAGATTTATTAACGGAGATTCCGATGGATTGGTCCATCTTAATACTGCAATGGCATTTGACGGGATATTTGTTTATGTTCCTTCAGGTGTCAAATTGCAAAAGCCTGTTCAGGTAGTTAATCTGGTAGATTCAGATAATGATATTTTTAATCAACACCGGAATCTCATTATTGTTGAAAAGAACGCTGACCTGACTCTTATTATATGTGATCACACTCTTTCTCCTCAGAAATTTCTGACAAATGCCGTTACTGAAGTTTATGTTGGCGAAGACTCTCATTTTGATATAATAAGAGTTCAGAATGAACATAATAATGCAGCAAAGATCACTCATACTTTTATTCATCAGGAAAAGAACAGTACCGCTTCTTCAAATAATATTACTCTTCACGGAGGGTTGGTACGTAACAGTACTCATCATTTCCTGGGCGGGGAAGGCGCTGAATGTTCTGCCTATGGCCTCTACCTGTCCGATAAGTTCCAGCATATTGACAATTATATAAATGTCAATCATGCTTTCCCGAACTGCAGGAGCAATCAGCTTTTCAAGGGAGTACTTGACGATATGGCAAAAGGTGTTTTTAATGGTCGTATCTATGTGATGAAAGATGCACAGGGAACAGTTGCTTATCAGAAAAACAACAGCATATTGCTTACTGATGATGCCGTGATGGACACAAAACCTCAGCTGGAAAT
This sequence comes from Bacteroidota bacterium, assembly GCA_012729475.1. Lineage (GTDB taxonomy): Bacteria > Bacteroidota > Bacteroidia > Bacteroidales > VadinHA17 > LD21. The sequence goes on from JAAYDB010000068.1 coordinate 63,311, forward strand.
TTATGCTGATGATGTTAAATGCAGTCATGGAGCTACAATAGGACAACTGGATGAAGATGCTCTTTTCTATCTCCAGTCGAGAGGGATAGACAGACGTGAAGCACAGCTTATGCTTATGTTTGCTTTTGCCCACGAAGTAATACAGAATATTAATGTTGAAGCACTTCGGGAAAGAATGGATAGTCTCGTTATGCAAAGACTCAGGGGCGAACTTTCCCGTTGCGCGAACTGTATGGTTAAGTGTGGTTAATAAATACAGAAATGAAAAATATCTCAGAGATAAGATCTGATTTTCCTATTCTTTCCGAAAAAGTATATGGCCAGCCTCTTGTGTATTTTGACAACGGGGCGACAACACAAAAACCGGAGATAGTAATTAATAAGTTGAATGAGATATACAGAAAGTTTAACAGCAATATCCACAGAGGTGTTCATGCTTTGAGTGATATGGCTTCTGAAGAATATGAAGCTGCAAGAGAAAAAGTAAGATCATTCATAAATGCTGATAAAAAGGAGGAAGTAGTGTTTACCCCGGGATCAACAGGGTCTATTAATACCATTGCTTTTTCCTTCGGAGAGAAATTTATCCATAAAGATGACGAAATAATTATAAGTACTCTGGAACATCATGCCAATATTGTACCATGGCAGATGTTGTGCGAAAGAAAAGGCTCAAAACTGAAAATTATACCGGTAAATGATAACGGAGAGATACTGCTTGATGAATATTATAAACTACTTAACAGGAAAACAAAAATAGTGGCAGTCACCCAGGTCTCTAACGCCCTTGGAGTTAAAGTTCCCGTAAAGGAAATTGTTGAAGCAGCACATTCAGCCAATATTCCTGTATTGATTGATGGAGCCCAGGGAATACAGCATGCCGGAACAGATGTTAAAAAAGAAGATTTTGATTTTTATGTCTTCTCCGGACATAAAATATATGGTCCTGCAGGAATAGGAGTTCTCTACGGAAAAGAGAAATGGCTTTCGGAAATACCACCTTATCAGGGAGGAGGAGATATGGTAGAAAATGTCACTTTCGAAAAAACCACTTATGGCTCTCTTCCCTTTAAATTTGAAGCCGGTACAACAAATTTCCCTTCTGCCATTGCCCTTGGTACTGCAATCGATTATGTAACTTTAACAGGCCGGGAATACATTACAGAACTGGAAAATGACCTTCTGTCTTATGCAACAAACAGACTGTCAGCAATAGAAGGACTAAAGATCTATGGTAACTCACCGGATAAGATATCGACAATATCCTTCCTTCTGGATGGAATACATATGTATGACACAGGGATGGTTCTCGATAAACTTGGGATAGCAGTAAGGACTGGGACACATTGTGCACAGCCTGTAATGGAAAGAATGGGTATAAACGGAACAGTAAGGGTTTCAATGTGTTTTTATAATACCCGCGAAGAAGTAGATGCCCTGGGAGAAGGAATAGAAAAGGTAATCAGAATGTTTGAATAGCTTGTCATGACGATTAACGAAATACAGGATGAGATAATAGAAGATTTTTCAGTTATTGATGACTGGATGGGTAAATACAATATGCTTATTGATTATGGACGGGAATTAGGTCCATTGGATCCCGGATTCAAGACGAAAGATTTTCTTATTGAGGGTTGCCAGTCGAAAGTATGGCTCCATCCGGAATATGAAAACGGCATAATAACTTTTAAGGCAGACAGCGATGCATTAATTACCAAAGGTATAGCAGCACTGCTTATCAGGGTACTGTCCGGAAAGACCCCCGGTGAGATAATAGATGCAGATCTTTATTTCATCGACAAGGTAGGATTAAGACAAAATCTGTCCCCGACCAGGGCAAACGGATTGTTATCAATGGTCAGGCAGATGAAACTGTATGCCCTCGCTTTCAGGGCCAAAAATCCGGGTTCAGCTCAGACCCTGAAGGAAGACTGATTGAATTTTTAAATACCATCATATTATGGAAGCTTCTGAAAAACTCGAAATTGAAGCAAGACTTGTGGGTGTGCTTAAAAGTATATATGACCCCGAAATACCTGTTAATATTTACGATCTCGGACTTATTTATGACATAAGTATTGACGACGATCATACGGTCAGGATAAAAATGACTCTTACAGCACCTAATTGTCCTATGGCTGACCAGCTTATTGAGGAAGTTAAATACAAAGTTCTGGGTACAGCCGGAGTAAAGGATGTTGATCTGAAACTTACTTTCAATCCTCCCTGGGATAAAAATATGCTGAGTGATGAAGCTAAACTCGAACTGGGTCTGTTGTAAATAAATAACTATGGTCACCCCTGGATTTGATCAATTATCTGTAGAAATCAAAGAGAAGGCTTATAAACTCGGATTTGATCTCTGTGGTATAGCAAAAGCCAGAGTCCTTAATGAACGTACTCCCGTATTCCGGCAATGGATAGCTGCAGGGATGCATGATGAGATGGATTTTCTTGTCAGGAACACTGAGAAAAGACTGGATCCATCATCACTTGTGCCCGGAGCAAAATCAGTTATTGTAACAGGACTGAATTATTATTCGAAAAATCTTCAGAGAAAAGAAGGAGTTCCTGTCATTTCCCGCTATAGTTACGGAAAAGACTATCATGATGTCATAAAACCCAAACTCACTGAATTACTTGATTATATAAAAACAAGAGAGCCTTCTGTAGAAGGCAGGATATTTTGTGATTCAGCTCCTGTTCATGAAAAAGCATGGGCTGTGGAAGCCGGTTTAGGCTGGCAGGGACGTCACTCGGTAGTTATAAATCCTGAAATAGGATCATTCTTTTTTATTGGGATAGTTATTGTGGATACAGAACTGGATTATGACTATCCATTCAGGAAAGATCTGTGCGGAAACTGTACTGTATGTATTGATGAATGCCCAACGGGAGCAATAAATAATAACAGGACTATTGATGCCAGAAAATGCATAGCAAACCTTACAATAGAAAATAAAGCGTCTGTTCCTTCTGAGTATTTACCAAAGCTGGGGAAAAGGATCTATGGCTGTGACAGGTGCCAGGAAGTATGCCCGTGGAATAAAAATACGGGAGAATCTGTGATAAGAGAGTTCAGACTGCCCGATGAGATAGCAGAAATGAACTTGAGTGACTGGATGGAGTTAACTGAAGAAAAGTTTACTCAACTCTTTGCCGGATCGGCTATTTACAGAAAGAGGTATGAGCAATTTAAAGAAAATATTATCAATATACTCAAATAGAGAAACAGCAAGACATATCGTTATCTGTTAAATAAACTGACTGTACGATTCAGCTCTTTCATTACTCATCCTTAATTACTGTGACTGTGATTTCTCTTTTCTGTCTTGGTCCGTCAAATTCACAGAGGAAAATATTCTGCCATGTTGATAAGCCCGGAACTCCGTTTATTACAGGGATTGTCTCAGAAGGTCCTACAAGTCCTGCTTTAAGATGGGCATCTCCGTTATTATCCTGATGGTCATGTTCCCATATCCCGGAAGGAATAAGACGGCTAAGCAGGGTGACAACATCATTTTGGACAGAATCATCCCAGTTTTCCTGGATCATTATGGCTGCCGTCGCCCCTCTTACATAAACAGATGCAATGCCACTTTTAACCCCGCTTTCCCTGATTATTTCCCTTACTTTGTCTGTTATATCATATAAACCGCACCTGCGGCTTGTCGGAAGTGAAATTGTTTTCTGCATAATATCATCTGTTCTCTCCGTAATCCTTAAGTGTTAGCATAAGCTTTTGCCGGGTAAAGAAAATCCTGCTTTTTACTGTCCCTATCTTCAGATCCAATTTTTCGGATATTTCTTTGTATTTATAACCCTCAATATGCATTTTGAACGGAATACGAAATTCATCCTCAAGAGAATCAATGGCTTTACTAATCTCTGCTTCAGAATAACTGGATTCAGGGGAAATGAATCCTTTGTCGTGAGGCTGATTGAGGTAATAAAGATCATTTGTTGGATCCATTAATGTGTTTTCTTTCTGGCTCCGCCTGTAGTTATTGATGAAAGTGTTCTTCATAATTGTGAAAACCCAGGCTTTTAAATTTGTATAATCAACAAATTTATCTTTATATGTCAAAGCTTTAAGATAAGTATCCTGTACAAGATCCAAAGCTGCATCGTGGTCATACGTGAGACTCATGGCAAATCTGTGCATATTGGATCTCATTTCTATAAGGTTCCTGTTGAAATCAAATGTTGTCATAGCTCAGAGTTTTTTAGTGTCTTACCAAAATTAAACAGATAAAAAATGAAAAACAAATCTTAATATATTAATATCTTATTAATATGGGTATATTCTAAATAACTTGCTTTTATAAGTATTAGAAAATGAATATTATATAGTGTAATTTACAAATAGTGTATAAATAATTGCCAAATTGATTTACAGGTATTCAGTGCTTAAATAATCTTTTGTATTTTTAAGAAAAAAAGAATGGAATTCAATATTAAACTAAAAAAGGGGATGGTCTTGAGAGGTATGATATCCAGTCCGGGGGAACATATCAGGGCTGTCGTAATATTTATACATGGTTTGGGGGAGCATATACAGAGATATTCACACTGGTATTCAGCTTTAAATAATAAGGGTATTGGTTTTACAGGAGTTGATTTGCCCGGGCATGGTCTTTCAGATGGTTCCAGGGGGAATATCAGTAGTTATGATTTGACAGATGAAATGATAGAGATTCTTTATGAAAGTGTAAAAAACACTTTTACGGGCATTCCTGTTTTTCTTTACGGCCATAGTCTTGGTGGGGGTATTGTGACAGATTATCTTATCAGAAAGAATCTTAAGTTGAGGGGAGCTGTAGTGACTTCGCCATGGCTTAAATTATCTTTCGAACCCGATCGTTTCAAGGTAATACTGGCTTCATTGATAAGGAAAATATTACCAGGGCTTTCCCAGCCTTCCGGACTTGTAACAGAGCATCTGTCCCATGACAATCTGGTAGTAGAAGCTTACAGATCTGATCCTTTGGTTCATGACAGGATCTCTGTAAGTTTGTATTACAATGCGATGAAAGCTGCTGAAAACTCTCTTGAGCATGCCGCTGATCTCCGTATCCCTTTGTTGCTCATGCATGGAAGTGAAGATATGATCAGCTCACCGGAGGGTAGCCGTCAGTTTGCGTCTGCTTCAAAAACGACTGAATTAAAAATATGGGATGGAGGCTATCATGAGCTTCATAATGAGTCTTTCAGGGATGAGGTATTTGAATACCTTTTTCAATGGATTGATAAGAAGATTGATTAAATATATGTCAGATGAATTTCCGGACGACTTTTAATATCCCCGTATCGCCTGATAAAATATCTTATTCAGATCCGGTCATGTTTATCGGATCCTGTTTTTCAACGGCTATCGGTGATAAATTTTCCTCCGGGCACATGCCTGTAATGGTTAATCCTTCAGGGACAGTATATAATCCTGCCTCTGTTGCCAGGACTGTTGAGAGATTATTGTCACGGCGTCATTATGAGCTGAATGACCTCACTAAATACAATGGTAAATGGATCAGTTTTGATCACTACACTGCCTTTTCCTCAGAAAATGCGGATGAAGTTCTGCGGTCAGTTAATGACAGTCTGGAAAGTGCTGGTGAATTTATTTCTGAAGCCCACTTCCTGTTTGTCACCTTCGGGACAGCGAGAATTTTCAGGTTGAAAGAAACAGGGCAGATCGTTACCAACTGTCATAAATTACCATCGCGCTATTTTACAAGGGAACTGATGACAGTTGAAGATATTGTAACCTTGTGGAATACTGTTCTTGACTCATTGAATACGGCATATCCCAGCCTGAAAATAGTGTTCACCATAAGTCCTGTCAGGCATTGGAAAGACGGAGCTCATGGGAACCAGGTAAGTAAATCCGTCCTTTTTCTTGCTTTAGAGGATCTTCTTGATAATTCCGTTAAACCATCCTATTTCCCTTCATACGAGCTGATGATGGATGATCTCCGCGATTACAGGTATTATGATGACGATATGCTTCACCCTTCTTCGCGCGCAATAGATTACATATGGGAGAAATTTTCTTCTGTCTATTTTGACGGGAGTACAAAAGAAATATGGGCAGAGATGGATGGAATTTCCAAAGCGGTTTTGCACAGGATAAAGAACGGTACAGCTGAAGAACAGAAAAAATTTGCCGAAACGCTTATTTCAAAAATTGATTCAGCATTCAAAAGAATGCCATCGGTCAATCTGTCAGCAGAAAGAAAATACTTCCTTGAACTTCTCAGATGAGATGTTTTTGAATTATGTGAATAAAACTTTCAGGACCGGAACTGAACAGAATATAATCTGCTGCCTTGTTTTCTTCTTCTTCCGGGTGGTAATCCGTAAAAATGATTTTTTTTATCTTATTGGATTTTATAAAACCAGCTAAGCAGTCAGACATGTTTTTTACGGAGCCATATTCTCCGGCATTTATGACAAGGTAGCGGAAAGGTTTTATTTTGTACACTTCTTTTATTTCTGATAAGGGTAGCGTTCCTCCGGTATAAATAACATCGAAATTATGGTTCTTCAATACATATTTATAGAACAGAAATCTGATGTCTGAAATATTGTCACAGGGGTTTATCATGGCAATAACCTGCATATTTTTCCCACTGACAGAAGTAAGATGGTTGTCTTCTTCTATTAAAATTTGTTTTATGGTATTTTGTATGAACTGTTCCTGAGCTTTTGAAAGGCTGCCAGTTTGCCAGAGAATACGGCTTTTTTCAATAAGTGGGTTAAGGGAATATATAAATGCCTTTTCCAGGCCCTGGTCTATTATTACAGCTTGCAGAGTTTCTAAAAATTCTTTTTCGTCAAACCTGATTGCCGACATCAGGATCTTTCCCGGTTGAAAATCATTATCGGGATCGTCCTGACTGCTTAATGTAACTACCTGCCTTGAAAGCTCATCATCACTGAAGCCCGCTATTGAAGATATTTTATAACCGTGACTGTTCAGATAGGCTATATTGAGGATTTTTTTCAGTTCGGATTCATTATAAGAACGAATATTGGAATATGTTCTGCCCGGACTGAGTATCCCATACCGCTTTTCCCAGATCCTTATGGTATGTGCTTTTATACCTGAAAGATTTTCAAGGTCCCTGATTGAATAAATATTCATACATTCTTTCATAGCCTGACAATAATCAAAAAATATAATTCATTCCCAAAAGGTAAACAAATCATAACCATTAAAGTTTAATGAAAAATGAGGATACGGAAAGATTAATAAAATTTCTAAAATCGCTTGAAAATCAATGAAATATCGTGTGTCATTCCGGATACTCATTTAATAATAATAACGGGATATACTTTAAAAATTGTTTTGAGGAGTGCGGGAGTCAGACTAGGAGGGATCTGAAATCTTATTCGGAAGGTTCTATCATAATTTTTTTCACAACTTTCACCCCGTCATTGAAAATAATAGTAACAAGATACATACCTCTTGCCGGATCGTTCAGATCAATTTTCGTAAGTGTCAGGGGATTATTGAATTTTTCTTTAAAAATATCCTGTCCTATGATATTTGTAACTTTAATGAAAGATATTTCTTTTTCGCATTTAATATTTAGGGTATTACCTCTTACAGGAACAGGGTATAATGTAATCATACCGGCAGGATTATTATCCATAGCTCTTTTCTCTGCAGGAGTTCTGTAGATAACACCCTGTTCTTTCTGGGCCTGAAGGCTGAAAGAGAAGATAAGGAAAATAATCATTATCAGACCCTGTTTCATAGACATTTTTTCTCTAATCAGATTACTTATCAAAAATTGTGCTAAAGTTATAAAAATTCACTTAAATCTTTTCATTATTAACCTTGCATTATCCAGATCATCAGGAGTGTCAATGCCATAGCTATCCATATCAGTGAGGGCACATCTTATTTTGTATCCGTTTTCAATCCATCTGTTTTGTTCAAGTGATTCTGTTACTTCAAGGATACTTTCGGGTAGTCTGGTTATTTTTTGTAATGTACCGGTTTTATATGCATACAGACCAATATGTTTAAAGAACTGATGTTTCACCGACCATTCTGATGGTTCAGTATCTCTTATGAAGGGGATGGCCGATCTGCTGAAATAGATGGCATTTTTCCGGGAATCAAGTATTACTTTCGGGTGGTTTGGATTAAAAATATCTTCTTCCGGTATGGTTTTTCTTATAAGAGTTGCAATTTCAACATCCGGATCGCTGAAACATTTTTTGAGGAGATTGATCTGTTCCGGTTTTATGAAAGGTTCATCACCCTGAATATTAATAACAACATCAATTTTCATCCCTGTTTCAGTCATAATTTTATCTGCAGCTTCAGCGCAGCGGTCGGTACCGCTTTGGTGTTTTTCAGATGTCATTACTGATCTGCCTCCGAATTTCAGTATTGCTTCAGATATCCTCTTGTCGTCAGTAGCTACATACACTATTCCGAGGGATTGCATTGCCTGTTCATACACTCTCTGTACCATTGGTTTGTCGCCAATCATGGCCAGCGGTTTACCCGGGAATCTTGTTGAGGCAAAGCGGGCTGGTATAATGCCGGCAAAAGTAATATCAGAAGCTTTCTCCATCATGCAAATTTACAAAAAAGGAATTTCCCAATGTTTTAAAAATATCTTAAATTCGCAGCAACTGACAAGCGGATATGAGAGATCTCCAGAATATTAAACAACGGTTCGGAATTATAGGTAATTATGAAGGTCTTAACAGGGCGATAGATATTGCTGTACAGGTTGCTCCCACAGATCTTTCCGTACTTGTCAGCGGCGAAAGCGGAACAGGTAAGGAAGTGTTCCCACAGGTAATACATAATTACAGTATAAGGAAACACGGATCATATATTGCAGTTAATTGCGGAGCTATACCTGAAGGTACTATTGATTCGGAATTATTCGGACACGAAAAAGGAGCTTTTACGGGAGCCACCGACAGCAGAAAAGGATATTTCGAAGTGGCAAACGGAGGTACAATTTTCCTTGACGAAGTTGCTGAACTTCCATTATCAACACAGGTGAGGCTGTTGAGAGTTCTGGAGACAGGTGAATTTATAAGGGTGGGCTCGTCAAGGGTTCAGAAAACAGATGTAAGAGTAATAGCTGCCAGTAATATAGATGTATCAAAAGCTATTGAAAATAACAGATTCAGAGAAGATCTTTTTTACAGACTGAACACTGTCCCTATCAAAATCCCTTCACTAAGAGACAGGGGGGATGATATACTCTTGTTGTTCAGAAAATTCTCTGTCGATTTCGCCGAAAAATACCGGATGCCACCTATTACTCTTGACAATGAGGCAAAAAACATTCTTCTTAATTATTCATGGCCGGGTAATGTGAGGCAGTTGAAAAATATTACAGAGCAGATATCAATAATAGAAAAGGACCGTGTTATAAAATCCACAACACTGAAAAACTATATCCCCGATTTTGGCAGTGTGAAATTACCTGCTCTTATTAAAAAGGAGGAGGATAAATCATTTTCATCGGAAAGAGAGATACTTTACAAGATCCTTTTTGATATGAAGAGCGATATGAATGATCTGAAAAAACTGGTATATGACCTTATCAGGCATGGAGAAATAGATGTTCCTGTGAATGAATCCAGTCCGGCTATTATTAAAGATCTGTTCAGAGATAATAAAAGAGAAAAAATAATACCGGATATACAGGAAGGCCGTTCTTCTGATTTCCTTTCAAGACAGGAAAGGGATGATATACAGGACACTGAAGAGATTGTTGAAGAATCGCTGTCGCTGGCTGAGAAGGAGGTGGAGATGATAAGAAAAGCTCTGGATAAATATGGTGGTAAAAGAAAACTGGCTGCCCATGAGTTAGGAATTTCCGAGCGTACCCTGTACAGAAAAATTAAAGAATATGGCATTGAAAAATAATACTGCCGGCCTGTTTCTTAAATGGTCTTTATTATTCATTTTGGTTATTTCAACCCTTATACTATACCAGGGATGTAAGATTTCCTATTCCTTTTCAGGTGCCAGTCTTTCCCCTGATGTTGAAACAGTAAGTGTTCAGTATTTTCAGAACAGGGCAAGTATAGTTCAGACAGGATTAAGCCAGTTCCTTACCGATGAACTTATTGACAAATGTAAAGCACAGACAAGTCTGAATGTAGTTAATGATTTAGGAGATGTTGATTTTGAAGGAGAGATAGTTGACTATAACACACGGCCACTGACAGTGGCTGCGGATGCTCAGGCAGCTTCGAACAGATTTACTATTACTGTGAGGGTCAGATTTACAAATACAGTAAATCCGGAATTTAATTTTGACCAGTCTTTCTCCAGATACGAAGATTATGACAGCAGATATAATCTTGATCAGGTAGAAGAAGAACTAACAGAGAATATAGTAGAATTGCTGGTGGAAGATATTTTTAACAAGGCATTTGTTAACTGGTAAACAAGATGAACAGGACGGATTTTCTGGGTATGATTGAAAATTCCGGACCCACTGATCGTCAAATGATAGGTGAAGTGTCCGAACTGATCGATATTTTCCCCTATTTCCAGAGTGCTTACATTCTTTTGCTGAAAGGCTTACATAACACTGAGGATGTAAAGTTCGAGAACCAGCTCAGATCAACGGCTATGCGAATAGCTGACAGGGAGGTACTGTATTATTTTCTGAAAGAGAAACCAGATTTTTCTGAATCACCTGAATCACCTGTATCAGCTGAGGCATACAGATCATCAGAAGATAAAACTGATCATCAGCAGACAGTAACTGACACAACCAGGAGAAGTACGGAATTTATTTCTGAGCTTGAAAAAGAAGAAACAGAAAAGGATGACATAAGACCGATTGAAGAAAACTCTGTTTTTGTCCCGGACATTTCTTATGCTGATGATTCAAATGTTACAATAATTATTGTGGATGAAGAGTCAGGAGAAATAGAAGAGAAGATTTTTTATATGGATCCTGGTTTTTCTTTTTCCGGTGATTATAATGATACGGAACCGGATACGGAAGAAGACAATGACAGGGAAGACATTCCTGAAGAAACATATACACAGCCGCTTGCTGTGCCGTCATTAAAACAGAAGCAATCTGAGTTGATTGATAAGTTTATACAGACTAACCCCAGAATAGAAACCCCTGCTGCTAAAAGTGATCTTCCGAACGAAGATATTTCAAAACCTTTTGTTGAACACAGCGATGATTTACTTACAGAAACACTCGCGAGAATTTATACACGTCAGGGTTATTATTCCAAAGCAATTGATATTTATGAGAAATTAAGCTTGAAATTTCCGGAAAAAAGTGATTACTTTGCGTCTCAAATTGAAAAAGTTAAGGGATTAATAAAAAAATAAGGGAATGGGAGTTTATATTTTTATTTCTATTTTGGTTATAGCAGCATGTTTTTTACAGATACTGATCGTTCTTGTTCAGAATTCAAAGGGAGGAGGGCTGGCTGCCAATTTTACATCTGCCGGACAGACGATGGGTATCAGGAAAACAGCTGATTTTCTTGAAAAAGCCACATGGACTCTTGCAGCGGCGATACTGATCCTTTCTATCGTGGCTACCGCCGCAATACCACGCAGCAGCGGAGCCGAACAATCCAGGATAAGTAATCAGATCCAAAACGCTGTTGACCCCAATGCTATTCCTACATTACCAACAGCTGTACCACCCTCTTCAACCACTACACAGACAGAAGATGAAAATCCAGAGTAGAGCTTCCAGGGAACTTTTTAGGATATGACGGAAGTGTCAGTTTGTCATCAAACTGACACTTTTTTGTTTAAAAATGTCATATTCTGGCTTTGGCACAGATTATGCTGAACGAGGGAATCAGAAAATATTTGTTTAACTCTAAAAATACATCAAATGGCACAATTAAAAGGAAGAATTCTGGCAGGAAAGGTTTTGGTAAAACCTTATGAAGCTGAAGCTAAAACTGCCAGTGGAATCATAATACCTGATTCTGCAAAGGAAAAACCCCGTCAGGGGAAAGTAGTTCTTGTAGGCGCTTCAAAGAAAGATGAGGAGATGGAAGTAAAAAAAGGAGATGAAGTTCTTTACGGAAAATATTCCGGACAGGAGCTCACTATTGATGGTGAGGATTATCTGCTGATTTCTCAGTCGGATATTCTTTTCATAGCTTGAATTTTGTAAACCAATAAATCTATATAAAAATGGGAAAACAGATAAAATATAATATTGAGGCAAGAGCCCTTCTCAAAGAAGGTGTTGATCAGTTAGCCGATGCAGTTAAGGTCACCCTGGGGCCAAAAGGACGCAATGTAGTGTTGGAAAAGAAATTCGGAGCTCCTCAGATAACAAAGGACGGCGTTACCGTGGCAAAGGATATTGAACTCCATGATCCTTATCATAACATGGGTGCACAGATGGTTAAAGAAGTGGCTTCCAAGACTGGTGAGATTGCTGGTGACGGGACTACTACCGCTACTATCCTGGCTCAGGCTATCATTAATGTAGGTCTTAAGAACATTACAGCCGGTGCTAATCCTATGGATGTAAAAAGAGGAATCGATAAAGCTGTTGAGAAAGTGGTAAAACACCTGGCTTCACAGGCTACTGTTATCGGTGATGATCTTTCAAAGATTGAACAGGTTGCCAGAATATCAGCCAACGACGATGAAGAGATTGGTAAACTGATAGCTGAAGCTATGAGTAAGGTACATAAGGAAGGTGTAATAACTGTTGAAGAATCGAAAGGAACTACCACTAGTGTTGAAGTAGTGGAAGGTATGCAGTTTGACCGGGGATATATTTCTGCTTATTTCGTTACCAATACAGAAAAAATGGAAGCAGATCTTGAGAATCCTTATATTCTTATTTTTGATAAGAAGATATCTTCAATGAAGGATCTGCTGCCTATACTGGAAACGACAGCCCAGACAGGCAAACCTCTGCTTATCATTGCAGAAGATGTTGAAGGAGAAGCCCTTGCCACTCTTGTTGTTAACCGTCTCCGCGGTTCCCTGAGAGTATGTGCTGTGAAAGCTCCTGGTTTTGGTGACAGAAGGAAAGAGATGCTAGAAGATATAGCTATCCTCACAGGAGGAACAGTTGTCTCTGAAGAAAAAGGTCTCAAACTGGAACATACAACACTTGACATGTTGGGTACTGCCGAAAAAGTGACAATTAACAAAGAAAACTCAACAATAGTGAATGGCTATGGTGACAAGGATATGATCAAAGCACGCGTTGCTCAGATCAAACAGCAGATGACCACAACAACTTCCGACTATGATAAGGAAAAACTGCAGGAACGTCTTGCAAAATTATCCGGAGGTGTTGCAGTTCTCTATATTGGTGCTGCTTCAGAAGTTGAAATGAAAGAAAAGAAAGACCGCGTTGACGATTCATTACATGCAACACGTGCAGCAATAGAAGAAGGTATAGTACCGGGTGGTGGTGTTGCCTATATACGTGCCATTGAAGCTATTGAGGATATTAAAGGAGATAATGAAGATCAGACTACCGGTGTCGAAATAATCAAACGTGCCATTGAGGAACCTCTTCGCCAGATAGCAAAAAATGCCGGGAAAGAGGGTGCTGTAGTTGTCCATAACGTAAAATCAGGGAAAGCTGATTACGGATATAATGCACAGACTGATACTTTTGAAAAACTAACTAAAGCCGGTGTTATTGATCCGGTCAAGGTAGTCAGGGTGGCTCTTGAAAATGCAGCTTCAATAGCTGGTATGTTCCTTACTACTGAGGCAGTTATTGTTGAAGAAAAAGAAGAGCAGCAACCTGCTATGCCACCTCCCGGAATGGGCGGAGGTATGCCGGGAATGATGTAAAAAAATCATTATAAAAGGATTATTTAAGGGCGTTGCATGCAACGCCCTTACTTATTATATTTGCAGCTGATTTTTATCCGGGATTCAACTCATGAACAGTATACGTAATTTCTGTATTATAGCACATATCGACCATGGTAAAAGCACCCTGGCAGACAGGTTATTGGAAATAACCAATACAATTTCCCAGAGGGAATATAAGGATCAGATCCTGGATAATATGGATCTCGAAAGAGAAAGGGGTATTACCATTAAGAGTCATGCTATACAGATGGAATATCTTCATGCCGGAAATAAATATATTCTGAACCTTATAGACACTCCGGGGCATGTCGATTTTTCCTATGAAGTGTCCAGAGCTATTGCTTCCTGTGAAGGAGCACTCCTGGTAATCGATTCCACACAGGGGATACAGGCACAAACTATATCCAATCTGTATATGGCTATCGACCATAATCTGGAAATCATTCCTGTTCTCAACAAGATGGATATGCCGAATGCAATGCCTGAAGAAGTTAAAGATCAGATAGTCGATCTTATTGGCTGTGATCGTAATGACATTATTGAAGCAAGTGCAAAAACCGGAATGGGTATTGACAGGATACTTGAGGAGATCGTTAAGAGAATACCACCACCCGGTGGTGATCCGGAAGCCCCTCTACAGGCTCTGGTATTTGATTCTATTTTTAATTCATTCAGAGGTATTATAGCTTATTTTAAAATAGTTAATGGTACTATTTTTAAAGGAGACAGAGTAAAATTTTTCAGTACCGGTCATGAATACGATGCTGATGAAATAGGAGTTCTGAAGCTCAGGCCAAATCCTCGTGATATGATGCAGGCGGGTGATGTCGGATATATAATATCCGGAATTAAGGATGCTGCCGAGGTAAGGGTAGGGGATACAATTACGCATGTAGAGGATCCCTGCGAAAAAGCGATAGAAGGCTTTGAAGAAGTTAAGCCCATGGTTTTTGCAGGAATTTATCCCGTTGATGCAGATGAATATGAAGATCTAAGAATTGCCATTGAAAAATTGCAGCTCAATGATGCCTCTCTCTCTTTTGTGCCGGAATCATCTGCTGCCCTCGGATTCGGTTTCAGATGCGGATTCCTTGGCCTTCTCCATATGGAGATAGTTCAGGAAAGACTCGACAGAGAGTTTAATATGGATGTGATCACTACTGTTCCTAATGTTTCATTTAAAGTAATGACCACACAAGGCGAAGAAACAGATGTTCATAATCCCTCCGGTCTTCCGGCCCTCAACCATATAGAAAGGATAGATGAACCATATATTGTCGCTCAGGTTATCACTAAGTCCGATTATACCGGAGCCATTATGAAGCTCTGCATTGATAAAAGAGGGACTTTGAAAAACCAGGTCTATCTGACAAGTGACAGGGTGGAACTGACTTTCGAAATGCCCCTTTCAGAAATAGTATTTGATTTCTATGATAAACTGAAGAGTATCTCAAAAGGCTATGCTTCATTTGATTATTACTACACTGATTACCGAAAGGCAGATCTGGTGAGGCTTGATATTTTGCTGAACGGAGAAATGGTTGATGCTCTGTCGACACTTATTCACAGGGGACATGCTTATGATTTTGGACGGAAAATGTGTGTTAAACTTAAGGAATTGATTCCCCGTCAGCAGTTCGATATAGCAATTCAGGCTGCAATAGGGGCTAAAATAATAGCAAGAGAAACAGTCAAGGCTGTCAGGAAAGATGTCACTGCCAAGTGCTATGGAGGAGATATTACAAGAAAAAGAAAACTTCTGGAAAAGCAGAAAAAAGGGAAAAAGAGAATGCGACAGATTGGGAATGTAGAAGTGCCACAACAGGCTTTCCTTGCAGTACTGAAACTCGACTGACCTGTTCTTTCCCACCTGAAAAAGCGGGTAATAGTGTCAGGTCAATAGCTTATAGCCTCTTCCATGAACATTAAGAATTTTCACCGAAGGATCTTTACTGAGATATTTTCGTAGTTTGGTAATATATACATCCATGCTTCTCGCATTGAAATAGTTATCATCTATCCAGATGGTCTTCAATGCATAATTACGCTCCAGAATACTTCCTCTGTGCCGGCACAGCAGTTCCAGCAGTTCCGATTCCTTTGTTGTAAGCTTAGTGGTATCTTTTTCAAAAGTAAGCAGTTGTTTAACAGGATCAAAAGAGTATTTCCCGATTTTATATAAATCTTCCTTTACTCCAGTGGCATTAGCTGTTCTTTTCAGAATAGCCTGTATCCTGTAAAGAAGTTCTTCCATAGAAAAAGGCTTAGTAATATAATCATCAGCCCCGGTCCTGAAACCTTCAATGACATCATCTTTCTGACTCTTGGCAGTAAGAAAGATGAGGGGGATATTGGGGTTAATATGCCTGATGTGACGGGCAACCGCTAATCCGTCCATTTCAGGCATCATTATATCAAGAATACACAAATGATATATATCTTCGTTAAATGCTTTGAGAGCAAGTTTTCCGTTAGAAACCAGCCTGGTCTCGTAATTTTTGGCAGCTAGATAGTTTTTTAAAAGATTTCCAAGGTTAATGTCGTCTTCAGCCAGAAGAATTTTAGTGCTTTTCATTTTTGTTCGTTTTGAGGAATGAAGAGGATAAATTTAGTTCCTTTATTGATATTACTTTCAGTCCTGATTGTTCCATTATGTTCTTCAATAACCTGTTTTACATAACTCAGCCCCAGTCCGAATCCTTTCACATTGTGAATATTCCCTGAGTGTACACGATAAAATTTATCGTATATCCTTTTCATGTTCTCCTTACTTATCCCGATCCCCTTATCTTCGATGGTAATTAATAAACCTTTTTTTGTATTACGTGTCGATATGGTTATTTCAGGATTATCCCTGGAATATTTTATGGCATTGTCAATAAGGTTTGATACTGCATTGAGGAAATGGATTTCATCAAGCATTACGAAAGGAGATTCTGCCTTGAAGTTTTTGATTATTATCCCATTTCTGTTTTTAACCTGAAGGGAGAAATTATCAATTGTATTAGTAAGTATATTATGAATATCCTGTTTGACAAATTTGAGTTTCATTCTTGCCTTTTCAAAGATAGCCATTTGAAGTACTTTCTCAACCTGGAATTTAAGACGCAGACTTTCGTCAGAGATTATCCTTGCCAGATTGTCGAAACCTTTCTTGTCATCTGAAATTGTTTTGTCAGCCATCATCTGAGAGGCTAATGAGATAGTAGAGATAGGTGTCTTCAGTTCATGGGTCATGTTGTTAATAAAATCATTTCTTATTTCCGACATTTTTTTCTGGCGGAATATAACGATAAGAGTACTAGTGACCAGAATGAGCAAAAGTAGAGTGAACAATATTGACAGGAACCCTAGACTTCCTATCTGCCCGAATTTGTATTGTCTTTCCTGGAGACAATACAATACCAGCTGATTTTGACCCGGGACAGGATCATTAGGGAAAAGCTGGATAATAAATTTGTTGATTCCCGGTTTTTCGTTGAACCCATCTGTCTTCCATATTATTCCATCTCGTCCGGACCGGATACAATATTCAAAATCGAGATTGATCCCGACATTGCTCAGGGATGTTGCAAGGGAGGCCTTCAGTTCCTCAGGATTGATTCTATCTCTTATGTCGGGTGTTTTCCTGAGTATTTTTTCCATGATATTTTCAAGGATAACAATTTTATTTGTCACCCTTCCGCTTAATTCAGCACTGATAGATTGTGCAGCGGTTTCGTTTATTTCACTGGTGTTAAAACCGCTAATATTCTCTGCAGATATAAGTATGTTTTGTCCGGAACTGCTTATTGTTATTGGTTCTTCGGGATTATTAAGGCCGTATTGTTCAAGGATTCTCAGATTAGGGTGGTAACCCATAAGTCTTCTTCCAAGTGGAGAATTAGCAGGAACAACAGCCGTGACAGAGTCATCACAACAGGGATTAACTTCTTCTACAATACCGGATATCAGTTCTTTTTCTTCCAGCTCAAGAACTACAGATTCAAGAGCTTTGTTAGCCAGGAGGCGGAACTGTTGATCGGTGATCTCGATAGCGTTCTTTATCCAGCGGATCTGGATGAGAATAAGTCCCGTAAGTGTCAGGAAAAAGAATACTGCCAGTATTGTAATTGTTCGTTGCCTCATATATTTACAAAAGTACGACTATAAATATTCCATAATTGCAATCTTAACTTTCTTTAACAAGAGATGCTCTATACCTTGATATAAAGCCAGTAAAATTTCATCAGGCTGTGTGAAATTAACATATATTTATATTAATGTTAATTTTCAGTTAATTGTAAAGATTTATTTCTTTATGTGAAAAGCTTGGAATATATTTGTATTGGGTTTGGCACGATATTTGGTTTGATTTAGATAGAGGTTTTTTTCATAGGTTAGGTTAGTTTTAGGGTTATCAAAAATGAGGCTGACATTCTTGTCAGCCTCTTCCTTTCTCACTTTAAAGCCTCTGACATATTTTATATCTTTTCATTTCAGGATGTAATGTATTGCATGTTTTTGTCTTTAATTTCCTCAGGAATGAGTTTAAAAACGGCAGAAACACAATCAATTTCTCTTATTAATGATATTATTTGTACAGTATTGGTGAGATGATCAGGATCATAAATTCGAAAAATATAATCTATGTTTTTCAGTTTTTTGATCAGATAATATTTCCCGTTTCGGTTTGACAAAAGATCATAAATGAGATCAGGAGATGATGGAGAGTCAGAAAACCTGCTGAATGAATAACTGCTGTCGTTATCCTGAGAGATTGTAAGCTGGCTGCCGGACTTAAGAGAAATATTCATTTTCCTATTCAGGGCCAGAGATAGTTTGTAATCAGGTTCGTGGCATACAATACCAAAGAATATATAATCCTTTTCATGATCTGTTTCAAGTTTTATTCTTGTAATTTTAGGATTATTTTTCATTTTCGGCAAACCTGCGACCCAGTAAAAATAGGAAAAATCAGATTTTATTCAAAATGAATTGAGAGATTCGTGATTCTGTTACAGGCAATATTTGATGCTTCCTGTTCTGCTTCTTTTTTTGATTTGCCCTGCCCTCTTCCATATTCTTCACCGTTTATAGACAGGATGGCATAGAAGACCAATTCTTTTTTCAGGGAATCGTATCCCTCGTTATAGGTAAAGCTGAGCTTTGCTTTATTCTTCTGGACCCATTCAAAGATCAGGCTTTTATAATTTGTATCGTTATTGATTATGCTGTTGAGGTCAAGGTATTTATTGAGGACTCTTTCAATGAATATTTTTTTTGTTTTTCTGAAGCCTTTATCAATAAATATTACACCAATCAGAGCTTCCAGGGCATCACCATAGAGATTATTACTGTTATGAATGGAGTTGACATTATTCACAAGGATATTATTTATGCCCATTGATATAGCTAATTGATTAATAATATCCCTGTTAACTATCCTGGAGCGTATTTTTGTCATAAACCCTTCTGAAGCGTCGGGGTATTTTTCGAAGAGGTAATCAGAAAGGATGGCGTCAAGAATGGCATCGCCAAGATATTCAAGTCTTTCATTATTAACTTTTTTTGAATCGGGCAGAGAATATGAAGCCGAACGGTGAATGAAAGCTTCTTCATAGAGACGCAGATTCCCGGGCTTGAATCCGAGAATATTTTTCAAACCCGAAGAGAACTCTTTTTTATTGAGAATGAATGTACGGTTAATTTTCCTGTTGAGTAGCGACACTAAGAATCAGCTTTTTTCAGAACGACAGAGGCATTATGTCCTCCAAATCCGAAAGTGTTGCTGATAGCTATACGGACCTTTCTTTCCTGGGCAGTATTGGCTGTTAGATTGAGATTCGGATCGATTTGTGGATCAGGTACTTTAAAATTAATTGTAGGAGGTATTATGTCCTTTGTCAGGGACATAATAGCTGCTATTGCTTCTATGGCACCTGCTGCTCCCAGTAAATGTCCGGTCATTGATTTGGTGGAACTGATATTGAGTTTGAAAGCATGTTCTCCAAAAACATTAACTATGGCTTTGGCTTCTGAGATATCACCGAGGGGAGTTGCTGTTCCGTGCACATTAATATAATCAACATCTTCAGGTTTAATACCTGCATCCTTGAGAGCAAGTTTCATTACACTTATTGCACCAATGCCTTCAGGATGGGGAGCAGTTATATGATAGGCATCTGCTGTCATTCCTGTGCCTGTCAGTTCAGCATAGATTTTTGCTCCTCTGGCTTTTGCATGGTTATATTCTTCAACGATCAGGGCTCCGGCCCCTTCCCCGAGCACAAAACCATCACGTGTATGATCGAAGGGACGGGATGCAGTTTTGTATTCATCATTATTTGTGGATATAGCCTGTAAGGCATTGAACCCACCTATGCCCGGTTCATTTATGCTGGCTTCGGAACCTCCGCTGACAAAAATATCCGCTTTATCCAGGCGGATATAATTAATTGCATCAATAAGAGCATTTGTGGAAGATGCGCATGCAGATACAGTGGCAAAATTGGGCCCCTTAAAACCATATTTTATGGAAATTGTTCCTGCAGCAATATCTGCTATCATCTTCGGAATAAAAAAAGGACTGAACCTGGGTGTCCCGTCTCCAAGAACATGATCTCTTATCGAACGATAAAAAGTTTCAATGCCTCCGATACCCGATGCCCAGATAACCCCTATCCTGTCTCTGTTGCTCTTTTCAAGATCAAGCCCTGAGTCTTTTACGGCTTCATCAGCAGCTATAAGTGCATATTGAGCGTACAGATCAAGCTTGTTGGACTCTTTCCTTTCAAAATAATCGGCAGAGTTGTATCCCTTTAATTCACAAGCAAACCGGGTTTTGAATTTTTCGGCATTGAACCGTGTGATCATCCCCGATCCGCTTACTCCTTTTTCAAGACCATCCCAATATTCCCGTACGTTATTGCCAATAGGAGTCAGGGCCCCAAGGCCTGTAACTACAACTCGTCTCATAAAAAGGATAGTTTGCTATGCAAATTTATTTTGCGTTTTCTTCAATATACTTGATAGCATCACCAACAGTGCTTATTGTTTCTGCCTGATCGTCAGGAATACCGATATTGAATTCTTTTTCAAATTCCATTATCAGTTCTACAGTATCAAGAGAGTCAGCACCAAGATCATTGGTAAAACTGGCTTCCGGCGTAACTTCTGATTCATCAACTCCAAGTTTGTCAACAATAATCTCTTTTACTCTTGTGGCAATGTCTGACATAGTGATAAAATTTAATTAATAATAATTTTAAACAGATGCAAAGAAATATATTTGTACTTTATTTTTCAAATGATTTCTTGTTATTTTTTTGTTATATAAGACCAATAAATTGATATATAGTGCAATATACTTTTATTTTATCAATGAATATAAATTTTATATGAATTTTTAAAGGCCAGAAAATGAGCAATATAGCTATTTTTGCATCCGGGTCAGGAACCAATGCAGAAAACATAATAAAATATTTTTCGAACAAAAAAACAGCAAATGTAGTACTTGTTCTTTCAAATCGCCGTGAAGCACCTGTGTTAAAGAGGGCTGAACAAAATAATGTAGATTCATTTTTTTTCGACCGAAATGATTTTTATATTTCCAACCGGGTTCTTGATAAACTTGTTCAGTACCGCATTGACTTTATCGTTCTGGCCGGATTTCTCTGGCTCGTACCGGAAAACATTCTCGAAAGATACAGAGGCAGAATGATCAACATACATCCTGCTCTGCTTCCGAAATATGGGGGGAAAGGGATGTATGGATCACGTGTACACAAAGCTGTTATTGATAACAGAGAGATGTTATCGGGAATAACTATTCATTTTGTCAACTCCGGCTATGATGAAGGAGATATTATTTTTCAGAAGACATGTAAAATTGATCCCTCAGATACACCTGAAACACTTGCAGTGAAAGTGCATGAACTGGAATACAGGCACTATCCGGAAATAATAGAGGCTCTTATTGTCAGTCGGCAAAAGGAGTTCAACAAGTCTCAAGAAGACTGAGCACTACAAGTTTTATCTTATTAAATCTTTCAAGGTTCTCTTCTGAGACTGGTTCAACGGGGGGAGCTTCAACCTTAAGAGGGTCTACAGGAGACCCGTTTTTGTAAAACCTGAAGTCGAGATGTGGCCCTGTTGACAGACCTGTACTACCGACGTATCCTATTATATCTCCCTGTCTGACAAAACCACCGCTGACGATTCCTTCTTCAAAACGGCTGAGGTGAAGGTAGGCCGTTGAGTATACACTGTTATGTGTTATCTTTATCATTTTACCGTTGACATTATCGGACCGCATCTCTGCAACTCTTCCATCACCTATTGCTTGTACGGGTGTGCCAACAGGAGCAGCATAGTCAACCCCATAATGTGGCCTGCGTATTCTGAGAATGGGATGCATTCTTGATCCGGAAAAACGTGATGATATACGTGAAAAATGCAGAGGAGCTTTGAGGAATGCTTTCTGTAAACTGTTCCCTTCAGGGTCGAAGTAGATACCTTTTCCATCTTGCAGGAAAGGGATTGCTGAAATTATATTGCCTGCCCATGTGAACTGAGCTCCGTAAATATTGCCGATTCCCATCGATATATCCTCAATAAAAAGTTCTTCATAAATAACTTTATAGCTGTCGCCTTTCTGCAGACCGAAGAAATCAACTGTCCAGGCAAAGATTTCCGATAAGGCAATGGCAAGAGAGGGATGATAACCTTCCATCATTATCGATTCCCACATTGATGTTTCAATTGTGCCGGAAGAATATTTTATTACCTTTTTTATCTCTTTCCGGTATGGTGTTATATTAAGAGAATCATTAAAGCTGAAAATATAACAG
The DNA here is from genome assembly GCA_012729475.1 of Bacteroidota bacterium. GTDB lineage: Bacteria > Bacteroidota > Bacteroidia > Bacteroidales > VadinHA17 > LD21. The sequence goes on from JAAYDB010000068.1 coordinate 85,982, forward strand.
ATGGTAGGATCGTGTTCATAAACAAGATATCTGGCTCTGGCTGTGGAATCAGGTTCACAGAATACAGTATAGTGATTTCCTGATCTTATCTTTCTGACATCAAAGATCGTATCAAAATTTTTTGATACCTGGTCTATTTCCTGCATACTGACTCCGTGTTCAATCAATATTTGAGACAGGAACCCGTTTCTCTTTATCTCACCCGTCACAAGATTGAAAGAATCTGCAGGAATACCGAAAAGCAATACAGGTTTGCAGGTATCTACATGAGGTAAAGTATCAGCAGGCATTGATTCAGGCCCTTGTATTTCAGCTATTCGTGAATTTTTGCAGGATACATTCAGTACTATTATCAGTATAAAAATTATCGCCGGCCCTTTTATCTTAGAATACATCAATCAGTTTGCTTATTTTTTCAGAACAATGTTAACAATACGCTGGGGTACAACAATTATTTTCACAACAGTACCTGTGTCAAGCCATTTTCTCGCTCTTTCATCTCCGAGAACTCTTTTGGTTATCTCATCTTTGTCAAGGTTAACGGGAAGCTCTATGGTAAATCTTAGTTTTCCATTAAAAGAAACCGGATATTCTATAATGTCTTCTTTCAGGAGTTCTTCGTTAACTTCCGGCCAGGGCTCATGGGCTATGGATCTGTCATGACCTTGTATCCGCCATAGTTCTTCTGCCAGATGAGGAGCAAAGGGAGATAGTATTTTAATAAAAATATTAACAGTCTCCCGGGTCACTTTCCCTTTTTTTACTGCCAGGTTAAGAAAGATCATCATTGCCGAGATGGCAGTGTTAAACCTGAGGTTTTCAATATCGCCTTCCACCTTTCTGATGGCCTGATGCAGTCCTTTGAGGATATCTGTGCTTTCTTCTTTCCCTGATGTTATATTCTCCTGATTCGAGAAGAATCTGAATGTTCTTGCGAGGAAATTAAATACCCCTTTGACCCCTTTGTCATCCCAGGGTTTGATAATATCCAGCGGCCCCATGAACATTTCATAAAGTCGCAGTGAGTCTGCGCCGTATTTTTGTACTACATCGTCGGGATTCACCACATTCTTGAGTGATTTGGACATCTTGGCCACTATCTGTTTAAGAGGGGCTCCTGTTTCTTTGTTATAGTATTTCCCATTACGTTCTTCCACCAGATCGGCAGACACTTTAGCGCCCAGTTCATTTTCGTAAGCATAGGCAAGTATCATGCCCTGGTTGAACAATCTCTTATAAGGTTCATCGGTTGATACGATTCCGAGGTCGAAGAGAACCTTATGCCAGAAACGGCTGTAAAGAAGGTGAAGAACGGCATGTTCAGCTCCGCCTATATAAAGATCGACAGGCATCCAGTACTTTTCTTTTTCAGGATCAAAAATGCGGGAATCATTTCCGGGGTCAATAAAGCGCAGATAATACCAGCATGAACCTGCCCACTGGGGCATGGTATTAGTTTCACGTCTCCCTTTGCGACCTGAACTGTCAGTAACAGTGAGCCATTCATCGGCATTTGCCAGTGGTGATTCTCCGGAGTCACCCGGGAGATATTTCTCAAGTTCAGGTAGCTTAAGGGGTAACTCATTTTCGTCCAGGAGTGTTATTTCCCCGTTTTCCCAGTGGATAACAGGGAAGGGTTCTCCCCAGTATCTTTGTCTGCTGAAGAGCCAGTCGCGCAATTTATAATTAACTTTTGCTTTTCCCGTTCCGGTTTTTTCAAGCCATTCAATCATCAGAGCGATGCCCGCCTCTTTATTCAGATTATTTATGTTGATCCCGGTATTCTCATCTGAAGAGTTTATGAATCGGCCATCTTCGGTCCAGCATTCTTTCCCTTCCCTTACTCTTGATTTTTGTTCAGGATCATCCACATCGGGATCCATTATACATATAACGGGCAGATTGAATTTTTCTGCAAACTCAAAGTCGCGTGTGTCGTGTGCAGGGACAGCCATAATGGCTCCTGTACCATAGCCTGTAAGGACATAATCGGCAACCCATATGGGTATTTTTTTCCTGTTGACAGGATTGATAGCATAGCATCCGGTAAAGACACCGCTTTTCTCCCTGGCAAGATCGGTTCTGTCCAGTTCCGATTTCATTGAAGCTGCCCTGATATAATCAGCTACACTTTCCCTGTGTTCATCAGTGGTGATTTCTTTTGTGAGGGGATGTTCAGGAGCAATAACCATATATGTGGCACCAAACAAAGTATCGGGGCGGGTAGTAAAAACAGTAAGCTTACGGTCAAAGCCCTCAATGATGAAATCAACTTCAGCCCCTGTTGAACGGCCTATCCAGTTACGCTGCATCTCTTTTATCCCTTCAGGCCATTCAAGATCGTCAAAGCCTGACAGAAGCCTCTCGGCGTAAAGAGGGATTCTTAACATCCATTGCTTCAGATTTTTTTTCTCTACCTTATTGCCACATTTTTCATGAGATCCGTCATACAGTACTTCCTCATTGGAACATACTATTCTGCACTCAGGGCACCACCAGACAAGAGCGTTGTCATAATATGCAAGACGCTTTGAATCAACATATTTTGTTATCTCGTCCTTGCCCGATTTCATTATGTTATCCGGTATTTCCAGTTCAGATACAGGTCGTCCTTTCTGAAGCTTTTCATCGAACCAGGTATTATATAGTTTTATAAAGATCCACTGTGTCCATTTAAAATATTTCGGATCAGTTGTATTTATTTCTCTTTCCCAGTCGTAACTCAGACCAAGAGATTTTATCTGTCTTCTGAAAGTGTCACAGTTTTTTCTTGTTGTTTCCGAAGGATGTGTTCCTGTCTGGATGGCATACTGTTCTGCAGGAAGTCCAAACGCATCCCATCCCATGGGGTGAAGAACATTATAGCCCTTCATCCTTTTGTATCTGGAATAAATATCGGTAGCAGTATAACCCTCGGGATGTCCTACATGAAGTCCGGCTCCGGAAGGATAAGGGAACATATCAAGCACATAACATTTCTTTGGGTTTGTAAGATCGTCAGGAGTGCGGAAGGTTTTATTCTCATCCCAGTATCTCTGCCATTTCTTTTCAATCTCTTCAAAATTGTAATCCATTCTTGTGTATATTAGATATATAGTGTACTTTTTTCATAAATGGTTGACCCGGACATAACCAGGATACTTTACCGGGGAGGGGTCGTGCAGGTCGTGCAGGTCATGCAGGTCGTGCAGGTCATGCAGGTCATGCAGGTCATGCAAGTCATGCAGGTCATGCAGGTCGTTTTATGATATGGTTACTGCCCGACGTGCAAGGCTGATCTCCTCTTATAAGTTTGCGAAAATATGAAATCTTTGGCAATTATATCTTTTTTAAACGTTCATGAAAAGCATTAAGTACAGATTATCAGAAAGAATTTCCGTCAGAATAGTTGTAAAACTGCTCTGATGGTTTTAATTTTGAGGGGTAATTATCCGGTATTCCGGATAAAGAAGAAAACTATCTTTATATTAAAATAAAGATGTATTTCTGTATCAAAAATATTGGTCCCGTAGTTCAATGGATAGAATGACAGATTCCGGTTCTGTTGGTTGAGCGTTCGAATCGCTCCGGGATCACAAATGGTAGCTAAAAACAGCTGCCATTTATATTTCAGGTATAACAGAATCAACAACTATCCAGTAATCAGGAGCGATGAGAACGCGAAGGGGGGGAAAGCGTTCGAACCGAGGCGTTTAACGCCGAGTTCGTGAGCGGCATGTGGGAAGGCCATGTGGGCGCGAACAATCGCTCCGGGATCACAAATGGTAGCTAAAAACAGCTGCCATTTATATTTCAGGTATAACAGAATCAACAACTATCCAGTAATCAGGAGCGATGAGAACGCGAAGGGGGAA
>JAAYDB010000069.1 GCA_012729475.1 Bacteroidota bacterium
CCCATAACGACACCCAATCAGAAGCTTTCAATATTAAGGAATTTATACTGCAGGTTCTGTCTTACAAATACTTCTATCTGGCATGTTTTGTAATTTGTCTGGTTGCTGCTTACTTCATTAACAGGATCTCTCCCACAGTCTATGAAGTAAATTCAGTCATCGGTCCGGTAGAAGACAGACGTTCTTCCATATTGGCCGGTTCAGGAAATGAACTTTTCGGAGGTCTGGGAACACTTTCTCAGTCAAGAAACCTCGAAAACGATATCAACAGCCTTAATTCATTCAGTCTGGTCGAAGCAACCATACAGGACATGAACCTTGAGGTTGGCTATTTTGTTGAAAGAAAGAATATTATTACTCAGCCTCATCAGATTTATGGCAATGTACCTATTGCCGTAAACATTGACAAATCCCACATTCAACCCATTAATGCGCGTTTCTACATTGATATTCTGAATGACAATACTTTCAGGCTCACCGCTTCACAGGAAGAAGTAGCCTTGTATAATTATATCGACAATGAAATTGTAAGCAGGTATAATACACTTACAGTTGATACTATATGCCGCTTTAATGAGATAATAACTTCAAGGCAATTCAAATTCTCAGTTTCTCTCAATAAACAATATTATTCCGGAAACTCAGATAATGAAAATATTAGCTTCTTCGTACTATATCATATTGATCAACTGACCAAAAGTTACCTTAACAGATTGAAAGTAGAACCGGTTAGTATAAGATCATCTCTTATTAAAATATTTTTCCAGGGTGAGAATCTTGATCTTACAATAGATTTTTTAAATAAATATGTTCAGAATTACCTTGATGCAAACCTGGAAAAGAAAAACAGGATCTCTATCAACACCATTGATTTTATCGACAGTCAGATATCGGAAATATCCGATTCTTTGATTCAGTCGGAATCGGCTCTCCGTGATTTCCGCTCAACACACCAGGTAACCGACCTTAGTTACCAGGGGCAACAGGCACTTCAACAGATGAATCAGATAGACATGGAACGTGCAACTCTGCAGATACAGGAACGTTACTATAATTACCTCCTGGATTATTTTGAAAAAAATCAGGACATGACCTCCCTGTCACCTCCCTCTTCTTCAAATGTTGTTGACCCCATACTCAGTTCAATGATAGTTGAACTACAGGAAACAGCTGGTGAAAGAGCTGCCATATTGAGCAACAGAGCAGAAAAAAACCTCTTCCTGGGCCAGCTGGAGAACAGAATACGACTTCAGAAACAGGCAATTATTGAGAACGTCAAGAATAACCTCAACACACTAAACCAGACTCAGAATGAACTCAATTACCGTGCAGAGAAACTGAACAGAGAGATCTCGAAACTGCCGAGAACCGAACTGAATATGGTAAGCATGCAACGACAATACAATCTGACAGATGCCATATATACTTTTTTCCTTGAGAAAAGATCAGAAGCCGCTATTACAAGAGCATCCAATTTCCCGGATTATGAAATACTTGAACCAGCCCGCTCAATTACCCGCTCTGTCCTTTCTCCCAAGACCATGCTCAACTGGCTGATTGCTTTATTTCTTGCAGCAATGATACCTACCATTTTTATCATTCTGAAAAATTTCTTCAATGAAAAAATAGCCTCTGTAAGAGATGTGGAACAACTTCTTGGCAAACCTGTCCTGAGCCTGATATATACCAACACCCACCGGACTGAAGCTGTTGTACATAAGTATCCCGGATCTGCTATTGCAGAATCATTCAGAAATCTCCGCAGCAGTCTGTTTCTGAAATTCAGATCAGAACCCATTAAAGTAATTATGATAACATCTTCACAACCACAGGACGGGAAAAGCTTTGTTTCCTTTAATCTTGCTGCATCTATCGCTTCTGTAGGACATAAAAC
>JAAYDB010000070.1 GCA_012729475.1 Bacteroidota bacterium
AACATCTCTTCCTGCCAGATCACGGTTAATATCTTCCGCTATCCCTGTTACTCTCTCCCTGATAAGATCCTCATGAATAAATTCCCTGAATCGTTTATCAAGTAACGCTATTTCTCTCATAACAGATATATTGAATAAGGAACCGGCACGAAAATATGAAAATAATACCTTATTTTTGTCCTTATCAGGAAGTTAAATTTTAAATATTTCATATGAATCCTCTTGTAAGTATAATAATGGGAAGCACTTCCGACCTGCCTGTCATGGAGAAGGCAGCACAGGTACTGGATAATTTCGGTATCCCTTTTGAAATGAATGCATTGTCGGCACACCGGACTCCTGAAGAAGTTGAAAAATTTGCCAGAGAAGCATCAGGGCGCGGAATTAAAGTCATCATTGCCGCCGCCGGTATGGCTGCTCATCTACCGGGAGTCATCGCAGCCTTTACTTCTCTGCCGGTAATAGGTGTCCCTGTCAGGGTCTCTTTTGACGGACTTGATTCAGTATTGTCAATACTGCAAATGCCTCCGGGAATACCTGTTGCCACAGTGGGCGTCAATGCCGCAGAAAATGCTGCTATTCTGGCCTCCCAGATAATAGGTACAGGAGACGAAAAAATCAGAAAAGAAGTTGAGTTACATAAAGAAGGTCTCAAAAAGAAAATTGTTGAAGCAAACAAGGAACTGAAAAAATTAAACTTCAGACATAAAACCAATTAACATTTTTCTTATCTTGGCAGTATAACCGGTAAATACTTGTACTCGCTGCACAAGATATTTGTTTGTTTGTCTCTATTTATTCTGCCACTAACTGCCTCGGGCTCGAATCCTTACTGTATGATAACCGGAGCAGAAGAGGCAGGGATGGGATCGTTGTCATTATACAGTAAATCATTCTGGTCGTCATTCAACAACCAGGCTCTCCTTGCAGAAAAAAACAGTATTGTCGCAGCAATTAATTATCAGGACCGTTTTTGCCTGAGCCAACTGGCTACAAAAAGTGCGGGCCTCATTATTCCATCAGGATCAGGATCAGCTGGTCTGATATTTTCTCACTTTGGATATAAAGAGTTCAGCAGAACGATGACGGGTCTCGCCTGCGGTCTGCACCTGTCAGAAAAAATATCGGCCGGGATCCAGATTGATTATTTCTCTGAAAAAGCTCCCGGTGAGTTTCAACACCATCACTCAGTAACATTTGAAACTGGCTTTTTTATTAAAATAAGAGAAAACATTTTCGCCAGCCTTCATATGTTCAACCCTCTGCCGGATGCCCTGAGAAAAAGAAATATGCCTTCAACTATTACAACAGGTGCGGGAATACAATTGAACAAAGACTTCTTTGCTGCATTAGAAACAGAAATGTGCTCATCTGAAAGACCTGTGTTAAAAACAGGGTTCACTTACGAACTGACAGATAATTTATGTCTCCAGGGAGGATTTAACACCCGGAACTGTTCATTTTCTTTTGGCACCGGACTGACAATAAAGAATATATATCTTAACATGAGTATTTCAACTCACGAAAAACTCGGGCTATCACATTTCCTGTCATTAGTGTTCAAAACATAATAAAGGAAAAGTAAAATGCCTTATTTATAAAGTGCCTGTTAAATGATAAAAAAATATTCTTATGCAATGCTTCTGTCTTTTCTGACAATAATCCTTTCCGGGCAGGAAGCTGATATTTCAGAAACAATAGGGAATATTGCGGAAGAACTGGCTTCAGACGATACAGATTATGAAAATGCAGCAATTTTTACAGAATATCTGAATTCCTTATATGAGAATCCTGTCAGAATTAATTCGGGAGATAAAAACGAAGTGTCACGTCTGTTTTTTCTGGATGATTTACAGATCAAGGCCTTAATTGATTACACCACTAAAACGGGAGCTCTGGTCTCTATCCATGAATTGGAAGGAATTAAGGGATTCAACAAACATATTTCTGGAATGATGAAAGCATTCATTACCCTGGAAAATGAATTCCCGGTTACAGGCAATTCACATAAAACAAGAGGTAAATTCATAGGCAATGCCATCATAAGGCCGGAAACCAAAGACCCTTCCTATGCCGGATCACTATGGAAATTATTATCAAAGTACAGTATTTCTTCCGGAAATATTACTGGAGGTTTTACCTTGGAGAAAGATGCAGGTGAAAAACTCATTAATGGGACACCTCCCCTCCCGGATTTTGCTTCTGCATTTATACAATACTCCGGGAAACAAATAGTAAGAAAAATTATTGCCGGTGATTTTGGTGTGAGATTCGGACTGGGTACAAATGTAAACACATCTTTTAGAACAGGTTTTTTAGCTAATTCAACAGGTTATATACCGGCCAGAAATGAGATTAAACCATATACATCATCTGATGAGAATAATTTTTTCAGGGGTGTCGCGGCAGAATTTGCACTCAGCGATATTGGTCTGACTGTTTTCTGCTCTCATCATCCTGTAGATGCTACAATTGAATGGTCAAAAGATTCCTCGGAATTGTTTATAAGTAATTTTTATAAAAGCGGCCTTCACAACACTGCATCTCTTTTGGCCAAAAAAGATGCAGTATCAGAAACAGTTACAGGACTGAACATCTCATATAATCTTAATAACCATCGCGTTGGCATAGGCTGGTCACACAACAGACTGTCTCTGCCTTTTGGCTCCGCAAATGATTCTCCTGAATACCTATTCAGGTTAAATGACAGAATGAATAGTATTTTTTCCCTTTCCTACAACAGCCTGCTTAAACAAATTCTCCTGTATGGCGAGATATCTGCAAATGACCTACATAATGCAGCTGTTACACAGGGAATAACTATCAGACCATCCGACAGGCTTAACATTAATTTTTTATTCCGGCATTATTCTCCGGGCTTCACGGCTTTCCACAATAATGGTCCGGGCAGAAATCCTTCTGCTGCCAATGAAAAAGGGATGACAGCCAATTTTACTTTTGAAGCTGCAAAATATCTTTTTATAAGTGCCGCCTGTGATATAAGCATCTTCCCATGGCTGAAATACAGGAGTGACTTCCCTTCAATGGCAAAAAGACAGGAAATAAGAATGAAATATTCTCCGGATGAGAGTCTGAATATCGACATTTCTTATCTGATGAACAGTGTTGAGAATAATGAATCCAGGGCAACCGGTATAGCCGGTATTAAAAAAAATGTCAGCAGAACAGTCAAAATACAGGCAAAATATATCCCTCACAACAATCTTACATTAACGACACGATTAGATTACAAGTATATAAATCCATCACTTAATAAGGGAACACTTTTTCTTCAGGATGTCATATATAATACCGCAGGAGGGCATTTTGCCCTATGGTTCAGATATTGCCTTTTTTACACTGACGACTGGGATTCAAGGCTCTACACTTATGAGAATGATCTGCTGCATAGTTTCAGTATACCTGCTCTCTCGGGGAAAGGAAGCAGAACTTATCTGATGATCAGATGGGCACTATGGAAAAATTCTGAATTTAGAGTAAAATACGGACTAAGCTCGCTTTCCTTGTCGGATTACGGTAATAATGTAAAAAGTGAATTAAAGATTCAATTCAGGCTATGGCACTGATAACATATTTTCTTATCACTTTTATCTCCCGGAATATTCCTCAGGTATTTTGATATCCCTGATATTCAACTGAAGGTTTCTGTTGCCACGAAATTCATTCATTTCTATTGAATAACAGACATTAAAAGGATTCCCCCCTTTTATATATTCAAAGTGATCAGCCTGCCCAAATGCTATTGCCGGAATTTTTCTCACAGTATGTGAATCCTGGCAGAGATCCAGTTTAAGATGTTCTCCGCTGGAACCGACCATACGTCCGGACCCGGTATCATAAACATTATATGAGACAAAGACAGGACTCATATTCTCAGGCCCGTACGGTTGGAACTGATTCATTATTCTGAAAAAATCCTCGTCTATTTCTGAGAAATCGAGCTCCATATCAATGAATATCCTTGGGAAGAGTTGATCTTCTGTTATGGTATTGTTCACATAGTGTTCGAATCTTTCAATGAAGGGGCTAATGTTTTCTTTTTTGAGAGTCAGTCCGGCAGCAAACATATGTCCGCCAAAACTTTCCAGCAGATCGCTACAGGATTCTATTGCCTGATAGAGGTCATAACCCTGTACTGATCGGGCTGATCCGGTTGCAAAGCCGTTTGATTCGGTTAATATGACTGTGGGTCTGTAATAAGTTTCAATAAGTCTTGAAGCAACGATCCCGATAACACCTTTTTTCCATTGTGGATTATAAAGAACCGTTGTTCGGGAATTGACTGAGCGGTTATTTTCCGAAATCATTCTCATTGCTTCGGTAGTTATCGATCTGTCGATAGACCTTCTTTCGATATTGAAGGTATTTATTTCCTTACTTATTTCTGTAGCCTGTCTGGGATTATCAGAAATAAGTAATTCAACAGCCTTACTGCCTGTCTCCATCCTTCCTGCTGCATTTATCCTCGGACCTATTTTGAAGACAACATCTTCGATTGTTAATAATCTGCAGATTTCAGCTTCACGAAGTATCTCCTTTAATCCCATCCGTGGAGATTCATTCAGCTGTTTTAGTCCGAAATATGCAAGGACCCTGTTTTCTCCGGTCACCGGCACAATATCGGAAGCAATACTTACTGCTACAAGATCAAGGTAATGGGCAATATCACTGAAAGGTATTCCCTGTATTCTTGAATAGGCATGAACAAGTTTAAAACCTACGCCACATCCTGACAACTCTTTATAGGGATAGCTGCATGAAGGTTGTTTAGGATCGAGGACAGCTACAGCCTCAGGTATTTCTTCTCCCGGATAATGATGATCACAGATAATCACATCAATACCCTTTGATCTGGCATATAGTACTTTTTCCACGGCCTTTATTCCACAGTCAAGTGTAATAATAAGCCTGCAATTATTCTTTGATGCAAAATCAATACCCTGTGTAGAAACTCCGTAGCCCTCACTGTATCTGTCTGGAATATAATAATCTACATTTGCCTTCTCACTTTTCAAAAAAGAATAAATAAGGGCTACAGCTGTAGTGCCATCAACATCGTAATCACCATAGACCAGTATTCTTTCATTCTTTTTTATTGCTGTTGATAAGCGGTCGACGGCAAGATTCATATCCTTCATCAGAAAAGGGTCATGCAGGTTGTCAATACTTGGATTGAAGAAGGAGTCGGCCTCTCCGGGACAGGTAATACCACGCTGAACCATCAGATTAGCCAGTGAATCAGATACTCCCAGGGCCTCCGACAATTGCTTTACCACAGCTACATCCCCTCTTTCTTTGATGACCCATTTTTTATCCATCGTTTATATATGTTTTTGCCATATCAGATCAAACAAATCTCTGATATTCTCCTTTAAAATACTTTTAACGTGTTCAATATCCTGTTCTGTTCCTGTTTCGTTCTCCAGTGAAGTAACACCTTTATCTGTAAATCCGCACGGATTGATATAATTAAAATAGTTCAGGTCAGTATTAACATTAAACGCAAAACCGTGCATGGTAATAAACCTGCTGGCTTTGACCCCTATTGCACATATCTTTCTTTCTTTCCCTTCAATCCCTGAATTAAGCCATACACCTGTTCTGCCTTCCATCCTTTTCCCTTCCAGACCGTACTCTCTGATCGTTCTTATAACTGCTTCCTCAAGTCTGGAAATATATTCTTTTAAACCTATCCTTAATATACCAAGGTCAAAAACAGGATAGCCCACTATCTGTCCCGGACCATGATATGTAATATCGCCACCTCTGTCAGTTCTGTAGAATACTGCATTTTTAGCATTTAATTGAATATTATCAATCAGTAGATTGTCTTCCGAACCGCTTTTGCCAAGTGTATAAACATGAGGATGTTCAACAAAAATCAATACTCCCGGAATAAGTGGATTCTCACTATCAGAATTATCTTTCCCGGAAATTTTGTTTTCTATAAGTTTTTTGAATATTTCTGCCTGATAATCCCATGTTTTTTTATAATCACTCAGGCCAATATCTTCAAATTCAACAATATAGCTCAATGCACATCCTCATATTAAGCACTTGCAATATAATCAAAATTATCCAGCCTTCACATGTTTTTCTGAATGAAAAGAAGATCTGACTAAAGGGGCACTTTCAACAAATCTGAAACCTGCTGATAAAGCTGCCCTTTTGTATTCTGCAAATTGTTCGGGTGTTCTGTACTCTGCTACACCCATGTGAGAAGATGACGGTTTCAGATACTGACCTATAGTTAAGATACTGCATCCCGTCCGGGAAAGATCACTTATGGTTTCGTAAATCTCATCTTCCTGTTCGCCAAGACCGACCATAAAACCCGATTTTGCAATAACATTATTCATTGCTATGTATTTAATAACATCAAGGCTTGTATCATATTTTGCCTTTGATCGTATGTGAGGTGTTAATCTCCTTACTGTTTCAACGTTATGTGATATGATGTCAGGACCTGAGTCTATTACTTTTCTAATTTCGTCATGTCTTCCGTCAAAATCAGGAATAAGACTTTCAATAGTAACAGAAGGATTTATCTTTTTAATCATCCTGATAGTCTGAGCCCAGAATGATGCTCCCCCGTCGGGCAAATCATCACGGTCAACAGAGGTTATAACACAATGTTTCAGCCCAAGCAGCTTAATTGTTTCTGCAAGGCGTTCTGGTTCATCAGGGTCAGGTGGAAAAGGTTTTCCTGTCATGGTATTACAGAATTTACATGCTCTGGTACAGATATTGCCAAGTATCATAAATGTAGCAGTGCCAGCATTCCAGCATTCTCCCTTATTAGGACAGTTTCCGCTTGTGCAAATTGTATGGAGCCTGTTCTGCTCAATCAGCCTCTTTAACCTAGAATAATCAGCTCCGCTCGCTCTTTGCATCTTAAACCATTTTGGTAATCTTTCTGCCATTAATGTAGTGTTATTAATACTGCCGCAAGGTACAAAAACCAAATATTACATGTAATCATAAACTCTTAGCGGCTTACTGTGATAAAACATTATATTTGAAAAAGAGTTGAACAAAAATTTTAATGATTAAGTGTATAATCACATATCACCTGACGAGGTCTGTAACTTTAAAAGACCAATCTTCTGCACTTTCCGACAAGTGAATTTTCCTATATTTGCACAAATTTTTAAGAAATCATGAGTGACGTATCATTGAGTGAACAGGAACAGATAAGAAGGCAATCCCTTGAGGAACTCAGGAAGCTGGGAATAGATCCTTACCCGGCAGCTGAATATAAGACCAATGCTTTTGCACAGGACATACTAGACAATTTTATCCCTGAAAAAAACAACTATCCGGATGTCTGCCTTGCTGGCAGAATAATGGGAAGACGTATTATGGGTAATGCTTCCTTTGCCGAGCTAATGGATTCTTCGGGAAGGATACAGATTTATGTCCGCAGGGATGAAATCTGCCCGGGAGAAGACAAGACGATGTATAATACTGTCTTTAAGCGTCTGCTGGACATAGGCGATATCATCGGAGTAAAAGGGTTTGTTTTCAGGACTAAGATGGGAGAGACGACAATTCATGTGAAAGAATTTACAATTCTCTCCAAGTCTGTCAGACCTCTGCCTGTCGTCAAAGAGAAAGATGGTACTTATTTTGATGCCGTCAGGGATCCTGAAATGCGTTACCGTCAGAGATATATCGATCTTATCGTCAATCCCCATGTCAGGGATGTCTTCAGAAAACGATCACTTATCATCCAATCCATGAGGGAATTCTTTAACTCAAAAGGATATCTTGAAGTTGAAACTCCTATACTTCAGCCCATACCCGGAGGAGCTGCAGCAAGACCTTTTATCACCCATCATAATACTCTTGATATTCCACTTTATCTGAGAATTGCCGACGAATTATATCTCAAACGTCTTATAGTAGGCGGTTTCGAAGGTGTTTATGAGTTCGCCAAGGACTTCAGAAACGAGGGTATGGACAGAACACATAACCCGGAATTCACAGTTATGGAGATATATATAGCATATAAGGACTATCAATGGATGATGGAATTTACTGAAGAAATAATTAAAAAAGTAGCCCTTGATCTTCACGGAAAAACAGAGATTCTTTATGAAGGTAAAACAATTAATCTTAATCCTCCGTATAAGAGGATTACGATGCTGGATGCAATAAAAGAATATACAGGACTGGACATTTCAACCATGAATGAAAATGAGCTCAGGAGTGCCTGTGACAGGCTCGGAATTCCACATACCCCTTCAATGGGAAAAGGAAAACTGATAGATAACATTTTTGGCGAAAAATGTCAGGATCATTTTATTCAACCCACTTTTATCACAGACTACCCTGTTGAGACTTCACCTCTTACCAAAATGCACAGAAGCAAAGAAGGACTGACGGAAAGATTCGAATTAATGATAAACGGCAAAGAGCTGGCAAACGCATATTCCGAACTAAACGATCCTATAGACCAGATGGACCGGTTCAGAGAACAATTAAAGCTATCGGAAAAAGGAGATGATGAAGCCATGGCTATTGATCATGATTTCGTCAGAGCTCTCGAATATGGAATGCCTCCTGCTTCAGGAATGGGTATAGGAATTGACAGACTGACTATGCTTATGACAGATCAGCCTTCCATACAGGATGTATTACTTTTCCCGCAAATGAAACCCGAAAATCCTAAACAAGGTGCCGGTAGCAGGAAAGAAGAATTCCTTGAATGCGGAATACCTGAAGAATGGATAGACCCTCTGAAAAATATGGGATTTAACACCTGTAGTAAACTGAAAGAGGCAAAAGCAGGAAAACTCTTCAACGACATGTGCAGCTACAATAAAAAAAATAAACTGGGACTTACCAATCCCAACCCTGAAGATGTAAAAAAATGGATCGGATGATTGTTTTCGTAAAAAACTTCAAAATGAATTATAAGATTCATTCACATATAAAGAATAAAAAAATAATTACCATTGTTTTATCTGATTTAACTATTTATAATTACTAACATGTTATACATCAGAAAGATTGTTCTTATACTAGGTTTATTTCTGCCTTTTTTAGCTACCTTTGGTCAGGAAACACCTTTTTACCCGGTATCATACAGGATCTTCACTCCTTTCGTTTATAATCCGGCCGTTGCCGGAAGCAAGGACTTCACTTCCGTTGATCTTAATGCCTCTCTGCAAAACAACTCGTACTCACAAATTCTCAGCACAAATACCAGGCTTTGGAGCGCAGGGCCAGGGTATTCATTATCCCCTAAACTACGACAATACAGCAACATAGGCATAGGGGGCGCTCTTTTTAACGACCAGATCGGACAGAACAGAAATATGGGAGGAAGTATTGCAGGGGCTTATCACTTTCCTGTGAACAAAAAAGAACTGTCATTTCTTTCAGCAGGTATTGCTGTCAAGGGAATATACAGCCATGTACCCGGAGATGAATTGTTTGAACTGCCTGAAGAAAATCTTCTGTCATTCAATGCCGATGCAGGTATTTATTACTATGATCCCAATTTCTATATCGGGTTCTCCATCACAAACATATTAGGGAACCCTCATAAGAATGACTCTCTCAGCCTGTATCCATACGCTATTGACAGACAGTATTTTTTTCACACCGGGTATAAATTTGTACTTAGCAGAGCCCTGGATATAGTGCTTGAACCTTCACTGATAATTTACTCCGGAGATACAATATCTACTGATATTAACGAGATTACCGATATGATAAAACCGGGACTGAAACTCTATATGGGGAAATTCTGTGTAGGAACATATTTTCACGACTTCGACAAAATCCCGTTTTTCTTCCAGTACAAATACCCAAAATTTTATGTCGGGACATTCTTCCAGATACCAAGAAACATACCCTTCTATAAAAAAGAGCTGACTGCTGAAATAGGTATTGGGATAAATCTCGGGAATAACAGGTTTGCCAACAAAAGAAATAGCCACTGGTAGAAATTATCTCCGTTAAAGATATGATAAGGTTGTTTGTATCAGTATTATTTTCTCTTATATTGAGTTTTTTCTCATTCTCTTATCCTTCTGCATATAATAACCTGTCATCAGAAACTCAGATAAACATTAACAACACCGGGCAAGACACCCTTTCCTCCGGCCTGTCTGTCAGGATCGATTCCTTCAACCTTAACATTATTCCGCCTTCATCAGGAGTCCAGTTCTATAAGGAAGGGATAATGTTTCTTTCTGGCTCAGGAGTGCAATCCAGAATGGTCCCGCTGCATATCTCCTTCGGTACTATTCAGGCCTATTACGCTGCCTTCACAGATACTATGCCGTTAAGCCCGGTGATATTCCCTGCTTCTTCAGCTTTTACTTATCCCTGCGAGGCTGTCTCGTTTAACAATGACTACAGTACTATGTATTTCACTAAACGAGGTAAGAAAGATCGTGCTGAAAAAATTTATACGGCAACCTATAGCCCTGCCACAGATAAAAAAGCTGAAAAATGGACAGAATCACCTGCCCCACTGGATTTTTGCACCGGCAGCTATGTATACACCCATCCAACAGTTTCCGCAGATGAGAGTTTTATGATATTTGCATCAGACAAAGACGGGTCTACAGGCCGGATGGATCTTTTTATAAGCCGTAAAACAGATAATAAATGGTCTGCTCCGGAGAATCTTGGTAAAGTGATAAATACTTCATCAAATGAGCTCTTCCCCATGCTCGATTCTGCCAATAACCTTTATTTTTCTTCTGAAGGTCATCCGGGTTACGGGGGATATGATGTATTCATCTGCCCTTTTAACGGAAAAGGATGGGAAGAACCTTATAACCTCACCAGTCTTATCAACACTCCTGATGATGAAGTGGCTTTCACACTTGACCGGAAAGACAACAAAACAGGCTTTGTTACCATAAAAAAAAGAAATAATGATCTGGAGGCTCAGCTGTATAGGATCAATTTTCAAAATGAATTCGCTCCTGATACAATAAAAAACCTTTCTTCAGCAATCCTCGACATTGCTCTGTCAGATATGAATTTTCCCCACAAGGGCCTTGTTGCTGAAGTATTAATACCGGAATCTGTTGATAAAGAGCCGGAAAAAACAGTGACGAAAAAAGATACTGTAAAAATCTCTCCGGCAGTAAGCAAAAAAGACATTACTCAGGAGCCATTAAAGGAAACAGCTGGCATTAAAACGGAAGAAAAAAGAACAGAGCCTGTTACAAACCATACAACAAAAGAAAAAGCCGGTTCTCCTGCAGGAGTTAAAAAGACTGAAGCTTTATTAGCTGCAGAGATAAAACCTTCTGAGATTACCTCTGCTGTAACAAAGAAAGAAGAAATCACCAGTACTGCTAAAAGCACCAAAAATGAGAAAACTGTAGCTGCTAAAAAAGCAAGAATTGATACTGTAAGAGTTGTGTCTTCTGTGAGAAATGAACTCAGGGATATCGTCATTTACCGGGTACAGTTCCTCTCCACTGCAAAACAGCAAAATATCAAAGAGATAACTGTGAATGGTCAACGATATGATACTTACATATATTACTACCTGAAAGAATATCGCTATACAGCAGGAGAATTCACGACTCTGGAACCTGCCAGGGAACTACAGGCCGCTTTAAGAAAATCGGGCTATCCCCAGGCTTTCGTAGCAGCTTTTAAGAACAATATCCGATCGCTCGACCTTTCCCTCTTCAGATAGCTTAACTGTTCTCAGCATAAAAAGAGATAGGTTAATTACATTGTTTTTTATCCTTATTTATGCAACATTTATAAAATCCTGATGTCTTTATCCTGAAGAAACACAAATAAATCAAATCAGGAAAGCCATGAAAAATCTGAGAATTATTTTAATTGCCTTAATATCATTTGGGATAAGTTCATGCCTGAATGGTCAGTTCCGTAAGACTGTATACGGTAACGGGAAGGTCATCACAGAAGAAAGAGAAGCTTTTAATGTCTCGGGGATAAAGGTAAGTACCGGCATCGATGTTTTTCTCTCACAGGGAGATAAACCCGGACTGAAAGTTGAAGCCGATGAAAATCTGCAGGAGTACATACTTACAGAAATAAAAGGCGGAGTGCTGCATGTTCACACAGATGCCAATATCCGCAGGGCTAAAAGCAAGAAGGTCTATGTCACACTGACAGATATTAACTCAATAAGCACTTCAAGTGCGGGTGATGTTATTGGGGCAAGTCCTGTGACAACTGAGAATCTCATACTGTCAGCTAGCAGTGCAGGCGATATTAAGCTGGACATATATGCTGAGAAGATAGATGTCAAAATCAGCAGTTCAGGTGATATCACTCTCTCCGGTGAAACAGACAAACTTTTTGCCGATCTGAGCAGTGCAGGTAATCTGAATGCTTACAACCTGAAAGCCAGGGAAGCAGATGTGTCAGCTTCCAGCGCCGGAGATGCAGACATATTTGTCACGGAAACACTCCGGGCACGTTCATCAAGTGCAGGAGATATCAATTATAAAGGCAATCCGACATACCTTGACGCTCATTCTTCAAGCGCAGGAGGAATACACAAAAGATAATTTCAAACCAATATATTTTCTTCCATTATTTTAGAAACCGTCAGGAGTGTTCCCGACGGTTTTTTTTAACTTTACCCTTTATAAGATAATTTCCACTAAAACCTGATCAAATGAAAGAGAATATTAGTATTGATCTGAAGAACACAGAGAAATTTATTTCCTGTGAAGAGACTTATGCTCTTGCCCAGAAATCAGTTATTCATCTTGACTCTCTCAATAACGGGACTGGAGCAGGCAATGATTTCCTTGGCTGGCTTTCACTTCCAGATGATATTCATCCTACTGTCAGCAAACTGGAAAAATGTGCCAAACATTTGAGGAATATATCCGATACCACTGTAGTAGTGGGCATAGGTGGATCATACCTGGGTTCCAAAGCAATAATTGAAGCTCTTTCACATTCTTTTTCACCTCTTCTGCAAAAGAAGCATCACGATGTGCTGTTTGCAGGTCATAACCTGTGCGAAGATTATATTTCAGACCTTCTTGAACTCCTTTATGAAAGAAATTATTCCATTATTGTTATCTCCAAATCGGGGACGACCACAGAACCTGCAATAGTTTTCAGGATACTTAAAGAGCACCTGGAAAGGAGAGTAGGCAAAGCACAGGCAGCCGACAGGATTATTGCCGTTACCGATAGCTCAAAAGGGGCTTTGAGATCATTGAGTGAACTATATGGTTACGATACTTTTGATATCCCTGATAATATAGGTGGCCGTTATTCAGTACTTTCTCCTGTTGGCTTACTGCCTGTAGCGGTCAGTGGGCTGGATATATCAGCCCTTGTTAAAGGTGCCAAAGCATTTGAAGATATCTCCCGGAGAAACAAAAAAGCTTTGACTAATCCTTCTCTGATTTATGCTGCAGCCAGAAACCTGTTGCTTCAACAGGGACGTTCCATAGAAATCCTTGCAGGATTCACTCCAAAGCTTCATTATCTCGCTGAATGGTGGAAACAACTCTATGGGGAAAGCGAAGGGAAAGAAGGAAAAGGTATTTTCCCTGCCTCAGTAGATTTCACAACCGATCTCCATTCCCTGGGACAATACATTCAGGAGGGCCAGCGATTGATGTTTGAAACTATACTTTCAGTCAAAAACCCCACAAAAACACTTACCATACCCTCAGAAACAGACGACTCCGATAAACTGAATTTCCTTGCAGGTAAAAGGGTTTCCGAAGTGAACCGCTGTGCTGAAACAGGTACAATACTGGCACATAATGACGGTGATGTACCTGTGCTTCGCATTGATGTACCTGTGCTCAACGAATTCTATATAGGCCAGCTTATCTATTTCTTCGAACTTGCATGTGCTATAAGCGGTTATATCCTGGATGTCAACCCTTTCGATCAACCCGGAGTTGAAGCTTATAAAAACAACATGTTCGCCCTGCTAAACAAACCTGGTTACGAGGAAAAAGGAAAATTATTACAGGAGAAAATGAAAAAATGATAATACTAAACTTAATATTAAGATGATAGAATTGAAAAAAGACTACAAATGGGCTATGGTAGTTCCTACCAGTATGGGAGTACGAATAACTCCGGTTGACAGACAGCCTGTGCATTGTACGGGAACATTTATGATGCACGTAACCAGTGCCGAAACAAATGTTGCCAGCATATCATCATTTCTGGGTCTTCCTGTCAAAGTGCTCACCACATTTGTAAAGGACAGTCCTGTAGCAAGAATGATAAAGGATAATCTTGCAGGCCGTCACATGGTTTATGAAGGCATAGAAGTTGAACAGGGTGGACCGTGGGGTTTCAGACACCAGTTTAATATCGCCGATACAGGTCATGGCCCGCGCGGTCCCAGAGTTCACAATGACCGTGCCGGAGAAATTGGCAGGACTCTTAATGTTAAGAATTTCGATCTTCCAAAATTATTCGGAGAAGAAGGAGTCCAGATTTTACATCTCTCAGGTTTGATAGCTGCTCTCTCCCCTGATACCAGCAATTTCTGCCTTGAACTGGCGAGGGCAGCAAAGAAATATGGTACCCGTATTTCTTTCGATCTTAATTACCGTGCTACTTTCTGGAAAAACAGGGAAAAAGAGCTGTCAGCAGCATTCAGGGGAATAGCCGGCATTTCCGATATCCTTGTTGGTAATGAAGAGGATTTCCAGCTTGCCCTGGGAATAAAGGGTCCTGAAGAAGGAGGAAAAGACCTGGGAGCTAAAATAGAGAGTTTTAAGGAAATGATTGGCAGGGTAAAGAAAGAATATCCTGATGCTTCAGTCTTTGCCACTACTCTCCGTCAGGTCATTAGTGTGAATGAACATCTTTGGGGTGCCATAATGCTTGAGGGTGACAACTGGCATGTTGCTGAACCCCGTGAAATACACATTCTCGATCGTATAGGAGGCGGAGATGGTTTTGTGGGAGGCATGCTTTATGCTATCCTGAGAGGCTGGGAACCCGAAAAATGGATTCAGTTCGGATGGGCAACAGGAGCTCTGGCAACAACCGTGGTAACCGATTATGGACAGCCTGCCGATGAAGAACAGGTATGGAGCATATGGAAAGGGAATGCCAGAGTAAAAAGATAATTAATTCATTAAGACAAATTCAGATCCTGTATAAACAACAGGCAGAGGCAATTCTGACAGGGTTCAATATACAGGATCAGGCATTTCTGGAAATCATTTCAGGAACAACAGAACCTTCAGGACTTCTTCCTCTTCAAATGCCGGCAGATATGAAAACCGTTGAAGAACAGTATGAGGACAGGCCTTTCGATATGGAATGCCATGTTGACTCAGAAGGTAATAAGTATGATTTCGGGTTCGGACTGAACTGGTCAGGATTTATATTTTCCGATGAATTCATTAATAACCTGTGAAAGATCGGGATCACCTATTTCCTGAAGATCGTAATAGACTCTGGTATTGGGTTTCCTGATCTTTATTATCCTGTTGAGGTCGATAGGAGTGGCTATAATAACGGTATCACATTCTGTGTTGTTAATAGTTTTCTCAAGGTCTGCCAATTGCTGTTTACCATAACCCATTGCCGGCAACAGAGTGCCAATACCGGGATAAAGCCGGAATGTTTCACTCAGTTTCCCTACTGTAAACGGTCTGGGATCAACTATTTCTGATGCTCCGAACTTATGAGCCGCCACAGTCCCTGCCCCGATTTTCATTTCGCCATGTGTAAGAGTAGGACCGTCTTCAACAACGAGTACTTTCTTACCCCTTATCAGAGAAGGATTGTCAACCCTTATAGGTGAAGCAGCGTCAATAACAATGGCTTTCGGATTGACTTTCTCAATACTTTGCCTTATTATATTTATTGATTGGGGATCAGCACTGTCGACCTTGTTAATTATAACAACATCTGCCATACGTAAAGTAACCTCTCTGGGGTAATATCTCAACTCATGTCCTGCCCGGTGAGGATCAGTTACCGTAACCATAAGGTCAGGCTTATAAAAAGGAAAATCATTATTACCCCCATCCCACACTATCACATCACAACCAGCAGGATCTTTCTCTGCGGCTCTCAAGATAGATTCATAATCAACACCTGCATAAATAACATTTCCTCTTACCACATGAGGTTCATATTCTTCCATTTCCTCAATAGTACACTTATGCTTTTCCAGATCATCCAGAACTGCAAAACGCTGAACCTTCTGTTCAATAAGATTACCATAGGGCATAGGATGACGTATCGCAACAACTTTCAATCCATTTTCCATGAGTATTTCTATTATCCTCCTGGAAGTCTGACTCTTTCCGCATCCTGTCCTCACAGCGCCAACAGCTATCACAGGTTTGGTACTGCTTAGCATTGTGGCGGAAGGACCTAAGAGTACAAAATTTGCTCCTGAAGCATTGACAATAGCGCTTACAGCCATCACTTTTTCATAGGGAACATCACTGTAGGAGAAAATACAATCATCAATACTTAATTCCTTTATTAATTCGGGAAGCTTTGCTTCTGAATAAATAGGTATTCCTTCAGGGTAAAGCTTACCAGCAAGCTCTTCAGGATACTTACGGCCATCAATATCGGGTATCTGCGCTGCTGTAAAAGCTTTGACACTATAATCTTCATTATCCCTGAAAAAAGTGTTGAAATTGTGGAAGTCTCTTCCGGCAGCTCCTATTATTATTATATTCTTGGTGCTCATATAACCGTTTAATATTATTAAAATTTTTATTTTGCAAAACCGTTTAATTTTAATATGAATAAACAAATGTATAATTTGCATGGCTGAATTCCGAGTAAACAAGGGATTTTTTAAATTGCCTGATCTACATTTTAAATGCCTGTAATACTGTTAATTCAATTAAAACACCCATGAACTCACAAAATTGAAACGACAAATTATTATCAAGTGATAAACTATATGCCGGATTAATTGTCCTATAAAATAGTATGAATGTTCTCGCCCACATATATCTTTCAGGTGATTCCGATAAAATCATTATCGGTAATTACATTGGCGATTATGTTAAAGGACGTGATTATTTAAAATACCCTGACCTTGTAAGAAAGGGCATTATTCTTCACCGTCATATAGACGACTTTACCGACCGGCATCCTGTCGTCCACAGAAGTAAGATATTTTTTTCAAAGAAATACTATAAATATGCCGGAGTAGTTACAGATATCATCTATGACCATTTCCTTACAAAAGAATGGGATTTGTTTTCCCGCCGCCCCCTTGAGAGTGTTACATATAATTTCTACAGGGCAATGGTAAATAATTACGACATACTTCCCGATAAGGTAAAAGAGACAATTCCTTTCTTCATTATTAATAACTGGATAGAATCATACCAGACCCTGCACGGGATAAAAAAGGTACTTAAAACTCTTAGCTCACAAACATCACTGCCCAAACAAAGCAGCTTTGCAATACGTATGCTGAAAAAGAATTATTACTCCCTGCAAGACGATTTTCTGGAGTTTTTCCCACAACTGATAGATTATGTCGAGAAAGATTTCGGGGTAGAAATATCTCACAGGATAACCATTCCTTTCTGATCATACAAGATATTCTGTTCTGCCGGCATCAAGACGCAGGAAAATAAACAAAAGAATAGTAAAACCCCATAATGAACTGCCGCCATAACTAAAAAACGGTAGAGGTATGCCGATAACAGGTACCAGGCCTATTGACATACCAATATTGATGAAAAAATGTATAAACAACACAGAGACCACGCCGTATCCGTATATCCTTGAGAATTTTTCCCTCTGCCTTTCCGCCAGCATTATTAATCTGAGCAGAAAAAAAAGATAAATTCCTATAACGATAAAAGACCCCACGAAACCCCATTCTTCTCCTACTGTACAAAAAATAAAATCGGTACTCTGAGAAGGCACAAATTTAAATTTCGTTTGAGTTCCCTGGAGATATCCCTTCCCTAACAATCCGCCTGAACCTATCGAAATAAGCGACTGGTTGACATTATAGCCTGTCCCATGAGGATCTGTCTTAATACCAAGCATCACTTCAACTCTCTCTTTTTGGTGAGCTTGAAGCATATGATTAAAAGCATAATCAACAGAGTTGACAAATAACACTCCCCCAAGAAGAAAAATATAAATAATCATCAATATCCTGGCTTTTTTCATATAGAAATAATACGCAAAGACGACTCCGGACAGAAGTACAGTCAATATAATCACCAGGTTATTACCTGGTGTCTTTAAAAGAAACCGGTCAATAGTATAAAGAGCTCCACCCGTTATCAGAAAAATGCCTAATCCTGTCAGACACTGTTTCCATTTTCTTGTCACAAGAAAAGCGACGATGAAAGCAAGTAAGATGAGAGCCAGCTGCAGATAAAGATTATTTATGAGCAATGTAAGGAAAAACAGTATTACCATCAATACTCCTGAAATGAATATATAAGAACTCATACCTTCCCTGAAAAGCACAATAAAGAAGGCAAAGTAAACCATTGTGGAACCTAAATCAGGCTGTAATGAAATAAGAAAGGCAGGCAGTAATATAATACCAGCAGCAGTCAAAAATGTCTCTGCACGGGTCAGATCAATATGACGTTTACTGAGATATGCTGCCAGTGCCAGTGCAGTAGTGAATTTTGCAAATTCAGAAGGCTGTAATGAAACCGGACCGAATTCAAACCATGATTTTGCACCATTTATTTCTCTTCCCAAAACCAGGACAATTATCAGTAGAAATATCATCAGGGCATAAATAAGCCATGTGAAAAATAAATAAAAGCGGCTATCAATTATAACTATGAATATTGCAAGCACTATTGTAGCTATTATCCAGATGAATTGCCTTCCATAGCGCTGGGAAAAATCAAATATTTCCTTATGGTCTTCATTATAAACGGCAGCATAGATATTAAACCAACCCATAGTCACCATTATAAGAAACAACAGGATAGTAATCTTATCTATCCTTCCCCATATATTAACGCGCCGTCTCATTCTCCGGAATTGTATCAGTAAGATTCAGATTATTGATATACTGTTCTTTCCATTTATTGTTAAGAGATATATCTCCCTTTAAATATTTTTCTATCAACAGGCTGGCTATGGGAGCTGCATAAGTAGCTCCAAAACCTGCATTTTCCACGTACACTGCCAGAGCAATTTTCGGGTTATCTTTTGGGGCAAAGGCAATAAAGACTGAATGATCTTCTCCATGTGGATTCTGTGCAGTTCCTGTTTTTCCGCATACTATAATACTGTCAATGGAAGCAATTCGTGCAGTTGCCCCTTCTCCCCCATTGACAGCAGCTTCCATCCCCTTGATAACAGTTTCGAAATGAACAGAATCGATACTGATACTGTGCTTCAAAACATATTCAGGACTTATCTCTTCTTGCTTAGCTATCGATTTAACGATATGCGGTATATAATAGAACCCCCTGTTAGCTATTGCTGCTGTCATATTGGCCATCTGCAAGGGGGTAGTCCCCACTTCTCCCTGACCTATGGCCATAGAAATAATGTTAAGTGCTTTCCATCTTCCTTCGCCATGATAACGGTCAAAATAAGCTGTCGACGGTATAAAACCAGGTAGTTCATTGATGAACTCACTCCCGCTTATCTTTCCAAAACCAAATTCATCAAGGTAACTTTTCCATTTAATATAAGCTTCTGAAACCGATCCATATTCCGGATTCTCAAGTATACGCCTGTAAGTCTGACAGAAATATGAATTACATGAATTCATTATTGCGCCTTCCAGGTCAAGTGGCGACTTATGTGAATGGCAGCTGATGAACAGGTATCCATTACTACAACCGAATTCTGTTGAAGGAGTAATAACTTTTTCCTGTAAGGCTATCAACCCGTTTATTGGCTTGAAGGTTGACCCTGGTGGATAGGAGGCCATAAATGCCCTGTTAAATAAGGGCTTAAACAAAGTATCAGCCGACAGGCGCCTGTAGTTTTCTGTTCTTACCCGTCCAACAAGCAAACCCGGGTCATACTCAGGAGAGGAAACAAGAGTGAGAATTTCTCCTGTAGCCGGTTCGATAGCCACAATACTACCTGTCTTATTCTCCATTAACATCTCCCCGTATTCCTGAAGATCCATATCGATGGAAGAAATGATATCTGTCCCCTGAACTGCAAGAGTGTCCATCTCCCCATTTGCATAAGAACCTTTTATCCGACCATAAACATCCACCATAAAAATCTTTACTCCACGTGTTCCCCTCAGATACTTTTCATAGGCCTGTTCTATACCAAGTTTACCTATATAGTCTCCGGGTTTATAATAATGATCCTTACTGATAAGATCTTCATCAACCTCGCTTACATAGCCCAGAATATGTGATGCAATCGGTTTAGAGTACTTCCTGAGAGTCCGTGGCTGAACATAGAACCCCGGATACTGAAACATCTTTTCCTGAAACCCGGCCCATGTCTCAGCAGATATTTGCTTAAGGAATACAGAGGGAACACGACTTGAATAATCTCTGGCTGCCCTAATCCTTTCCATAAAGATGTCCCGTGTAATTCCCAGGTCATCACAGAACATGGCTGTATCGAAAACATCTGTCTGGGCCGGAACAACCATAAGGTCATAAGCTGCCTGATTATAAACAATAAGCTTCCCGTTACGATCATATATCAGTCCACGTGCAGGATATTGTGTAACATACCTCAGCACATTATTTTCTGCCGACATCCGGTAAGTATCTTTTACTACCTGGATAATAAACAGTCTGATAACGAGAATAACTGTTATCAGTATCATCAGCATTGAAATAATATATCTGCGGCTGGCGAATTTGTCTTTCATGCCCAGGTGATTATCTTACTTTTCTTACAAACTCCAGAAGAAGAATAAAAGTCACTGTAAACAGCGAACTTAAAAAAATCCTCAATAAGGTAGTAAGAAAACCTGTAAATCTGAAAACCTCAAGAAAAAACAGGGCTGTATGATGGATAAACACTACTGTCAGGGTATAGATAATGAACCATTTAAAACCATAGAGCATCATCGAAGGATATGATCCTGCCTCATAACCATCGCGGGGTGAAGTAATACGCAGAACGAAAGGGCGAACAAAACCGGCCACAACAGTAGCTGAGGAATGCATACCCGGTGTTCCTGTGAAAAGGTCAACAATAAAACCTGTTAGAAAAGACAGAAAAAGCAAAAGCCAGGAAGGTGTTTCAAAGGGAAGAAGAAGAATAAACATAATGTAAACGTAGGGATTAACATATCCGCTGAACTGAATATTGTTGAATAATAAAACCTGCAGCAGGATCAGCAGGATAAACAGAAGGCTGTATTTTATTATTGTATTTATCATTGAAATTTTGTCTCCAGTTCAAGTTGTTCCGTTTTACTGAGATTACCTATTACATCAACGAAATAAAGTTTCTTAAAGTCAGTCTTTAGCAGAACTTTTATCTTATAAAAATCACCTCCTGATTTTTCAAAATCACTTATTGTTCCTATCATCAGACCTTCAGGGAAAATAGCTGAAAAACCTGTTGTTTCTATAGTATCTCCAATACCAAAAGTAACATGCTGAGGTATTTCACTCAACACAGCATGCCGGTAATCTTCGCCTTCCCATGTCAGTGATCCGAAATAGCCGTTTGACTTTATTCTGGCACTAAGTCTGAAATCGAGATTCAGTACAGACATTCCTACAGAAAAATTCCGTCCACATCCCACTAAAATACCTGCCACACCACCATCGGCCATAACAGCCATATCAACATCCAGACCGTGAGAATAACCTTTATCTATAGTGAAAAAATTCTTTTGACGGTTTATCGAATTATTTACCACACGTGCAGAGGAATAAATATAACGTTGATCAAACAGAGAGTCAGATACAGAAAAAAAAAGCGAGTCATCTGATCCTATAAGCCGGTCCAGTCTGTTATTCAAAGCAACATTTTCTGAAGCAAGTCTGTTGTTGATCTCTTTCAGATAGAAATATGACCGTGCATTATTAAATTTCTGTTCCAGATAATAAGTAAATCCTTTTGTTGCCTTCACTACCCGGGTATTATGATAATCATTGCCCGTACTTAGCAACCAGAAGGT
Organism: Bacteroidota bacterium; assembly: GCA_012729475.1. GTDB lineage: Bacteria > Bacteroidota > Bacteroidia > Bacteroidales > VadinHA17 > LD21. Next base: position 22,070 of record JAAYDB010000070.1, read on the forward strand.
AATTCCTTCCAGTACGAGAAAGATAATCAGGTTATTATATCTCTCCAGGAAGTTTAACAGGTTTCTCATTCATAAAAGCGGATTATCTCATGAGGAAAGGAAATCTTTCAACATTTTTCAGTGCAACTGCAGTTCCTCTGGCGACAGCATGAAGAGGATCCTCTACAGGAATAAAATTAATATTTATCTTATCGGAAAGTCTCTTATCCAGACCTCTGAGCAACGAACCTCCTCCGGCCATATAAATGCCTTTATTAACAATATCAGCATATAGTTCGGGAGGAGTCTGTTCAAGAACATTTAACAGGGCTGCTTCTACTTTGGAAAGTGATTTATCAAGACAATAAGCAATCTCCTGGTATGACACAGGTATCTCAATAGGAAGGGCTGTCATAATATTCGGACCTCTCACAATATAATCGGGAGGGGCATTGGTTATATCAGGTAATGCGGCTCCTACTCCTATCTTAATATCTTCAGCTGTTTTTTCACCTATTTTGATATTGTGCTGATGCCTCATATAGGCCTGGATATCTGCTGTAAAACCATCTCCTGCAATTCGTATTGATTTATTACATACAATTCCGCCAAGAGCTATTACAGCTATCTCTGTTGTGCCGCCGCCTATATCTATTATCATGGAGCCTTCAGGGGCTTCAACATCCAGTCCTATACCTATTGCTGCAGCCATAGGCTCATATATCATGTAAATATCGCGGCCACCGGCATGTTCTGATGAGTCGCGTACTGCACGTATTTCAACTTCAGTACTGCCTGAAGGAATGCCCACAACCATTTTAAGAGAAGGAGAGAAAAGTTTTGGCCCTTTGTTAATCATCTTAACCATACCTCTTATCATCAGTTCGGCAGCATTAAAATCGGCTATTACACCATCACGTAAAGGCCTGATAGTTCTTATGTTTTCATGTGTCTTGCCATGCATCTGCCTGGCTGTTTCCCCTATTGCTATCAGTTTCCCTGTGTTTTTGTCAATAGCAACAATTGAAGGTTCATCAACAACAATCTTATCATTATGTATTACAACTGTATTAGCTGTACCCAGATCAATAGCAATCTCCTGCGTTAAAAATGAAAATAGACCCATATAATGAGAGATTAGAAATAATTTTTTAGTGTTTAAAATGTCTTGTTCCGGTAAAAACCATTGCAATGCCGTTGGCAGAGCAATAATCTATAGATTCCTGATCGCGCACTGACCCTCCGGGCTGAATAACAGCTGTAACCCCTGCTTTATGCGCTATTCCTACAGAATCGGGAAAAGGGAAAAATGCATCCGAAGCCATCACTGATCCCTTCAGGTCGAAACCGAAAACCCTGGCTTTGTCAATAGCCTGCTTAAGTGCATCCACTCTTGATGTTTGTCCAACGCCACTGGCACACAACTGTTTGTTTTTTGCCAGTACAATAGCATTCGATTTACTGTGTTTAACAAGCTTGTTAGCAAAAACAAGATCTTCTTTTTCTGATGAATCGGGTTCCCTTGTCGTCACAGGCCTCATATCTTTTTCTGTCTCGGTTGACTTATCACGTTCCTGCCAGAGAACACCATTCAATAACCAGCGATAATTATAATCTGAGAGAGGAGAAGGTTTTCTTTTCAGTATTATCCTGTTCTTCTTCTGTTGCAATAATTCCAGAGCTCCAGAGGAATAATCGGGTGCAATGATAATCTCAAAGAAAATCTTACCAATAGCTTCTGCAGCTGTAGCATCTATTGCGGTGTTTGTAACTATAATACCTCCGTAGGCCGATACCGGATCACAGGCCAAAGCGGCCTCCCAGGCATCAGGAAGATTATCTCTCGAAGCTACTCCACAGGGATTGTTATGCTTAATTATGATAACTGTGATCTCCGAAAACTCATTTATAAGATTCAAGCCCGATTCAATATCAAGAATGTTATTATAGGATATCTCCTTCCCGTGCAGTTTGTCAAACAACTGATCCGGATCTCCGTAAAAGACACCTTTCTGATGAGGATTCTCTCCATATCTCAGAGGATAAACATTGTCTATACTTTCCCTGAAACAGTTTATGCCTTCTTTTCTGTTGAAATATTTAAAAATTGCAGTGTCATAATTTGATGATACTCTGAAAGCCTCTGCAGCAAAATGCCTTCTTTCCTGCAAATCACTTGTTCCGCCTTTTTCTTTTAACAAGGTAAGCAAACCGGTATACTGATCCCTGCAGGAAATAATGACTACATCTTTATAATTCTTAGCGGCAGCCCGTATCAGAGATATTCCTCCAATATCTATCTTTTCAATTATCTCAGCTTCATCATCGGTATTTCTTACAGTCTGTTCAAAAGGATAAAGATCCACAACTACAAGATCAATTTCGGGTATCCTGTAAGAAATCAGCTGCTCTATATCCTCAGGATTATCACGCCGGGCAAGTATCCCGCCAAAAACTGAAGGGTGAAGTGTCTTTACCCTCCCTCCCAGAATAGACGGATAAGTAGTTATATCTTCCACTTTCTCAGCCGGTATACCAAGACCTTCAAGAAAAGAAAATGTTCCTCCTGTTGAATATATCTTAACACCCATTTTATGAAGAAGGCTGACAATTTCATCAAGACCTTCCTTATGATATACTGATATTAAAGCACTGCAGATTTTTTTCTTACTCATTACCTGATTATTAAGATCGCCAGACAAAGTTCCTTCGGGCGAGTAAAAATAGATAATTTTTTATTAACACCAATGAATTAAAAGCATGATTATCTTTACATACTAAGTTATATTGTTTTAAACGCCGGAGTTCTCTTTTTTTCTATCTTTGAACTTTAATTATTATTCCATTACCGTCTAATGTTTTTAAAGCTTTTCAGGGAAGGATTACTTTTCGCAATAAACTCTGTAGTCGTCAATAAACTGAGGACTTTTCTTTCTCTCTTTGGGATTACTATAGGAATTTTTTGTATCATATCGGTATTCACAGTACTTGACTGGCTTGAAAGATCGATACGCGACAGTATTGATTCAATGGGGAGTAATGTTCTTTATGTTCAGAAAATTCCATGGTCGATGGATGGTAGTTTTGACTACTGGGACATAATCAGATGGCCGACAATCTCACTCGATGATTATCAGGCAGTAAGATCAAGGTGTAAAAAAGCTGCAGCTGTTTCTCTTGTTGTTGGTCAGGCTGAAAAAGTAAAATACGGAAATAATATTGCCAATGATGTGGTTATTGCCGCAACCACTGACAATCTCGAGAAAGTTATCTCTCTTGAGGTAGCCAATGGCAGATATTTCTCACCTTTTGAATTCTCCGGAAGAAGTAATGTGGTAGTACTGGGAGCTGACATAGCAGAAAACCTTTTTGAAGATACTGACCCTGTGGGCAAGGAGGTAAAGATAGCCGGACGGAAATGTATAATAATTGGTGTTCTTAAAAAAGAGGGAGAAGGAGCTATTTCCTTAAGTAACATTGATCAGCTGACTATTGTTCCAATGAACTTTGGTAAAGGATTCATCAATCTCAGAAACAGATATTCTGATAATCAGATGATAATAAAAGCCAAACCTGGTATTTCAGCTCAGGAATTATCAGATGAAGTAACAATGATCCTCAGAGCTTCAAGAAGATTAAAGCCTGCTGAAGAGAATAATTTTTCTGTCAATACCCCAACAATGCTTTCTCAGGGATTTGATTCAGTATTCACTCTCATTAATGCAGGAGGTTGGCTAATCGGTGGCTTTGCTATACTGGTAGGAGGCTTCGGAATAGCAAATATAATGTTTGTGTCAGTAAGAGAGAGAACAAATATTATTGGTATTCAAAAAGCCCTGGGAGCTAAAAGAGGCTTCATTCTTCAGCAATTTCTTGTTGAATCGGTACTACTGTCGATACTCGGAGGAATACTTGGAATATTACTGATCTTTATTGCAACTCTGTTTATTAACTACCTGTATGATATGAATATACACCTTACCGGAGGAAATATAACTCTTGCATTGTTTGTTTCAGGAATAATTGGCATAATTGCCGGATATGCCCCTGCGTATTCGGCAGCAAGGATGAATCCGGTAGATGCCATCGGATATTCATTCTGAAAGTATCATGTTTTCTTCAACCCAACGTGTAAGTTCAATGAATCTGCTTACCGACAGCTGTTCAGGTCTTAATACCAGATCCGGATGATTCTCATTCCTCAGTCTGAATACTGCTTTCAAAGAATTCCTAAGTGTTTTTCGCCTCTGATTAAATCCTGCTTTTACTACCCTGGTAAAAAGCTTTTCATCACAATCCAGAATTTCTGCTGTGTTACGTCTCAACCTGATAACACCCGATTTCACTTTTGGAGGGGGAATAAAGGCCTCTTCTTCCACTGTGAAAAGGTATTCTGCTGTATAGTAGGCCTGTAACAGAACACTCATAATACCATATGTCCTTGAACCAGGAGGTGCGCATATCCTTTCTGCAACTTCTTTCTGAAGCATCCCACATATCTCTGTTATCTTGTCACGGTGATCCAGTATCTTAAATAATATCTGGCTGGATATATTATAAGGAAAATTACCTGTTACTGCAAAAGGTTCATTAAAAAATGAATCTATATCCATTGTCAGAAAATCTCCCCTGATTATTTTCTTCAGTCCGGGGAAAGTCTGCTTAAGATAATAATACGACTCATTATCTATTTCTATCGCCCTGAAATCCGGGAAATTGCGTTGGAAAAGAAAAGAAGTCAATACACCTGAACCAGGGCCTATTTCAAGAACAGTATTATAGCCATCTCCTGTAAGCGATGAAGCAATTCTGGAAGCTATCGCCTTATCTTTGAGGAAGTGTTGCCCCAGGTTTTTTTTTGGCCGGATTCGGTGCATCTAGTTCTTTTATATTTCAGATACGTAGTAATTCACGTCCAAACTTTCTCCAGATTGGTAATTTAAGAGACTCAAGATATACAATGAAACGATTCAGAATGTTATAGTACAAGGTAACAAAAAGAAATATTGTCATTATCCATATTGCAGCGACATTAAAAATGAGCGTGCCGATCTTCAGATTTCCCAACTGCTTGTAAGGAGCGAAGAAATGAGCTCTCCCGTATCTTGAAGCCGGTTTCATGAAGACGGGATCGGCCTGCTGAATTAATCTGTCATAATAATCAGAATCATATATCTTGTTTGTTGCCAGCCTGTTGAGCACATGATCTGCAAGCCGTTCATTATGATGGCTTTCACGAAGATGTAAATACTCTTCCTTCCCAATTTTGTTCTCTGTCACACCTATCACCGAATCACGGGCATTTGAATTTATTTTGCTGATCATTCTGAAATATTTATCCAGGCTGTCGAGATACTCTTTCGTATCGTCTCCTGTCAGTTCATCAAAGTAATCATAATTCAGCCTGTTAACCCATGATCCGGGTTTTATTCCTGAGATATCCGATAGATCATCTATATGGTAATTCAGTTTAGTGAGATTGATCTCTGAGTGTTCCCTGTAATAAGGATCTTTTCCTGCTTTGATACATTGATCAACTTTCACCCTGAGCATAGGTATAAGAAAAGAAGCATTCCAGTCGGCCTGACTCTTATTCATCTCATACTCAAACAAAGGTTTTTCGTATTTGTTACTTTTAAACTGTTCAACACTTATTGCTTCATAAGCCCAACGGGTTGCCATAATATCACCTATCACAGGTACATATAATTTCCCTGCCAGTGACCGGGGAAGCTCGTCGAATTTGATCATTGCCCCGCCTAACAGCAACTGGGGAACAAGTAAGAGGGGAATAAGGATATAAATACTTACTGCTGTCCTCATACCGGCAGAAATATTCAACCCCAGAATATTTCCAAAACATGCTGTGGTAAAAAGGATAAGAGAGTGCCTGAATAGCATTCCTTTAACCTCCAAAACAGAATTTGCCACCAATACGAAAGTAATAGCCTGTATAGCAGAAAGGAAAAAAAGGAAACTGACCTTCGATAAAAAATAACTCAACCTGCTGAGATTAAGAAATTTCTCTCTTTCCAGTATTTTTCTGTCTCTGAATATCTCCTCAGCGCTAACAGTAAGTCCTAAAAAGAGAGCAACAATTATGGACATGAATAAAAAAACAGGATAATTAATATTCTCCGAAAAAATATAATCTCCTTTTTCACTGAATTTTGCAATATATCCCAGTATTACTGCCAACAGAGGTGCTTCAAGGAGGTTAATGGTCATATATTGGCGATCAGCAAGCTTACGGGTAATATTACGTCTGACAAAGGTTTTTATCTGATCCCATTTGCGGGGTACTTTAAAATTACTTTTGGCTACTTTCAGTTTCTCCGGTATTTTATCAAAGACAGGCATCATTTTTTTCCTGTACTTGTCATACCATTCAATAGGACTTACCTGTCTCTCTTTACCCGGTTTGCCTTCATTGTCAATTACCTTTACTTCAACGATATGAAGAATACTTTCAGCCTCTATATTTCCGCATGTAGGACATTCGCTTTCGGAAGCATTTGCCTGTGAGGTTTCTGTCTTGAAATATACCAGGGCTTCCACCGGATCGCCGTCATAAATCATATAACCGCCTTTGTCAAGTAACCAGAGTCGGTCAAACATCTTAATTATGTCGGAGGAAGGCTGGTGAATGATTGCAAAGATTAGTTTTCCGCTCAGTGTCTGATTCTTTAGCAGAGTCATCACTTTTTCAGAATCAAAAGAAGAAAGTCCGGAAGTAGGTTCATCAATGAAAAGTATTACCGGTTCACGCATGAGTTCAAGACCTATATTCAGTCTTTTCCTTTGCCCTCCGCTGACTTTCTTGTCAAGCAGGCCTCCTACCTGCAGATCTTTTATCTCCCACAGATCAAGATCATTAAGGACTTTTTCGACGGTGGCATTCATCTGCCCGGGCGTATAATCACCAAAACATAAACGGGCATTGAAATACAGGTTCTGATAGACTGTAAGTTCTTCTATGAGCATATCATCCTGAGGCACATATCCTATTAATCCTTTTATCTCTTCAGCCTCCTGATGCAAATCATATCCATTGATAAAAAGCCTGCCTGTCGTGGGATTTATCTTTCCGTGAAGCATATTGATCAAAGTGGTCTTCCCCACCCCGCTTCCACCCATAATACCAATAAGATTACCCGACTCCACTCTGAAATTCATTTTCCTGACACCATTATCAGAGTTCTTAAAGAGATACTCAAGATTATGCCCCTCAAATACTACTTTCGTATTTGAGAATTTCTCTGAAACAAATTTTTTGTAAATTTTTGAATAATAGACAGGTTCAATACCCACTCCCTTAATATTTACACCCCTTTCAAGAAGATAGGTCCTGCAGGCTATTATATCTCTTCCCTTAAAATAAAGAGTCAATGGGCCATCATAAGTAAAAAGCAGATTTCCTGTGCTTTCAATATGTAAGACAAAGAGTTGACCTTTAAACCCTTTTATTTTAAGATGACGCCATTCCTTATAGTTTTTCTGAGTAGTGGTAACCCGGGATTCCGGATTATCTCCCTCAACAAGAAGAAGACACTCCGGAGAAATATCATCGAAATTACTGCCTATCATGAATGTTGTAGCATTATTATATTCCTTTCTGGGAATATTAAAGGTCTTTGCTACAATATCAATAATTGTTTTTTCCTGTTGCGATACCTGGCTGTCCTCATACGCGAATTCTATCAGCTGAAGAAAAACTATCATTCTCTCTTCAAGAAAAAGTCCTTTCTTTATCTGGCGACAAATATTGGTAATCTGAAAAGAGATCAGAGAATTCTCATCTGTGAGATCATCCTTGTCAATACTTTTAAGTTCATTCGAATAAAAATCGAGGTTATTCTCGAAAAGGGCATAGTATTCTTCTTCAAGTTCTCTGTTAAGGTACCTCCTGAGGTAATTGCGGAGTATTTTCCTGCCCCGGGAAGTAATACCCATCGGATTGACGGTAGAAACTATGGCAAAAATGTGTATTAATGCCAGTAAAACGGATTCCCTCATAAGAAAACAGAAAAAAAAAGACCGCAGACTGACAGTATGCGGTCATATGTTTAATAATCCCTATTGAACTATCTGGGCACGTACTACTTCAATTGCCTTGGTGATATCAATAATGTTCTGTTCAGTAAGACTTGTAGAAAGATCCGAATACACTGCCTTAACAGGTTCCATCTTACTTAAAAGATCACTTAATGCCGGATCATTCTCATATGGTTTTGAAACTTCCAGGAATAACTCAAATGATTTTTTCTGTTCAAGAAGGTTCTTAGATATTCCGGCAATCTGGTAAGCTGCTTCTGAGACATGAGTGGTCAGATACATGCCTTCAACCCATGCACCACCAACGACAAGAAGGGCCAAGGCCTGCTGGTCATTCTCACTAAGGTAACTATAGGTATTATCAAAAGCTGTTGTTAAAATATTTACCAGCTCTTCCCTGTTATCAAAATTCTGTTTGATCTTGTCATATAATGATTCATCGTATATCTGCGACATATTCAATTCACTGGCCAACACTCTTATGGCATCAAGATAATTGATCACTTCCTGTTGTATGTTATAAAGAGTTGCATAACTGAGATCTGCTCCAAAAACCCCCATATTTAAAGCCTTAGATGGACTGTTGATATATTTATTTGCATTATCAACAGGATTGGATATTCCAAAAATATATCCTACCTGAAGATCCTGAAGCATATTGATAACCTCAGCAGATGTTGGAAGGGGATAGACATTTTCTTCAATCTGTCCTTCAATAGTCTCAACCTGGTCCATCTCTACCTTATTTACCTCTTTCTGTGATTTGTTACGGCAAGAGTTGAGTCCGTAAAAACTGAAGAAAAGAAATGGTAATAATAATGCTGCAATCGTTCTTTTCATATCGGGTCATTTTAAATTAAATATTTAGCAAAAAAACAACCATAAAAGTAATAATAAATATTTAATTGTACCCCATACCGAAATGTAAATTGAGATGCCTTTCAATAAATTGGTCGTCAAGATATTCCATAATAAATTATACCCTGGATAAAACCATAGCAGAGTTACTTTTAACTGATTTTATAGTATTTTTATCTATCTTCGGCGGGGATTTCACAGCTGCCGACTTATGACAGATCCTGGGCAGAGATGTGAAAAAAAAGGTTGTAAAAACTTTGCAGAATACAGGATTATGGCTAAAATACAGTCTTATAAAACGGTTGAGTTATAAACAAACACAGTAATTATTATCTGTATATGGAAAAAAGGGCAAGGATAAAACTCTCCCTGGAAGATGGAACAGTATATTACGGAAAAGCTTTTGGATCAGAGACTCCTTCTGCAGGTGAAGTAGTGTTCAATACGGCAATGACCGGTTACCCTGAAAGTCTTACTGATCCTTCCTACCGTGGACAAATACTATGTCTGACTTACCCTCTTGTTGGAAACTATGGAGCTCCCGCAAAAAGTGAAGAGAACAGTCTTTATAAATTCTATGAATCATCATCCATCCATATAAAAGGACTTATCGTGTCTGATTATTCTTTTGACTACAGCCACTGGAATGCTTCAGAGAGCCTTGATGAATGGCTCAGACGGAATAATGTTCCGGGAGTATATGGCATAGATACAAGAGCTCTTACCAGAAAAATCCGGGAGAGAGGAGTCATGTTGGGCAAACTTGAGCCGGAGGATACAGATATACCTTTCTTCGACCCCAACGGGCTTAATCTGGTTGAAGAAGTCAGTACCCGGAAGATTAAAACATACGGTTCCGGAAAATACAAAATACTCCTTGTCGATTGCGGAGTAAAATACAATATTTTAAGAAGCTTATTGAAACATGATGTAACTATAATAAGGGTTCCATGGAATCATGATTTTAACAAAGAAGAATACGACGGCCTTTTTCTGACTAATGGTCCGGGCAATCCTAAAATGTGCGATATCACTATTAATAACATCCGAAAATCTTTTGATAAAGATATTCCCATTTTCGGCATATGCCTTGGGAATCAGCTTATGGCACTTGCTTCAGGAGCAGATACATATAAATTAAAATATGGCCATAGAAGTCATAATCAGCCTGTAATGGAATTAAGCAGTGGAAGGGCATATATTACATCACAGAATCATGGTTATGCTGTCAACAATGATACCCTGGAGAAAGAATGGGAACCTTTGTTTATTAATCTTAACGATAACACCAATGAAGGGATGAAACATAAAAGAAAACCTTTTTTTTCAGTCCAGTTTCATCCCGAAGCATCCGGTGGCCCGACAGATACTGCATATTTATTTAATATGTTTCTTGAAGAAATAAGGAAATTCCGAATGTAGCCACCAACATCCGTCTTATTATCAGGCATCTGGCCTGCCTCCTGCTTTCATCAATTTCCGTACAATTTCAGCTGCCGGCTCGTTTTTGAAACATTTCATCCGATCCCTGAACCTTTTTTCTATTTCTTTATTGCACAGATTCCCAATACTACCTTCATGAACATAATCAGATATCGTCGTTTTTGAGAAAGAAGCTTTTTTTATTGTTTCAGAAACAGCCTTGTATGCATCTCTGAAAGGAATTCCTTCCTTCACCAGACGGTTAACCTCTTCAGTACTGAAAATAGGATTATAAAGAGAATTATCTGTGATATTCTTTCTTATTCTGATATTGTTCAGCATAAGTATCATTACTTCAACAGACTCTTTTAGATCTGCAAAAGCATCGAATAACAATTGTTTCAATAACTGCAGGTCGCGGTTATACCCTGACGGAAGATTCGAGACCAGCATTGCTGTCTTGCCGGGCAGTGTCTGAATAATATTTGAACGACCTCGTATAAGTTCAAAGACATCAGGATTCTTTTTCTGAGGCATTATACTTGATCCTGTAACAAACTCTTCAGGAAAATCAACAAATCTGTATTCTGCACTCATATACAGACATACATCCATCGAGAATCGTGCAAGAGTTTGAGCCAGCGATGCCAGTCCGGAAGCAACAGCCATTTCAACCTTTCCGCGACTCAGACTGGCATAAGCCGAATTATACAGAAGATCATCAAACTCAAGAAGGTCTGTAGTCAGTTTCCTGTTTATCGGGAGAGTGGTTCCAAATCCTGCTGCGGTACCCAGAGGATTAGTGTTATTGATATTACGTGCTGCACACAACAGAGCCATATCATCACTCAGACATTCTGCATAAGCCCCAAACCATAAGCCGAATGAAGAGACCATCGCTGGCTGCATATGAGTATAGCCCGGGAGCAGTGAACCTTTATACTTATTGCTCAACGAAATAAATGTATCAAAAAGCCTGCCCGTAAGAACAGCCAGATTATCTATCTCCTCTCTCAGGTAAAGCCTCATGTCAACCAACACCTGATCATTCCTGGAACGACCTGTATGAACTTTCTTCCCTGCCGGACCAAGAACCGAGACCAGCTCCTTTTCAACCTGCGAATGAATATCTTCTATGTGTTCTTCAATAGTAAGCTCTCCCTTTTCGTCTTTTTTGTATAATGAATAAAGAGTATCAAGTATATCATTTTTCTCCTCCTCAGAAATCAAACCAACGGAATGGAGCATTATAACATGCGCCATCGAACCTATAATATCCCATTTGGCAAAAACAAGATCGGTTTTTCTGTCTTTCCCAGCAGTATACTCAATTATTGCAGGCTCCGGTTTTATCCCTTTTTCCCAAAGTTTCATGTTCTCAAAAGTGTTTATTAAATGTTTTTACTTCCAGGTGAATTTCCCTGTCCATATTATCTCGCTTTGCTTTCTTCGATAATAGCCCTGTGTGCCATAAGCCTCATGGCATTTATCTTTATAAAGCCTCTGCTGTCCGTCTGGTCAAAACCGCCTTCAATATCCATACTTGATAATTTACTGTTATACAATGAAGAAGGTGATTCTCTCCCTTCAATTATCACATTACCCTTATACAGACAAAGGTGCACACTGCCATCAATGAGTTCCTGACTCTTTACAATGGCAGCCATAAGAAAATCCATTTCCGGACTGAACCAGAAGCCATTGTAAATAAGCTCTGCAAATTTCGGAGTCAACATACTGACAAGCCTCATCACCTCTCTGTCCATGGCAATTCCTTCAATATCTTTATGAGCCAGATGAAGTACTGTCGCTGCCGGGGTCTCATATACCCCCCTCGATTTAATCCCAACAAACCTGTTTTCAACCATATCAAGCAGACCTATGCCATTCTTTCCTGCCAGATCATTTAGATAAACAAACAAGTCGTAGGGATCATCTTTCAGTGTACCGTCATCTTTATTTATCAATTTAACAGGCACTCCGTTTTTGAAATGAATCACTATCCTGGTTTCTTTATCAGGAGCGTCCTGAGGCAGAACCATCTTTTCAAGCATACTCTTGTTGAGTGTATACATAGGATCTTCCAGAACACCTGCCTCATGACTGATATGCATGAGATTCTCGTCTTCGCTATAGGGTTTATCAATACTGGCTTTCACCGGGATCTTTCTTTCTGAAGCATATTTTAAAAGATCAGTCCTGCCCTTGAACAGTGCCAGAAATTCCTTATCCTTCCAGGGTGATATTACCTTAACGCCGGGCATGAGAGCATAATAACAAAGTTCAAACCTGACCTGATCATTACCTTTTCCGGTAGCACCGTGAGCTACTGCGGAAGCTCCTTCCTGCCTGCAGACTTCGATCTGCTTTTTAGCAATAAGAGGCCTTGCTAGAGCTGTCCCAAGCAAATATCTGTCTTCATAAATGGCATTCCCCATAATTGCCTTATACACATAGTCTGTGACAAACTCCCTCTTCAGATCAGAAATGATAACCTTTGAAGCACCCAGCAGTAAAGCCTTTTTTCTGCATTCCTCAAAATCATCTGCCTGTCCGACATCTGCTACAAAAGCAATTACATCATAATCTTTTTCTATCAGCCACTTCAGAATAACCGAAGTATCCAGACCTCCGCTGTAGGCCAATATTACTTTTTCTTTCATCTCTCTTTATTATTAGTAAATTATTATTGACAGTATTTCAATGAAATACTCATTTTTTCCTTACCTGTTCATGTATGCCGGGGAATATGATCTCAAGACATGCATGAGCCTGCGAATTTGTTATTCCGTCACGCGGTATGATCAATATTGTGTCATCACCTGCTATTGTTCCCGCTATCTCATAACGGGCTGTGTTGTCAATGTAAAATGCTGTATTGCTGGCATTACCAGGCATAGTCCTTATGACTATCAGGCCTTTCGCATCAATTATATCGCGGATAACCGGCAGTAATTGTAATTCTCCCCCTATAGGTGCTGAATTTCCGGGATTATCCATAATAACATACTTATAGCCTCCCTTCCCGTCAGGAACCCTTCCTGCCCCTAATTGACGAAGATCGCGGGATAATGTTGCCTGTGTGCAACTTACACCCTTCTTCTTTAGCTTACCCAGCAATAAATCATGGGAAGGAATGTCTTCTTCCTTTATCAACTTCTCTATTTCCAACAAACGCCCGGATTTATGCATATTTATTCATTAAGGCTGCAAATATATTCATTTTTTTGAATTATTAAATTTTTGATTATAATTTTTGTACTATTTTTATGCCCCAAATCCTGATAATGAAAGAAGATATAAAAAAAGTTGTGATCCTGGGTTCAGGAGCTCTTAAAATAGGGGAAGCAGGAGAATTTGATTATTCAGGATCTCAGGCTTTGAAAGCTCTTAATGAAGAAGGGATAAAAACCATTCTGATAAACCCCAACATTGCAACAGTACAAACATCGGAAGATCTGGCAGATAAGATTTATTTCCTGCCGGTAACCCCGTTTTTTGTTGAGAAAGTTATAGCCAGAGAAAGGCCTGACGGGATACTTCTTTCATTTGGCGGGCAGACAGCTCTTAACTGTGGTACAGAACTTTTTATAAACGGTGTCTTTGAGAAATACAATGTAAGAGTATTGGGTACTCCTGTAGAGGCTATTAAAGATACTGAAGACCGTGAATTATTTGTCAGAAGACTTAACGAAATAAATGTCATGACTCCCCATAGCATTGCTGTCATGAGTGCTGATGACGCTCTCAAGGCTGCTGAAAAACTGTGTTTCCCTGTAATTATAAGGGCTGCATACACATTGGGCGGACAGGGTAGCGGATTTGCCTCAACGAGAGATGAACTGAAAACTCTGGCAAAAAAAGCCTTTTCATACACAAACCAGATACTGGTAGAAGAATCACTGAAGGGATGGAAAGAGGTGGAATATGAAGTGGTGCGTGACAAGTATGACAACTGCATCACTGTATGTAACATGGAAAATTTCGATCCTCTCGGGATACACACCGGTGAAAGTATTGTTGTTGCACCGTCACAAACCCTTACAAATAACGAATATCATAAGCTGAGGGAATTATCTATCAGAATAATAAGACACATAGGTATTATTGGAGAATGTAATGTACAATATGCTCTTTCTCCAGATTCGGACGACTACAGGGTTATTGAGGTGAATGCCAGGCTTTCACGGTCCAGTGCACTGGCTTCAAAAGCAACAGGCTATCCTCTGGCTTTCATTGCAGCAAAACTGGGAATAGGATATGGTCTGCATGAGCTTACAAACTCTGTTACCAAATCAACCACTGCCTGTTTTGAACCTGCTCTCGATTATATTGTCTGCAAAATACCCCGGTGGGACCTTAATAAATTCCAGGGAGTATCCCATGCTATCGGCAGTAGTATGAAGAGTGTCGGTGAAGTGATGGCCATTGGAAGAACCTTCGAGGAAGCAATACAGAAAGGACTCCGGATGATTGGCCAGGGAATGCACGGATTTACAGGTAACAGGGATCTGGAATTCGCCGATATTGAGAAAGAATTGGCTGAACCTACCGATATGAGGATCTTCTCAATTGCAGAAGCCCTCGAAAAAAGAATGTCCCCTGAGAGGATCCATGAACTCACAAAAATAGATAACTGGTTCCTTTTTAAACTGAAGAACATTATCAACATAAAAAATGAACTGGAAGAGTACAGGACACTGGAAAGTGTTCCGCCTGAATTGCTGCTTCATTCAAAGATAAACGGGTTCAGCGATTTCCAGATAGCACGTCATGTGCTTCGCTCTGAACCAACAGAGATCAATGACGATCTGATGAAAGTAAGGAAATACCGGAAATCACTGGGAATTGTTCCTTATGTCAAACAGATAGATACACTGGCAGCAGAGTATCCCGCTGTAACCAATTATCTCTATCTGACTTACAGTGGTGCGGAACATGATATAGAATACAAAAATGACAACAAATCAGTTATCGTTCTTGGTTCGGGTGCCTACAGGATAGGATCAAGTGTGGAATTTGACTGGTGCTCGGTAAATGCAGTAGATTGTATAAAAAAAGAAGGATACCGATCGGTAATGATCAACTTCAATCCCGAAACAGTTAGTACTGACTATGATATCTGCGACAGACTTTATTTTGATGAGCTGACTTTTGAAAGAGTGCTGGACATTATCGACCTCGAAAACCCTAAGGGAGTTATTGTATCAGTAGGCGGCCAGATACCCAATAATCTTTCCATGCGTCTGTTCCGTGAAAACATCCCTGTGCTGGGTACTTCTCCGGTTTCAATCGACAGGGCAGAAAACAGACATAAATTCTCTGAAATGCTTGATAACCTCAGGATCGATCAACCTCATTGGAAAGAGCTTTCTTCTGTAGATGATATATTTGATTTTGTCGACCGTATTGGTTTTCCCGTTCTTATAAGACCATCCTATGTGTTATCCGGTATGGCCATGAATGTTGTCTCAAACAAGAATGAACTCAAACACTTTCTCCATCTTGCTGCAAAAGTCTCAAAGCAATATCCTGTTGTGGTGTCTGAATTCATTGAAAATGCAAAGGAGATTGAAGTTGATGCAGTAGCCGACAACGGGAACATAATGGCTTATGCAATAAGTGAGCATGTTGAATTTGCAGGTGTTCATTCCGGCGATGCCACAATTGTATTTCCCCCGCAGAAAATATATTTTGAAACTGTCCGCCGTATCAAACGTATCTCAAGGCTTATAGCCAGTGAACTTAATATTACAGGGCCCTTCAATATTCAATACCTGGCCCGCGATAACGATATTAAAGTCATCGAATGTAATCTGAGAGCAAGCCGGAGTATGCCTTTTGTTTCAAAAGTCCTCAAATCGAATCTGATTCAGCTGGCTACGAAAGTTATGCTCGGCATACATATTGAAAAACCTCACAAGTCAGTATTCGAACTCGACTATGTTGGTGTAAAAGCACCCCAGTTCAGTTTTTCAAGACTGGCTAAAGCCGATCCTGTACTTGGTGTCGACATGAGTTCTACAGGAGAGGTTGGCTGTATAGGAGAAGGTTTTTATGAAGCGATTTTAAAAGCTATGTTCTCCGTAGGTTACAGAGTACCGAAAAAAGCCATTCTCCTCTCAACCGGACCAGCCAGGTCAAAGGTTGAATTACTGAACAGTGCCAGAGCTCTCCGGGAAAGAGGACATAAACTATATGCCACACGGGGGACCCGGCAATTCCTGGTAAATGCAGGTATTGAAGCCCATGTCGCCTACTGGCCCGATGAAAAGAAGTCGCCCAACACTATCGAACTGATAAGGTCCGGAGAAGTTGACCTGGTGGTAAACATACCAAAAGACCTAAGTGCCTCCGAACTTGATAATGATTACTCAATAAGACGCAACGCCGTTGACTACAACGTACCCCTTCTTACTAATGCCCGGCTATCAAGTGCATTCATCCTTGCCTTTTGCAGATTGAATATTGAAGATCTGGCCATCAAAAGCTGGAACGAATATAAATAACAATATATATTATGCCGGTAGTCAGACAAGCCACAAGAGAAGATGTATCAGCAATTGTGAATTTCCAGAAAAAAATGGCAAAGGAAACAGAGCATCTTGAACTGAACGAAAAAATTGTAGAAGAAGGTGTTAATGCTGTTTTCACAGATAAATCACGTGGAAAATATTTTATTGCAGAAGATAATTATAAAATTATTGCTTCACTGCTTATTACTTATGAATGGAGCGACTGGCGCAATAGTAATATATGGTGGATACAGTCAGTTTATGTTATACCTGAATACCGCCGGAAAGGCATCTTCCGGGAAATGTATACTTTTATTAAAGCCCTGGGTGAAAAGCAGGACATTGCAGGCTTAAGGCTATATGTTGAAACAAATAATACACAGGCAAAAATGACCTACGAAGCACTGGGGATGAATTCCGGACATTATTCTTTTTATGAATGGATGAGGAAATAAAAGATGCAGTGGCTTTTACTTGTCGTCATCATACCATATATATACTTCCTCCTGAAAGTATACATCAGTCTTTCCGGAATAAAACCCTGGATTCCATCATCTGAACCAAATATAAATGTGTCGCTTATTGTTCCATGCCGCAATAATGCAGATGAGATATTACATCTTCTTGCTGCTCTGGCTGAACAGGACTACAATAAAGATCTTTTCGAAATAGTGGTTGTGGATGATAACTCAACTGATGATATTATTTCAGCAATCTCACACTTTGACTGTTTTGATAATCTCAGACTTATTAAAAACAGTGGTCATGGGAAAAAAGAAGCACTTTTAACAGGGGTGAGAGCTGTTTCAGGAGACCTCATCATAACAACAGACGCAGATTGTACCCCGAAACCAGGATGGATAAAGACTGTTGCATCATTCTACTCTGACAATAAATCCGATTTAATAATTTGTCCTGTTACTTTGGAAAGCAAACCTGGTTTTTTTCAAAGGTTCCAGGAACTTGAATTTTTAAGTCTGCAGGGTGTGACGGCCGGAACTGCTGCTGCAGGCAGTCCGGTTATGTGCAACGGATCAAATCTTGCATTTAAAAGAACCGTATTTCTGGAACATTCTGTAAACCTCCGCTATGATATACCATCAGGGGATGATATTTTTTTATTGCAAAGCATCATTAAGAAGAGCGGAACAAAAATCAGCTGGCTCGAATCAAAGGGGGCGATAATGACAACTTCGTTATGTAATGATTTGCCTTCGTTTATCAGGCAAAGAAAGAGATGGATATCAAAAGCCGGATCTTATAATGTAAAATTGCCAGTAGTAATGGCTCTCGCAACACTTATGACAGCATTGCTGCAGTTATCGCTTTTATTTACAGCAGCATTCATGTCTGAAGTTATACCGGTGCTAGTGGCATCCTTTTTATTGAAATCAATACCCGATTTCCTTATTCTGAAAAATACAACAAAAAGATATGGGTCAGCATTCCTTATGAAATGGTTTCTCCCGGCTCAGATTGTATATCCTTTTTATATTACTGCGGTTCTGATCAGCCTGGGATTTCCGCTAACGATGAACAGATCTGTGAATAAAACCTATATGGAAGGAAAGGGGAACCGGATAAATTGATTTCCGTTTAATTGTTTAATTACCCATTTCGGAAAGAAATTTGATCCTCATAAGCCTTATTTCTTCCTCTTCATAATCATTACCCAGTTCACTGATAGCTTCTTCAAGTGAGTCTGACTCGGCTTCTTCTCTGAAATACGAAAAGATATCAGTCTGTCTTTCTTCATCCATTACCATATTAATATAGTAATCCAGGTTAAGACGTGTACCGGAATTGACAATAGCTTCTATTTCTGAAAGAAGCTCACTCATTTCCAATCCTTTAACATCAGCAATATCCTCAAGGGGCCTTTTCATATCTATACTTTGTATAATATAGACTTTTATTCCCGACTTATTGATTACTGATTTGACAACCATATCAAGAGGACGGATGATTTCTTTTTCTTCAACATATTTTTTTATTATATCAACGAATTCTTTTCCGTATCGCTGGGCTTTACCTGCTCCAACTCCGGAAATATTCTGTAATTCATCAAGTGTTACAGGATATTGAATTGCCATATCTTCAAGGGAAGGATCCTGGAAGATTACAAAAGGTGGTACATCTTTTTGTTTTGATATCTTTTTCCGGAGGTCTTTCAGTACACTGAAGAGCTCTTCATCAACTGCTGCTGTTTTTGCTCCGAAAGCATTTTCCTCTTCATCTGTATCAGCATAATCATGATCTTCGGCAAGCATGAAAGACTCGGGTTTTTTCAGGAACTCATGGCCTCTCTTTGTTACTTTTAGCAGACCATAGTTCTCAATATCCTTTGTAAGATATCTCGCTATCAGTCCCTGTCTGATAACCATATTCCAGAATTTTTCATCCTTTTCTTCTCCGATACCGAAGTACTCCAGTTTATGATGCTTATAAGACTTTATTGCTGAAGTAATTTTCCCAGAAAGAATATGGGCAATATGGTCGGCTTTGAATTTTTCTTTTACGGCAAGAATGGTTTCAAGGACATTTACGACAGCTTCGCTCCCTTCAAACTGTTCTTTGGGATGCAGGCAATTATCGCAGGCTTCACAATTTTCTTTCGGATACTCTTCACCGAAATAGTGCAGAAGCAATTTACGGCGGCAGACAGATGATTCGGCATATGATACTGTTTCAAGAAGCAACTGTTTGCCTATTTCCTGTTCCGCAATAGGTTTTCCCTGCATGAATTTCTCCAGTTTCTTAATATCATTATAACTGTAATAGGCAATACAGTTACCTTCTCCACCATCACGCCCGGCTCGGCCTGTCTCCTGATAATAGCCTTCAAGGCTCTTGGGCATGTCGTAATGAATAACAAAACGGACATCAGGTTTATCAATACCCATTCCAAAAGCTATTGTGGCAACGATTACATCCACTTCTTCCATGAGAAACTTATCCTGGTTCTGTGTCCGCGTGGCAGAATCCATACCTGCATGATAGGGCAAAACCTTTATTCCGTTTACCTTCAATATCTCAGCCATTTCCTCTACCTTCTTACGACTGAGGCAGTAGATTATTCCTGATTTCCCCGGATTATTCTTGATATATTTAATTATTTCCTTTGTTACATCCTGCTTTGATCTGACCTCATAATACAGGTTCGGACGGTTGAATGACGATTTGAAAACGGCAGCTTCAAGAATACCGAGGTTCTTTTGTATGTCGTGCTGAACCTTTGGTGTAGCTGTAGCAGTAAGAGCAATAATAGGAGAACGGCCTATAGAATCAATCAAGGGACGGATCCGCCGGTATTCAGGCCTGAAATCATGTCCCCACTCCGATATACAGTGTGCCTCATCTATAGCATAAAATGAAATCTTTATTTTCTTCAGAAACTCAATATTCTCTTCTTTGGTAAGCGATTCCGGTGCAACATACAACAATTTCGTTCCCTGCCTGAGAACATCATTCTTAACCCTTGCTATCTCTGTTTTCGTGAGAGATGAATTCAGAAAATGTGCTACATCATCATTAGTACTGAAATTACGCATTGCATCAACCTGGTTTTTCATCAATGCAATCAGAGGAGAAATCACTACTGCAGTTCCTTCGCCCATTAAAGCAGGGAGCTGATAACATAATGATTTTCCGCCTCCCGTTGGCATCAGAACGAATGTATCCCTCTCTGAGAGGACATTTTTTATTATCTTTTCCTGATTACCTTTAAAAGTATCAAATCCAAAATACTTTTTTAAATACTCATGTATTGTACCGTCACTTATCATTAAATCAACCTCTAAAAATCAGAATTACTGTAAATAATTTAAACATTTTATATAAATGTAATAATTTTCCTCATCATTATCCAATATTTAAATTTCATTAACAAAATTATTCATCAGCACACAACTTATCATTATCCTGATATTGCTTTACATAAGAAGTTTTATCATCTTTACACGCTGAAATAGAAATTTGATATGTTCAGATGGCATTAAAATCAAAAAAAAGGAAGAAAAGTGAAGCTGAGATGTCCTTCCTCGAACATCTTGAAGAATTACGATGGCACATAATCCGGTCAATATTAGCCATTGTGGTCTTTATGGTAGTGGCTTTCGTATTTAAGAATATAATCTTTGACCATGTAATTCTGGCTCCTAAAGATCCTGGTTTTTTCACTAACCGTATTCTTTGTCAGCTTGGACATATGTTGGGTACTGATAAATTATGTATCAATACAACACCTTTTGAAATAATAAACATTAAGATGGCGGGGCAGCTGACAACACATATTACTGTTGCCATGGTATCCGGCCTTATACTTGCTTTTCCTTTTATCATAAGGGAATTCTGGCTCTTTTTCAAGCCGGCTCTCCATACGAATGAAGCCCAGTATGCAAGAGGAGCTGTTCTGGCTTCTTCTCTTTTGTTTTTTGCCGGTGTCCTTTTTGGTTACTATATGCTGGCTCCTCTCTCAATTCACTTCCTCACTTCTTATGAAGTGAGCATGGATGTTACCAACCAGATAAATATCAGATCATTCATTGGCACTTTATCTTCTATATGCCTGGCCACCGGGGTGATATTTGAACTTCCCATAATTGCTTTTTTTCTGACCAAGATTGGAGTAATTACTCCCGAATTCATGAAAAAATACCGGAAACATTCGATAGTTGTTATCCTTATCCTTTCAGCTATTATAACGCCTCCTGATGTTTTCTCCCAATTGCTGGTAAGTATACCCTTATTTTTTCTCTACGAGGTAAGTATCCATATCTCAAAAAGAGTTGTCCAGAAGAAAGAAAGAGATTATCAGGAATTTATGAATGATAATGATCCCGGAGAAACTGTTGAAACTACGTCCTGAATTTTGAAATGAAACTTACATAAGCAGAACCTCACAAAAGGGAATTATTAATTAATTCATGTAAGTTCCATACGACCAATGAAATAATGTTTTAATAATCGCATGAAACTCTATACAAAAGATCTGGTAAAAAAATATCGTAACCGAACTGTTGTAGATCATGTATCCATTGAAGTTGAACAGGGAGAGATAGTTGGTCTGCTTGGCCCTAACGGGGCCGGAAAAACAACCTCTTTTTATATGATAGTCGGTCTGATCCGGCCGAGGGAAGGGAATATATATCTCGATAATGAAAACATTACAAAACTGCCGGTTTATATGCGGGCCCGCAGGGGTATCGGGTATCTGGCACAGGAACCCTCTATTTTCCGGAACCTGTCAGTAGAGAACAACCTCAGAGCTGTTCTGGAACTCTCCGACTTCACAAAAGAGGAACAGAAAGAAAGGCTGGAATCACTTCTGGATGAATTTGGTTTGCAAAAGATTCGTAAAAGCAAAGGCATACAGCTGTCAGGAGGAGAAAGAAGGAGGACTGAAATTGCCAGAGCACTGGCTATTAAACCAAAATTTATTTTGCTTGACGAGCCTTTTGCCGGGATTGACCCGATTGCCGTGGAAGACATACAGAGCATCGTATCACATCTTAAAAGTAAAAAAATAGGTATCCTAATAACCGATCATAACGTTCATGAAACCTTGTCTATCACCGACAGGGCATACCTCCTCTTTGAGGGCAAAATCTTAAAATCGGGCACTGCTTCTCAACTTGCTGAAGATGAAATTGTAAGAAAAGTATACCTGGGCAAAAGCTTTGAACTCCGGCGCTAAGCTCTTCAGTTTGTTATTTATGTAATTTTCTATACTTTTGCGGGGATTTTTATGCGGATGTGTCGTAATTGGTAGCCGAGCAAGACTTAGGATCTTGTGTCTTTAAGACGTGGGGGTTCGAGTCCCTTCATCCGCACTAACATGATAAACCGCCCTTAACCTTCGATTTACAGCGTTTGGCGGTTTTTCAGATATATAATAAAGGATAAACTATATGAATATTACCAGAGAAAACATTGACGATCTGAATGCAGTACTTAATATACAAGTCGAAAAAACAGATTATGAGGATAAAGTGGAAAAAATTCTCAGAGACTATCGCAAAAAAGCAAATATAAAAGGATTCCGTCCGGGTATGGTCCCCATAGGCCTTATAAGGAAAATGTATGGTACAGCTGCCAAAATAGAAGAAGTGAATAAAACCATTTCCGAAAGTATTCAGAAATACCTCTCGGACGAAAAACTGGAAATACTTGGAGATCCTTTACCCAAAACCAACGAGGAAGAGAATATTGATTTTGAAACCCAGGATGAATTTAAGTTTTCTTTTGAACTGGGACTGGCACCTGTTGTCGACCTTAAAATCAACAAAAAAAATAAGGTTAATTTGTATGAGATCTCTGTTGACGAAAAAATGATCAACGATCATAAAGAAAACTATACCCGGCGTTTCGGAGATTTTAAAAATGTTGACAAAGTCGGCGAAAAAGATACAGTAAATGGTAAAATAGAGGCTCTTGATATTGAAGGCAATCCTGTCGCCGGAGAAGGTATCGAAGATACTTCTTTAGCTGTTGACATAATTAAGGATGAGGAGATTAAAAATACCTTTATTGAAAAAAATACAGGTGATACTGTCGATTTTAATATCCGCAAAGCTTTACCCGATGACAACGAAATAGCCGGATTACTGAGAATCGATAAAGAGAAAATTGAAAATATCAGTGAAACATACCGGATGACCATTAAAGAGATATCTCGTTTTTACCCTGCAGAAATTGGGCAGGACCTTTTTGATAAAATATACGGGGAAAACACTGTAAAGACCGAAGAAGAATTTAATAAAAAAATTGAAGAAGAAATTGCAGCCAGTCTGAAAGGTGAAAGTAATTATAAACTCATGCAGGACATCAGAAACATGGTAATCGAAAAGACAGACATTCCACTACCTGAAGATTTTCTGAAAAAATGGCTTCTTAAAGTGAATGAAAACACTACATCAGAGCAAATAGAAAAAGAATTTGATTCCTTTAAAAAAGACCTCAAATGGCAACTGATAAAAAATAAGGTAGCAAAGAATAATGAAATTAAAATAACAGAAGAGGAACTGACCAAAGAGGCAGAGAATATAACAAGATACCAGTTCCAACAGTATGGAATATACTATGCAACTGATGAGCAAATTTCAAATTATGCAAGAGAAACTCTTAAAAGAGAAAATGATGCAAAGAGAATTGCCGACAATATTTTAGATACCAAAGTTATCGATGCATTAAAGGAAATAATTAATATCCAGCCCAAAAGTGTAACAGCCGAAGAATTTAACAAGCTTTTTGAATAAGGATCAGATAATTACATCATATATCATATTTTTGTATCTTTACCCTCTAAATCTAAATAAACAGCAATGAGCAATAAAAACGATTTTGAAAAATATGCCAGAAGCAAACATGGTATTGGCAGTCTTTCCCTTCACAAATATGCTTCTGTATGGTCTAGTTATATTTCTCCTACAATCATTGAAGAGAGACAGTTAAATGTTGCTTCAATGGACGTATTTTCACGTTTGATGATGGACAGGATTATTTTTCTGGGTCTTCCTATCGATGATTATGTAGCTAATATTATTCAGGCTCAACTTCTTTATCTTGATTCATCTGATCCGGGAAAAGATATCCAGATCTATTTTAATACTCCTGGAGGTTCAGTAAGTGCCGGACTGGGTATATATGATACGATGCAGTATATTTCTGCAGATATTGCCACCATATGCACCGGCATGGCTGCATCTATGGGAGCAATTCTCCTTACTGCCGGGACCAAAGGCAAAAGATCTGCACTCAAACACTCAAGGATTATGATACATCAGCCTATGGGTGGATTTGAAGGTGCTGCATCAGATATTGAAATACAGGCAAGAGAGATACTGAAACTGAAAAAAGAATTATATGAAATAATTGCTTTTCATTCAGGCAATCCACTGGAAAAAGTTGAAAAAGACTCTGACAGAGATCACTGGATGACTTCAGAAGAAGCTAAAGAATATGGAATGATTGATGAGATTCTTCATCGCAATTAACAGTATATTATAATGGACAAATGCTCTTTCTGCGGCAGAACAAAAAAAGAGGCCAATATGCTGATAGCCGGTCTCGAAGGACATATATGTGACCACTGTATTGAACAGGCTTATAACATTATGAATGAAGAACTGGGATTAAAAAAAAGTACTTCATTCGATAGCATAAACCTTCTCAAACCTACTGAGATTAAGAGCTTTCTCGATCAGTATGTCATTGGCCAGGATATGGCGAAAAAGATTATTTCCGTAGCTGTTTATAACCATTATAAGAGATTGATACAAAAACCTGATCCGGATGATGTTGAAATTGAAAAATCAAATATCATTCTGGTAGGTGAGACAGGTACAGGCAAGACTCTTCTTGCCAAAACAATTGCAAAAATGCTTCATGTACCTTTTACAATAGTTGATGCCACAGTATTGACTGAAGCCGGATACGTGGGAGAGGATATAGAAAGTCTCCTTACCAGACTGCTGCAGAATGCGGAATACGATGTAAAAGCTGCTGAAAAAGGAATAGTTTTTATTGACGAACTGGATAAGATAGCACGAAAAGAAGGTGATAATCCTTCAATTACAAGAGATGTATCGGGTGAAGGAGTACAGCAGGGTCTGTTGAAATTGCTTGAAGGTTCTGTCGTTAATGTCCCTCCACAGGGCGGACGTAAACACCCTGAACAAAAAATGATACCTGTTGATACAAAAAATATCCTTTTCATCTGTGGCGGAGCTTTTGTCGGTATTGAGAAAAAAATTGCCCAAAGGCTTAATACACAAATTATTGGATTTGGAGCTTCCAAAGTCAGAGAAAAAGTCGATAAAAACAATCTTTTAAAATATATATCTCCACAAGACCTCAGGGCTTATGGGCTTATCCCTGAAATAATTGGAAGACTGCCTGTAGTGACCCACCTTGATCCTCTTGATAAAAAAGCCCTAAAAGCAATACTCACCGAACCAAAAAATGCTCTTGTCAAACAATATACCAAGCTCTTTGATATGGACAATATTAAACTCAAATTTGACAAAGGAGCTCTCGATTTTATTGTCGATAAAGCGATTGAATACAAACTTGGTGCCCGTGGTCTGAGATCAATATGCGAAACAATAATGCTTGATGCAATGTTTGAAATGCCTTCGACTGCGAAAAATGAACTGGTAATAACCGTTGATTATGCCAGCCATAAACTGGAAAGGATAGACCTTAAAGTTCTTAAAGCCTCTTAATCCCTTCGTTCATAAATGATATAAGTATAAGGAATATTTTCTTTTTCAGAAACAAATCGCTCCCTGCTTATCGTTTTCCACATTTTTCTCTTTATTTCCGGGAAATATACATCTGCCTCTGCTCTCCGGTGAACACGTGTAATGTACAACCTGTCAGCATAAGGCATAAACTGACTGTAAACACTACCACCTCCTATTACGAAAACCTCTTCATCGTCACGACATTTCTTAAGAGCATCCTCCAAAGAATAAGCTGTTTCAGCACCTTCAAAACATTCTTCACGAATATCCGAAAGAATAATATTCCTCCGTCCCGGTAATGGTCTCCGGGGAAGGGAATCCCATGTCTTCCTTCCCATGACAACTGTTTTTCCCATGGTAAGTTTCTTAAACCGTTTAAGGTCTTCAGATATATGCCACAGTAGTTCATTAGCTCTGCCAATGCCCTTGTCTTCAGAAACAGCAGCAATTATGGAAATCATAACTTCGTTTTTTATACAGATATCTCGCCTTTTATATGTGAATGAGAAACATAATCTTTCAGAGTAAAATCTTCATACCTGAATTTAAAGAGATCATCAACTAAAGGATTCACAATCATCGAGGGTAAAGGATAAGGGTCTCTGGTGAGTTGCAATTTAACCTGTTCAATATGATTAAGATATATATGGGCATCACCCAGGGTATGAACGAAATCTCCTGGCTTCAGGCCGGTAACATGAGCAATCATCATGGTAAGCAAAGCATAAGAAGCTATATTAAATGGGATTCCAAGAAAAATATCACAGCTTCTCTGATAAAGCTGACATGACAACTTTCCTTCAGCTACGTAGAACTGAAAGAGAAGATGACAAGGAGGCAAAGCCATTTTATCAAGTTCTCCAGGATTCCAGGCACTGACAATAAGCCGCCGTGAATCAGGTGTTTCCTTTATGGCATCTACCACTTCTTTTAACTGATCGATCTTTCTCCCGTCAGCCGACAGCCATGAACGCCACTGTGAACCATATACCGGCCCCAGATTACCGTCTTCATCAGCCCACTCATTCCATATCCTTACACCATTATCTTTTAGATATTTAATATTTGTATCTCCGGAGATGAACCACAAAAGCTCATGTATAATGGATTTTAGATGCATCCTTTTGGTTGTCAGTAAGGGGAATCCACAGGCAAGATCAAATCTCATCTGATAACCGAATACACTAATGGTCCCGGTGCCGGTCCTGTCACCTTTCCTTATTCCTGATTCTAAAACATGATCGAGAAGTTCAAGATATTGTTTCATGGCTGTTTCCTGCTATCATTTCTTTTTTCCAATTCATCCCTTATCGAGGCAGCCTTTTCATAATCTTCAGTCTTTACCGCTTCATCAATCATTTTATATAACTCTTCATCCGAATAGGAGGAAAATTTCGACCCCGTTTCCTGACTCTTGCCTGTATCTTCTTCAGAAGAAAGATCAGTATCAGATGGAGTATTAGTCAATTGTGCTTTTTCCAGTATTTCTTCATTGATATATATCGGACATCCAAATCTCAGGGCTATAGCCACTGCATCCGAGGTGCGGCTGTCAATAATATATTCTTTTTCCCCGTTGTTACATACCAGCTTTGAAAAAAATACCCCCTCTTCAAGCTTGTCAATTATTACCTCAATCACAGCAATATTAAACTGATCGGCAACTTTCTTGAAAAGATCATGAGTGAGTGGCCGGGGTGGTTCAAGATTTTCAAGTTTAATCACAATAGCCTGAGCTTCAAATCCTCCTATTATTATGGGTATTCTCCTGTCTCCATTCTCTTCTATCAGTAAAAGCGCATAAGCTCCTGACTGAGTCTGACTATATGATATCCCCATCACTTTTAACTTGACCCGTTTCATAATAATTAATTATGCATCAATATAATACACACCAATGGTGTGTTTGTGACAAATATAAAGATAATAGAAGTATTTACTCGGTTAACGCGGCGCTTTTTTTTAAAAGTTTTAAAGCTCAGCAAGAGACATGTCTTTACGATACGAAAATACTGACAGGTGATATCCGCATTTTAAAATATATAAAAAACATCCTTATCATTTGAAAATAATGTATTTTATTTATCTTTGCAGTCCGAAATAAAATCAATCTGTCAGGGCTCAGAGAAGTTATATGATTTTTTATCCTATACGCCTTGCGGAGTAATATAATAAAAATGACAATGTACGCTATTGTTGAGATTGCAGGACAGCAATTTAAAGTTGAAGAAGGTAAAAAGATCTTCGTACACAGGCTTGATGCTGAAGAGGAAAAGGAAATTAAATTTGAACAGGTCCTCTTGATTGAAGAAGAAGGTAAGGTTACAGTAGGAGAACCTTTTATCAGTGACTCTTTCGTTGAATGTAAAGTTTTAGGACACGCAAGAGGAAAAAAGGTGATTGTATTTAAAAAGAAGAGAAGAAAAGGTTACAGGGTAAAAAACGGTCATCGGCAAGACTTCACTGAGGTAGAGATAATAAGCATAAACGGTAAGAAATCTGCTGAAAAAAAGACTGTAAAGAAAGAGCCGGCTGTAACTGCAGGTGAACCGAAAGACGAAACAAAATCGGCTGAGAAAAAACCTGCCACCAAAAAACCTGCTGTAAAAAAGCCGGCAGGTAAAAAACCAGCTGCAAAAAGTGCTGACAAAGGAAAAACAACCGCTAAAAAGACAGCACCAAAAAAAGCAGATAAAGGAGAAGATAAATAAAAAAATAAGAATTAAATATTTATTATTATGGCACACAAGAAAGGAGCCGGTAGTTCACGTAATGGCCGCGACTCTAATAGTAAAAGACTTGGAGTTAAACTTTTCGGGGGTCAGCATGCAAAAGCCGGTAATATCATCGTTCGCCAAAGAGGAACAAAACATAATCCCGGCCTGAATGTGGGATTAGGAAAAGATCATACTCTTTTTGCCCTTGCCGATGGTGAAATTGAGTTCAAAAAACGCAAAGACAATAAATCCTATGTCTCGGTGATAAGCTCAAAGGAATAATCTTTGTCAAAGATTATTTTTCTTTCGATACTTTTCTCTCTCCTGAAAACTAATCAGGGAGTTTTTTAATACCTTTACAGCAGGCTCACAGAGTCTGCTTTTTTTATTAACCAGAATCCTGCCATGCTAACAATTAATCTTATCCGTGAAAAAAGAGAGCTGATCATTGAACGTCTTAAGGTAAAAAACTTTGATGCAGAAAAAGTACTCGACAAAATACTATCTCTTGACTCTACACGCCGGGAGATTCAGACCCGGTCTGACTCCCTTCAGGCTGAGATGAACAGGTTATCAAAAGATATAGGATTACTTCTGAAAACAGGCAGGAAAAAAGAAGCTGATGAAGCAAAAGAAAAGACTTATACCCTAAAAGAAGAAATAAGGTCTCTCTCTGAAGAATTAACACCTCTTGATATTGAATTGAGAGAACTGATAGTCAGCCTTCCCAATCTGCCTCATGAATCAGTTAACAAAGGCTTTGGAGCTGAAGATAACTTCATTGTAAAAGAGGGTGGAAAAATAGTTGACATAGACGGAGAAGCCCTTCCTCACTGGGAGCTGATAAAAAAATATGACATAATTGACTTCGATCTGGGAATAAAACTAACAGGCGCAGGTTTCCCGGTCTACAAAGGTAAGGGCGCCAAAATGGAAAGAGCTCTTATTAATTTCTTTCTTGATGAAGGAGTAAAAGCAGGTTACAATGAAGTCATACCTCCCATTGTTGTAAATGAAGACTCAGGTTTCGGTACAGGCCAGTTGCCCGATAAAGAGGGACAAATGTATAATATTACACTCGATAATTTCTACCTCATTCCAACTGCTGAAGTGCCTGTAACAAACATTTACAGAGATATTATTCTCAATGCTGATGACCTGCCCATAAAAAATATTGCCTACACCCCCTGTTTCAGAAGAGAAGCAGGCTCATGGGGTGCACATGTCAGAGGCCTCAACAGATTGCATCAGTTCGATAAGGTCGAAATAGTAAGAATAGCCCACCCGGACCATTCTTACGAGTCTCTTGATGAAATGGTATCTCATGTTGAAAACCTGGTGTCAGCCCTTGATCTCCCATACAGAATACTAAGACTATGCGGAGGTGATATGTCATTCACTTCTTCTCTTACATACGATTTTGAGGTGTGGTCAGGAGCACAGAAAAAATGGCTGGAAGTAAGCTCTGTTTCAAACTTTGAGTCATTCCAGGCAAACAGACTGAAATGCCGTTTCCGGGAAAAAGCCGGAAAACAGACACAACTGGTCCATACCCTTAACGGAAGTGCCCTCGCTCTGCCCAGAATTCTTGCAGCTCTGCTTGAAAATAATCAGACAAAGGAAGGAATAAAGATCCCGGTCAGTCTTATACCCTATACCGGTTTTGAAATAATCGACTGATATTTTTTATCAGCCTTTAACTTCAAAATAATACAGGATGTTTATGTTTCTCCTCAAAACACACATATCCAACACTTTATTGAGGACTAAGTAAAACGGGGTCCCGTAAAATGAAAAAATCCCGTCAAGCATATATATATGCCGGCCTGGCCATACTCTTCTGGTCAACAGTGCCTACTGCCTTTAAAAAAGGTCTTCAGGAACTGGAAATCATCCCCATGCTTACAATAGCATCCCTGACATCAACAATAATATTGTTTTTTATCCTTATCGCTTCAGGAAAAATTTCACTACTCCTTAAGAAAGATACCAAAGGGCTTACACACTCAGCCATTCTCGGTTTTATTAACCCCTTTGCCTACTATCTTATCCTCCTGAAAGCTTACCAGCTTCTTCCTGCACAGATAGCACAACCATTGAATATGGTGTGGCCGATAATCTTCGTGTTTCTTTCAGTAATTTTTCTTGGTAAAAAAATCAGGAAAAAAAGTATTATTGCCCTTCTTATTAGCTTCACCGGAGTATTTATTATTTCATCCAGAGGCGATTTCTTTAACTATGGACAATCAGATATAAGAGGTATTACCCTCGCCCTGACAAGCTCCATATTCTTTGCTTTCTATTTTATAATGAATATGAAAGATCAACGGGATGAAACCCTTAAGCTGTTCCTGAATTTTCTCTTCGGTTCAATATATCTGGTCATTGCACTCCTGATAACTGAAGGATGGAATTTTTCCGGATATAGTATCCCGGGAATAGCAGCATCTGTTTATACAGGATTATTTGAAATGGGCATAACCTTCCTTCTGTGGCTTAAAGCTCTTAACAGTTCTGAGACTACAGACAAAACAAGTAATCTGGTATATCTTGCCCCTTTTCTTTCTTTGGTTTTTGTTCATTTCATACTTCACGAACCTATCTATTATACAACTCCGTTGGGCTTAATTCTTATCGTCACAGGTATACTGATACAAAACAGAAAAATTCAGAGATAATTAATTATTATCTTTGATGACTATAGTCAAAAAGACTGAAGAGAGACAGCTGATATCGTGATTAAAATGTTTCACGTTTTGCAGGGAAAGACAAAAGATAAAATAATACTGGGTATTGACCCTGGCACGAATATCACAGGTTACGGGCTTATCCGTATTGCAGGCGCCGAACCTGAGCTGATTGCCGTTGGAGTGATTGAGTTATCGAAATATAACGACCATTACCTTAAACTGAAGCATATTTTCGAAAGGACCATTGCTATTATTGATGAATATCATCCCGATGAACTCGCTATTGAAGCTCCTTTTTACGGAAAGAATGTTCAGTCGATGTTAAAATTAGGCCGTGCACAGGGTGCTGCAATATCCGCAGCTCTTTCGCGGTCTCTTCCCATATTTGAATATGCTCCGCGTAAAATAAAAATGTCAATCACAGGTCAGGGCTCAGCTTCAAAAGAACAGGTAGCTTCGATGCTAATGAGCATTCTCTGTTTTAATGAGAAAGGTATAATTCTTGATGCTACCGATGGTCTTGCTGCTGCTCTCTGCCATTTCTATCAGTCAGGACTCCCTTCTGTTCAGAAATCTTACAGCAACTGGAAGGATTTTATGAAAAAAAATCCGGGAAGGATTAAATGAGTATATGATTCATGTTATTGCCACTGCAAGAGCAATAACACTTACTTTCACTCCTTGTGTTTTTATCAGTTCGGAAGTACAGGATTCAATCGTTGACCCGGTTGTTATTACATCATCTACCAGCAGTATGTGTTTATTCTCAATTGCTGCGCTATTGCCTGTTCTGAATATGCCTTCCACATTGATCCATCTTTCATAGCGTGACCTCCTTGTCTGAGTGGCAGTCTTTGATACCCTCTGAAGATACGACCTGTCGACTGGCAATCCGGCAGTTCCGGCAACACCTTCAGCTATCATATCACTCTGATTGAAGCCCCTTGCTTTTTTTTTTGAAGGATGAAGAGGAACGGGTAAAATGATATCTATTCCTTCAAAGAAGCCTGATTGCTTCAGGTCATAAGCATACATACGGCCAAGTTCAATACCTATTTCTCTTACCCCTTTATATTTGAGATTATGAATGAGCTGTTTCATCCTGCTGTCTTTATTATAGAATGAGAATGCGGCACCTTTTTCCACTTTGCAGCGACCCCAGAAGAGCTGTTCAACAGGATTTCCTGCCTGAAGATGATAATTTGTCCGTGATATAAGCACATAACACTCCGTACATATCAGTTTCTCATTCCTTACAAGGTCTTTTCCACAGCCATAGCATACCCTTGGGAAGAGAAGACTTAAAAAATCATCATACAAACCATTAAGAAAACCCATGCAGCGAGCTGAATTTACCGTAAAGGTAAGAAATCCTGCTAAAAAATATCAGTAAAGAAAACGGACTAAACAGAGATTTTTTCCCTGATTTTCTCTGCAATATTTTCAAACTCTTCAGGTTTGAGCTGCAGCTTGGGATTGCGGAAATTGATATCATCCATTGTGTCCATTGGTACCAGATGGATATGGGCATGTGGTACTTCAAGGCCAAGAACGGCAATCCCGATTCTGTTACATGGTATAGCAGCTTTAATGGCAAAAGCAACTTTCTTTGAAAAAACCATCATGCCGGCAAGTTGATTATCATCAAGATCATAAATATAATCTGTCTCCTGTTTAGGAACAACCAGAGTATGTCCTTTTTTAAGGGGATTGATATCTAGAAAAGCAAAAAACCTTTCGTCTTCAGCAACTTTATAACATGGTATTTCCCCTTTAATAATTTTTGTAAAAATTGTTGCCATAATATATTTTTTACAATGAAACAGCCATTATTTCAAAATGCATTAGTCCTAAAGGGACTTTAATCTCAACAGTATCTCCTACTTTCTTTCCAATAAGTCCTCTTGCAATGGGAGAATTAACAGCTATTTTCCTTTTTTTCAGATCAGCTTCACTTTCCGGGACTATCTGGTATTCCATAGTAATATTGTTCTTTACATTCCTGATCTTTACCTTATGAAGGATCCTGACAGTCGAGCTGTCTATCATTGATTCATCAATAACTCTTGAAGTTGCAATAAGATTTTCCAGTTTTGCTATCTTCATTTCAAGCATTCCCTGTGCTTCTTTTGCAGCTGAATATTCGGTATTCTCCGAAAGATCGCCTTTATCGGTCGCTTCAGAAAGCATTTTAGCTATCATGGGGCGTTCAACAGTTCTTAGCCTTTCCAGTTCCTCCTGTAAATTCCGCAGACCGTCTTCTGTAATATATAAAAGCTCTGACATCTCTCTGTTCATTTAAAAAAAATAAGAAGAATCCCGTGGCATGCGGAACTCTTCATTGACCAAATATATAAAATCTTTTTCTAAATTACAAAATAAACCTGAAAATTAAAGAGATACATCCGATAATAAAAGTCCGGACTATTTCCTGTATTTCTTTGCTGCTTTTCTGCTCCGGGAAGCTGTTTTTTTCCTTTTAGCCTTATATCTTTCATTGGCTTTT
This sequence comes from Bacteroidota bacterium, assembly GCA_012729475.1. Classification (GTDB taxonomy): domain Bacteria; phylum Bacteroidota; class Bacteroidia; order Bacteroidales; family VadinHA17; genus LD21. The sequence goes on from JAAYDB010000070.1 coordinate 56,057, forward strand.
TTAACATTCTGTTTCATCCTTTCACGAACTTCCGGTGTCTGTATCTCAAAAGAACGTTCCCTGTTCGCTTTGACAAATTTTTCATTTTCTCTCTTATTCTTTCTCTCACTGGCCCCAGCTTTCTTCTTCGCTTTTTCTGCCGCTCTGGGTTCCCGTATCTTTACCGTACGTGACCGGAGTGGTTTATCACGAACTTTCTTCTGAAGCCTGTGGCTCCTGGGCCTGGTAAATGCCTGTGCTTCAGTAACCGTATAAGTCAGAGAAGAAATGAGAAATATTAAGAACAAGTGCCTTATTTTCAGTTTACTCATCTGCAATAATTTATTGTGTAACCATCATATTTTTTCCCCTGGTGAAAGAGAAGCCGGTTTTTTCAATAAAATAACCTTATGTTATACCTTAAATATAAGCGACCGTGTTATATTAATATAACGTAATTATTAACTTTTATTTTAAGATATTGACAATCATATACTGAACAGGACGCTGAACAACATCCTGTCAATACTCTTAACTGTATTAATTCTAAGGTATTAACCTATCGTGGTGCCGGAAAAACAATTAATATCTGTAATGATCCGGTTTATACGGACCATCAGGTGATACATTTAAATAATCAGACTGTTCCTTTGTCAGGAGGGTCAGCTGTACTCCCAGATGATCAAGATGTAATCGGGCCACTTCTTCATCAAGATGCTTTGGCAGCCTGTAAACACCTGTCTGATAATTGTTTTTCCAGAGTTCTATCTGGGCAAGCGTCTGGTTGCTGAAAGAATTACTCATAACAAACGAAGAATGTCCAGTGGCACAACCCAGGTTTACCAGACGACCTTCTGCCAGAAGAAATATTGAATGACCATCAGGAAAAACATATTTATCAACCTGAGGTTTAATATTGATTTTCTTTATACCCTCCACTGCATTTAGCTGATCGACCTGTATCTCATTATCAAAATGTCCAATATTACAGACAATCGACTGATCCTTCATCTTCTTCATGTGATCAGCAGTAATAACATCCCTGTTCCCCGTTGCTGTTACAAAAATCCTTGCCTCATCAAATGAATCTTCTATCCTTTTTACTTCGAAACCCTCCATGGCTGCCTGCAATGCGCATATAGGATCTATTTCAGTAACAATGACCCTTGCCCCATAGGCTCTCATCGATTTTGCACTTCCTTTTCCAACATCCCCGTAACCACATACAACAACTACTTTACCTGCTATCATAACATCGGTAGCCCTCTTTATCCCATCTGCCAAAGACTCCCGGCAACCGTAGAGGTTATCAAATTTTGACTTTGTAACAGAATCATTTACATTGATTGCAGGCACCAGTAATTCATTGGTTTTGTGCATCCGGTATAATCTGTTAACTCCTGTTGTTGTTTCTTCAGATATTCCCTTTAGTTCCCTAACAGCACGTCTCCATTTTTCAGGATCATTTTTTTGGAGGGTCCTCAGGGTCTCCAGTATGATTTTTTCTTCCTTGTTAGCAGGCTTTTTGTCCAGAAATGAAGGATCATTTTCTGCCTTAAACCCCAGATGGATCAACAGAGAAGCATCACCACCATCATCAACGATCAGATGAGGTCCTTTGCCTCCCGGAAAAGAAAGTGCCTGCGCAGTACACCACCAATATTCTTCAAGAGTCTCTCCCTTCCAGGCAAATACAGGTATTCCTGAAGCAGCTACACTGGCTGCAGCATGATCCTGTGTTGAAAAAATATTACAGCTCGCCCATCTCACCTCAGCACCCAGTTCTTTTAATGTTTCTATTAATACAGCTGTTTCGATAGTCATGTGAAGTGACCCCGTTATCCGTGCCCCTTTCAAAGGCTTTTCATGAGAATATTTTTTTCTGATAGCCAATAATCCCGGCATCTCTTTTTCTGCTATTTCAATTCCTTTCCGGCCTGAATCAGCCAGAGTGATATCCTTAACTTTATATTCCATTATATCTGTTACTAAGTCCATTGATTATCAATTTACAGGTCCGCAAAGTTAAATAAAAGCCTGATATTATTCAAGACAGTAAATTAATTGCCTTTAATTTGTCATTTTCCATCTGGCTTACCAATTGTTGGGGGTTGGCAAACTTTATTTCATCACGTAAACGGTAACGGAAAATTATTTCTATTTCTTTATCGTAGATATCTTTGTTAAAATCAAAAATATTTACTTCAATCGATCTTTCTCCAGGTTCCTTTCTTATTGTGGGTTTATATCCGATGCTTAACATAGCCTTCATTGTTTTCCCTTCAAGCTTTGCTTCCACAGCGTAAACACCATCTGCAGGTATTAATTTGTATTTGTACAAAGGACTTATGTTTGCAGTGGGAAAACCCAGTTTTCGTCCCAATTTCTCTCCTTCAATTATTCTCCCCTTCAGAAAATAACTGTAACCGAGCCATCTGTTAGCATCCTCAAGCTTCCCTGCAAGCAGGGCTTCCCTTATCAGTGAAGAACTGATTGTGATGTCTCCCTCTTCCATGCCTTCGCTCTGTAATACAGTGATATTCATGGCTTCAGCCAATCTGGTTATTGTATCATAATCACCTTCGCCCCTGTAACCAAAACGATGATCATAGCCCATTATAAAATGGCTGGCCCGTATTTCTGAAACAAGAACTTCTTTTATAAAAGAGGAGGCTGTCATTCTGCTAAAAGCAGGAGTGAAATCAATAATAATTAGATGGTCTGCTCCTGTTGAAGCGAGAAGTGATATTTTTTCTCCGGGAGTTGTCAGCAGGGAAACATTAGCCGATCCATTTTCCAGAACCAACCGGGGATGAGGGTAATATGTTATTAAAACAGATTCGCCCTGTGTCTTCTTAGCCACAGAAACAACTTTATTTATTAGAGCCCTGTGACCACGATGAACACCGTCAAAGATGCCCATTGTAACAACAGGATTCTTCAATTCCAGATTCGTATACCCTTCATGTACAATCATTGTACCATCTTAACCATGCAAAAATAACAAAGCACCGCGAAATGAGTAAACATTCTGATTTAGTTTTTGTACTTTTAATGATAAATACCCAACTTAACAAGTGTATGAATACCCGTAAGTTTTACGACATTGATAAGTGGTTGAATCCATATATCAATATTATAGAAGAGAGAATATCCAGATATCTTCAGAAAGAAAATGAACTGACAGAAGGAGGGTCTCTTGTCGATTTTTCTCTTGGTCATTATTATTACGGACTTCATTACGTCAATAACAACTGGGTTTTAAGGGAATGGGCTCCCAATGCAACAGATATATTTATTATTGGTGAATTCAACCACTGGAAAGAGGAAGCCGGGTTCAGGATGAAAAGGGTCAATGAATACGGTAACTGGGAACTCCTGTTGTCTTCGGATAAACTGAAACATGGAGATCTCTTCAAGCTATCAGTACACTGGGAAGGAGGAAAAGGAGAACGGATACCTTCATATATTTCCAGAGTGGTACAGGATGATAAAACAAAAATATTTTCAGCACAGGTATGGCATCCTCCTGAACAATACGAATGGGAAACAGAAAATTTTCATTGTGAAGATAACGCACCCGTTATTTACGAAGCCCATATAGGGATGGCTACTCCAGAAGAAAGGACAGGATCATTTAACGAGTTCACTGATAATATTATTCCCCGGATAGTCAGGGCCGGATACAATACCATTCAGTTAATGGCTATCCAGGAACATCCTTTCTACGGTTCATTTGGTTATCATGTGTCAAACTATTTTGCAGTTTCATCAAGATTCGGAACTCCTGAAGAACTGAAGAGACTGATTGACACTGCCCACAAATCAGGACTGAGAGTCATTATGGATATCGTCCAGTCGCATGCTGTGAAAAACACCAATGAAGGGCTTGGTCTTTTTGACGGATCTCCGGGTCAGTATTTCCACACGAACAGCAGACGTGAACATGTAGCATGGGATTCTCTTTGCTTCGACTATGGGAAGAATTCTGTAATTCATTTTCTGCTTTCAAATTGTCATTATTGGCTCGAAGAATACAAATTCGACGGCTTCCGGTTCGACGGAATAACCAGTATGATTTATTATGACCATGGCCTTGGAAAAAACTTTACAAGTTATGACGACTATTTTAACGGCGGACAGGATAT
>JAAYDB010000071.1 GCA_012729475.1 Bacteroidota bacterium
GTATCAATTATCTCAGAAGGCTGAGTATTAACAAACACTCCTGTTTTAATGATCCCGGGGGGTATATCATTACAGAGAGATTCAGGAGGACTATTTCCGACATAACGCTTTGAATGAGAATAAAAGATAAAACCCATAAAATCTGGCATAAGAGCTGCAATCTGTTGTATATTCCCGGGGTCTGTCATTCCGCATACTTTAATTTTTAACATTGTTTCAGGTATTTAATTTATTTACAAAGTCTGAAAATGATGCGACAGGATTTTTATCCTTCATAAAGACTTCACCCATTAAGAATCCGTCAAATCCGCTTTTTCTCAGAAGTTTTATTGTATCGGTTGAATGAATACCACTTTCGGATATTTTCAAAAATCCTTCCGGTATCAAAGGAACCAGGTTCAGGGATACTATTGTATCAACATTGAATGTTTTAAGGTCACGATTATTTATTCCGATTATATCAATATCTTTTGAGATATGATTGAATTCTTCCTGTGAATGTATTTCAAGGATAGTCTCTAAGCCGAGGGAATGTGCCAGAGCAGCAAGTTTCTGACTCTGTGATTTTTCCATTGCTGCCGCAAGGATTAATACGACATCTGCTCCAATAGCTTTTGATTCCACGACCTGATATTCTTCAAGGATGAAGTCTTTTCTCAGAACAGGTATATCATTAATGCTACGGACAAGCATCAGATCGTCATTAGTTCCACCAAAAAAATCTGTATCCGTAAGGACGGATAATCCTGAAGCTCCGTGGTTGGCATATCCCTTTGTGACCACTTCGGGATCAGCATTTTCATTGATCCATCCTCTGGAAGGCGACTTTCTTTTAAATTCGGCTATAATACCAGTTTTGGATGGATTTTTCAGGTATTGTCTGAGAGAAAAAGTGTTCCTGGAAAAAGCCTCCATTTTCTCCAGCTTACCAACAGGGATACACTTTTTCAATACCGAAAGTTCCTTTTTCTTATTGGCAATAATTGTATTGAGGAAAGTCATGGTTGCATTTTAATAAGTGATCTGAAAGATTTGAGGGCTTTTCCTCCAAAAAGAGATTCTTCAGCCATTGATTTACATTCATCGAATGATTTTTCAGGGTGAAAACATTTAATAGCCATCATAGCATTTGCATTGACAACATTATTCTGTGCTTTTGACCCTTTTCCTTCCAACACTGAATTGAATATTCCAGCTGCTTCTGCTATTGTTTGCCCTCCTCTCAGGTCAGAGGGCGAAAGCCGTTCATAATGAACAGACTCAGGGTTGATAAGTTGTTCTGCACCGTTAAGGATATATTTAAAGCTACCTGTAAGAGACAGCTCATCATATCCATCCAGACTATGTATTATAGTATACTGAATATCTGTAAGTTGATAAAGATAATTATATAAGCGTGCCAAAGACAGGCTATAAACACCTATAAGTTGTTTTTTGGGAAAAGAAGGATTAACCATAGGTCCGAGCATATTAAAGAAAGTTTTTACTTTTAATGCTCTTCGTATGGGTACAACACTTTTCATTGCAGGATTGAACATAGGGGCATGAAGAAAGCAGACTCCTGCCCTGTCGATTTCTTTTTTCAGTTTATCATTGTCGGTTGAGAACTTATAACCGTAATACTCCAGGATATTTGATGATCCGCAGGCTGATGTAACGGCATAATTACCATGTTTGGCCACTTTCAGACCTGCTCCGGCAAGGATAAAAGTGGTAATTGTGGATATATTGAAAGTATCTTTGCCATCTCCTCCTGTACCACATACATCTATTGTATCAAAATCAGACAAGTCTATTTTTACACAAAGGTTCAGCAAGGCATCGCGGAAGCCCGACAATTCTTCAACAGTTATACTTCTCATCAGGTAAACAGTTATAAAAGCTGCGATTTCCGATTCGGAATATTTATTTCCAGCTATATTGGTCAGGACTTCTTCTGCTTCGTGGCGATCAAGTGTTCTGTGATTGAAAAGATCGTTCAGTATTTTTCGCATAAGTTTTTTTTATTTAGCAACTACTTTTTTTGCTCATTTAAGACAGTGACTAACATCTCCTTACAACTCCAGCCAGTTTTTAATTATCTGAGATCCATATTCAGTAAGAACAGATTCCGGATGGAACTGCAGGCCTCTTACATCATAGTCTTTATGGGTGATCCCCATTATTATTCCATTGTCATCCTCACATGTAACAATGAAACAAGCAGGAAGATGTTTTTTTGAGACCACCCATGAATGATAACGGCCAGCCATAATAACCGGGGGGATATTTTCAAATAGAAGTTCATCAGATGTTTTTATTTTAACGGGAGAAGAGACACCATGATAGACAGAGCTCAGGTTAAGTATTTTCCCTCCGAAAGCTTCACATACAGCCTGATGACCCAGACAGATACCCAGAATACTTTTATTTCCGGCATATTTTTTTATCAGCTCAAGGCAGACACCTGATTCAGAAGGAATACCCGGTCCGGGTGAAATAAGGATTTTATCATAATCATTTATTTCATCCAGTGATATTTCGTCATTTCTTCTTACTTCAGGGTACTGGCCTGTCAGGTTTTCTATACAGTGAACCAGGTTATAGGTAAATGAATCATAATTATCTATTACAATAGTTTTTTTCATTTTATACCTCCTGCTAATTGAATAGCTTTCTTAAGTGCACCAAGTTTATTATTAACTTCCTGTAATTCATTGTTTTCATTTGAACCTGCCACAATACCGGCACCAGCCTGGTAAAATAGTTTATTTCCCTTACTAAGGAATGTTCTTATCATTATAGCATGGTTAACTGTTCCTTTCAGGTCAATAAATCCTATTGCTCCTCCATAATAACCCCTGCGCTGGTTTTCGTATTTGTCAATTAACTGCATAGCCTTATGTTTCGGAGCTCCTGTAAGTGTTCCTGCGGGGAAAGTTGCAGTCAACATATCTGCAGCAGATGATTCTTCACGAAGCTCACCTGACACTGAGGACACCAGATGGATAACATGGGAATAGAACTGTATTTCTCTCAGGCTCTCGACAGTGACATTTCTCGCATGTCTGCTGAGGTCATTACGTGCCAGATCAACCAGCATTATATGTTCGGCATTTTCCTTGAGGTCGTAAGACAGTCTCTCTGCTATTAACTTATCATTCTCCTCATCGCCTGACCGTTTAAAAGTACCGGCAATAGGATTTATATATGCTTTACCATTTTGTATCTTTAAATGGGCTTCCGGTGATGAGCCAAAGATCTTATAACTGCCATAATCGAAATAAAAAAGATAAGGAGATGGATTGATAGAACGTAATGCTCTGTAAACATTGAATTCATCTCCAATGAAATTCCGGGAAAACTTACGTGAGAACACTACCTGAAATACATCTCCTCTGAAACAATGGTCTCTTCCTTTGCTTACAATATCTTTAAACTGTTCATCGCTTATATTCGTTTCTTCTTCCCCAATTGTATCGAAAGAATAAATTGCGAAGTTCATACTTTGAATAAGAGATCCGATCTCATCCGAATCAGTATCATCATTCTCAAACCTGTTTTCAATTATGTGTAATACATTCTGAAAATGATTGATTGCAATAATATATTTAAATAGATCATACCGGACATCGGGTATTTTGGTTGCCTCATCAATACTATTTTTCAGTTCTATTTTTTCAAAATATTCCACGGCATCATAGGACATATATCCGAAGAATCCGTTGATCGGGACCTCTTCGTCCGTTTTGTTTTGAGTAAATGCATTCAGGAAGTCACGTAATTTTTCAGAGAAAGAAGATTTATCAATCAATTGAGATACTATCTCTGATTCATCGGGATATTTTTCTTTGACATAACCATTTTCAGCTTCAAAAAAAGCCAGAGAATGCAGACAGATATAGGAATAGCTGTTTTCATTTCCCCTGTAATCAGAGCTTTCCAACAAAAGTGAATTTGGGAAGACATCACGTATTTTCAGATATATACTGACCGGAGTAATTGTATCTGCCAGTAATTTCCGGGTTTTTGTTATCAGTTTAAATTTTTTCATGTGTTTTTAAATCATTTTTTCAATCACTATAGATACATATAAATGTAAAACGGCCTGTCGTGAGTACGACAGGCCGTTTTACTAATATCGTTTAAACAAATAAAATGCTGGCAGACTCACAGTTTTAAGTGAAACTTATTGAACCACCAACACCAATTTGTACAGACTGCTTTCATTTTTCAATTATTACAGTGACAAAAATATGATTATGTTTTTTAAAATACAAATATTTTTTAACTCATTAAGATTGCATAGTCCTTTTGAGTTAATCACAAAATGAATCAGATATTGTAAGATACTGATTTAATGGTATTATTAAAAAAACAGAGGCCGACTTTGGAAGTACGGCCTCTGTGATAATAATTCACATTTATCCGGTATATGAAAATTTCCGGATTGCTGTTCAATTTCTATTCAAAGAAAGGAATTCCTTGTGCAGCATATTTTTTACAGGCTTCCATGTTAAGGTCAACGCCAATACCTGGTTTGTTTGACACGGTAATGAAGCTATCTTTCACCCAGTCGCCTTCATCGAAAGTAACTATTTCTCTATACATAGCATTTGTATGGAAGTATGACTGCCATTCCATTATAAGGAAGTTAGGCACTGATGCACATACATGAGCACAAGCCATTGCGCCGAGGAATGAAGCGACCATATGGGGAGCGAAAGGCACATAATGAAGATTAGCCAGGTTAGCAATACGTTGTCCTTCTCCGAGGCCTCCGCATTTCTGCAGATCGGGCATAACAGCTTCTACTCCTCCTATTGCGAGCAGTTGTCTGAAGCCGTAAGCGAGATAGATATTTTCTCCTGCAGCTATGGGAGTGCTTGTTTCCTGGGAGATAAATCTGTAAGCTTCTACATTATCAGCTGGTATTGGTTCTTCCAGCCACAGGAGGTTAAGGCCTTCAACTCTTTTTGAGATAGCCAGGGCAGTATTGAGGTCATAGCGGCCGTGCATATCAACAGCTATGTCGATTTTCGGACCAACAGCTTCTCTTACTGCAGCCAGCTGATCGTACATTCTCTGTAGTTCACCCTGACTGGCAGTCCAGTTATATCTGTCATATTTATCAGGATCACTTGCATAATCCAGGTCAAATTTTACGGCATTGAATCCCATTTTAACACCTTCAAGTGCAGATTCAGCAAAATTTTCCGGGGTTGGGAAGCGAACCCTGTAAAGGGCTGTATCGCTATATACTCTGATTTTATCGCGGAATTTTCCGCCAAGTAACTGGTATACCGGAACGCCCAATGCTTTACCAGTGAGGTCCCAGAGAGCTGTTTCAATAGCAGATAGGACAGCCACATACATACCACTCTGTGCACCACCGAAGAAACCTCCTCTGCGAAGTTCTTCGAAGATACGGTGGACATTCATAGGATTTTGTCCTACAAGTCTTCTTCCCAGACTTTGAACCAGATGATAAGTACCATTGACTGCATCAACACCCTCGCCCAGGCCATATATATCCTGATTACTGAATATTTTAACAAAAAGTTTTCCTCCCACAAATGCGCACTTCACGTCAGTGATCTTCAGTTCAGAGGGAGTGGAGGATTTTCTCGTTCTCTGTACGGCTTCTTCAAGACCTTTTCCAAAACCAGTCAGAGGGGTAACGCTTGCAGCAGCAGTCATGGCAGCTGCTTTGCCTAAAAATGCTCTTCTAGAGTTCGTGTTTTTCATAGTAATAATTAATTAGGTTATACCATTTGAAATGAGGTTATTATACTTGTGGATACAAAAATAACATATCCGTTTTTCACAATTTTTATTTATACTGTAATTGATAAACAA
>JAAYDB010000072.1 GCA_012729475.1 Bacteroidota bacterium
ACATGTCGCTACCCGGATCGTACACCTTAGTCCCATCCACAAGCATCCAGTAAACCTGGTATCCCGGCCTTGGATTGGGGACGATAACATTCCAGAGACCTGAGGCATCTTTCTGCAGATCATATTCAACAGGCGGTTCCATATGGAGTTTGACCGACTGTGCTGTCTCAGGGGCCTTGAACTGAAACCACACTCTGCCATCCTTATGTATCTTGGGGAACTGAGAGAGTCTGTGAGTCGTGATCGCCTTCTGCCAAGCGGAATCATCCTCCATTATAAAAAGGTCTGACTGATTCGTCTGGGCAAAACAGGTGTATCCTGTTATGGCGGATATCAACAAAATCATTTTAAGTGTGTGATTCATTTTGTACCTCCTTTTAATTACGTGTGAAACTTACATGAGCAGAAACTCATAAAAGGGAATAATTGTATAATTCATATAAGTTTCATACGGACAATGAAATAGTTATTAAATTACGTGTTAATATAAAGTAAATCTTATATATTTATTCAATCCTGAACCAGTCGAAATCAACGTAACCTCCGGGTGTTTTTGTAGAATAGTTGAATAATCCGTAGCGATAGCCCATGAAATGAGGCATTGAATATTCCATCTTAAGCTGTGTCCCAATAGCTATCCAGTTTTTGCCGTTGAGGCTGTAATAAAAATCTGCCACATCGGCAAGATCCCTGAAATTGCAGTCAGCACGCAGATATACCTTTTTTTGTGTCAGTGGAATGATTTCTGCTTCAACCGGAGAGCCGGTTTGCGCATTGACCATCACAATAGATTTCTTTCCTCCTTCGTTTTTTATACCCAAAAGACCATATTTCCTCTGCAATAAAATAAGTCCGGCAAAGTCGCCTTCTTTCATGTTTGTTATATCAATTACTGTTGAACCAGAACATTCAGGTCCGAAAGTACGTTGCGTAAGTATATTTCTTGCCGACAGCACATCATTATCAATACGTCCGGTGGTCAGACGCAGATGACCTTTGCGTTGTTTAACTGACCACAGACTGTTGACGGGGTTATGATTCCATTGCCAAACAAGTGGAAGGTCAGGATCTTTCTTACGGCGTTTAAATTCATCGGAGGCTACAATGCCCGGCATCAGGCTTTTATTGGCAGGAAGATCAAGGGCATCTGGTAATTTTCCGTTAACACCTATTACAGGCCACCCGTCTTCCCATTTCATAGGAACAATATAAGGAATACGACCTACTGATCCGTAATCGCGGAACAGGTAGGCAAACCATCTGCCGTCAGGAGTATCCACCATACCTCCCTGTGCCACTCCCTTATCCTGAAATGCGAGTCTGCCTTCCCAGGGGCCGGTTATCTTATCAGCCCTGTGAATTACGACGGTCCTCATGCCGCCTTTAGGCCAGGTAATATTGAAAAGGTAATATTTCCCATTGTACCTGAACAACTGAGATCCTTCCCCAAGGTTACTGTTACCTCCCGAAGGGATAGTTGAATCTTCAATAATAACCTGATTTACTCCTCCGGGTTTCACTCCTGACAGGTCGGTATTAAGCTCTACCAGTGTCAGTTTTTTATTGCCATAGATAAGGTAAACACGTCCGTCATCATCGAACACCAGAGTGTGATCGTGAAAACTCGGACTGAAAGAGATCTCTTTCCAGGGGCCTTTTTCTATATCCTTTGTTGACCAGATATAAGTCTTACCCGTTGTGGATGAAAAGGTTGACACATAAAATGTGTCGTTATGGTAACGGATACAGCTGGCCCAGGAACCTCTTCCATAGGCATTCTTTCCGTTTTCAAGGTTTAAGGCATCAACATCTCCTAATGTGTTGTAAGCATAGTTCACTATCTGCCAGTTAACGAGATCTTTTGATTTCATTATTGGCACACCCGGGTTCATGTGCATTGTAGTACTGCTCATATACCAGGTATCACCAACTCTTATCATAGACACGTCAGGAACATCGGCAAAAATGACAGGATTTTTTGCTTTATTTACCTGTGCCTTTAAAGGTAACAGTATAAAAAAAAGCGGGATTACAATTAATCCGAAGTAATATTTATTCATATATAAAATATTCTAATCTTCCATTAAATGTATTTAAGAAAGACCAATTTCTGTTTCAGCAATATTAAAGAAGAACACTACTTTAAGGGATCCAACCTGGCTGCAAAACCCCCACGTCTAAGTATCTTAATATCCACGGAGCTTGATTTATCCACTACCATATATTGAACATTAAAATCTCTATCATGTTTCCCATCCGAGATCATTGTCAGTTTATATTTCACACCTTCCGGTAAAAAATTCAAAGAGATAGTTTTATTCCTTTCAAACCTCTCGGCACTTATTCCTCCGATATACCATAAATCATTTTTTCTGCGGGCAATAATAATATTACGACCGGGATATCCTTCTATCAGTTTGGTATCATCCCATGCAACAGGTACTCCCATGAGGAATAATTTTGCTGCCCAGGGTAATTCATAATAACCTGAAGGTCTGTCTGCCATATGTTGTAAACCGGATTCGAATACCACACTTAGTGCCAGTTCGTGTCCGTATGATGTGATATGCGGATACTGCGAGTTGGTGAAAGTGACAGGAGTGTAATCCATAGCCCCGACTACATTCCTGGTGAAGGGTAATATGGTATTATGTTCCGGAGCTGTGGTTGTCAAATCAGGTCCGTTATTGTACCATTCTGCTCCACGCACTCCTTCATAGGTCATCAGATGCGGGTATGTACGTTCCCAGCCCCTTGGTACCAGACAACCGTGGAAATAAACCATTATTTCAAACCGGGCTGCATCGTCGAGAATGTCAAGATAATATTTTATCATATCCTGTTTTTCACTCTCAAAAAAATCAATTTTCACTCCTGCAACTCCAAGTTTTTTCAGCTTAGTGAATTCCTCAACACGGTTTTCATGGGTAAGCATACGGTCGCGTGGTGTGGAAGGGACTCCTGTATGCTCTCCTCCGCTATTATACCACATCAAAGGTTTTACTCCCAATGAATGAATATATCTTAGCGCATCTTCAAGATTTCCTCCGTTACCCATTGAGTCCCATTCCCAGTCCAGCAAAGTGTAGGGCCAGTTCATAGCAGCTGCAAGATCGGCGAAGGAGCACACAATTTGGTAGTCTTTTGTTCCATGATTGCTCGACCAGTAATTCCATGATACAAGACCTGGTTTTATCCAGTCGGTTTTCTCCAGGACCGGAGGTGGACTAACATCATTAATCAGGGTTGATTCTGTAATATCAGCCAGGGTTCCCATGATAATGACCCGCCATGGAGATTTCCAGGGCAGGGAAATGGTTGGGGTCGATTCTCCCAGTCCATTCCCGTCCTTCGGATCAGGGAAAGTGATTTTGTAACTCCCCTTTTCAGAAATATTGCTGAGCTTCGAACCGCAATAGCTACGGTTTACGTCAGCTTCATGCAAGAGGAACCAGCAGTCATTGTCAGGCACCTTGAAGAGGGCGGGGTAGCACCAGCTTTGCTGAATGTTGTCATCATTCATCAGAGTGTAGAGTCCTTCATTTGCAGCATTCCATTTTTGCATCCAGCGCTTTGTTGCTGAAGGGATATTGTAAGAAGTAAATTCATCCTTAACAATATATGTCCCCTCTTTTTCAGGGAATTCATATCTGAATGCTACCCCGTCATTATAAGCCCTTATTATCAGATTCATTTTCGCTTTACCCTGGTTCTCAAATGATATTATCTTCTCATTAGCCAAATTGCTACAAAGAGATTGTTTACCGTGTAAAGCTGAGTATTGTTCTTCTATCAGGACAGATTTTCCTGCCTTTATGAATTTAAGATCTTTGAAAAAATCCTGATCGCTGCGTGATAGTCCCAGAGCAATCTTAGGGATAGCTTCAAAACTCTGATCATCATTTATATAACTTATCTTTAAAAACCATTCTTCTGTACCGGTATTATGTTCACTGAACAATTCAATACTTATTTTCCGGTTTGGGGAAACAATATTTATTTCCTGAGTTATAGCTGTCAAAGTGATCAGGGACAGGATCCCTGTTATAATCATTTTCTTAATCATTGTCCTGATCATGAAAAGTGAATTTATTTGATTTTACCTTTTATCATAGTTATTGAATGAGCGGGGAAGGAATAAGTAAAGGTATTCCCTTTTGCTTTCAGATCGGGTTTGGAAACAGTTTTTACGTTTTCCACCCCGAAATCATTAACGGCCTTAATATCAGGAGAGTTTATCTCCGATATCTTTAATATACCATCAAATTCTCCTGACTGACAGATTATGTCTGTTCTGATCGGATTATCTTTGTGCCTGTTAATAACGCAAAATACTACCTCACCATTATCATAGACAGCTGATACATCAAGAAATGGAACATTGGTCTGTTTTGTTTTTGCCTCACCCATACCGATATCAAACTCATCAGTATCGTAAGTAGGGGAATCGACAAAAAGATCGAGTGATGTACCGTGCATATTTTTGGCAAACATTTCGAGAGGGAAATATATAGTCTGTCTGTACATCCCGTTTTCTTCAGCGAATATAGGAGCTATAACATTGACCAGCTGGGCCATATTTGCCATTTTAACAATATCGGCATTACGGACAAAGCCATTCAGGAATCCGCCTATCACCAATGCATCCTCAAAATTATATTTCTCTTCGAGGGCTCTTGTCCCTCTGGTTGTCTCGTCTGTTCTGGCTCTGTACCATGAATTATATTCATCCCATGCAATGTATATCGGAGGTCTGTCTTCTCTCTCAGCATTTTGCATGGCCTCATTTATCATGCCCCTTACTATGTGGGTTCTTTGTTCCATGACCAGAGGAGTGGAGAGATAATTATAATAGTTGTCATTCGGATTCCCTACATACATATGAAGAGCTATGTAGTCAATCACATCCTTGAGGTTATTTATTACACTCCGGTTCCAGTGATCAGGGTCAGCATGTGGTCTGTAGTTTGATGATCCTGCTGCAATAAGTTTTATGTCGGGAGATGTAAGCCTCATCAGTTTGGCAGCTTCGAGTGCCTTTTTGGAGTAATCTTCTGCATTAAGGTGTCCCATTTGCCATTCTCCGTCCATTTCGTTCCCCAGGCTCCAGTATTTAACATTATAGGGTTCCGGGAAACCGTGTTGTTTTCTTAGTTCTGCATAATAAGGACCTTCCTTTATATTGCAGTATTCGACCCATCTCTGTGCTTCCTCAATTGTTCCTGTCCCCATGTTAACGGCAAGGTAGGGTTCACTGCCCACAGCTCTGCAGAATTTCATAAATTCGTTTGTCCCGAATTCATTCGTTTCAAGTCTGGCCCAGGCCAGTTCCATTCTTGGCACTCTTTCATTCTTTGGTCCTACCCCGTCTATCCAGTGGTAATTTGATACAAAATTTCCTCCGGGGTAGCGTATCAGAGACACATTCAAGTCTTTGACAGCTTCAAGTACATCTTTGCGGAAACCATCAGCATCAGATAATGGTGAACCCGGTTCATATATACCTCCGTAGACACACCTGCCAAGATGTTCGACAAAATTCCCATAGAGATTTTTGTCAACTTCTCCGATGACTCGTTCAGTATCGAATTTGATTCTGGCATTCTGCCCCATTACATAAGAAGAGCCGGAAAACCATATAAGAATTGTGAAGAGTGCGGAATAGATAATACCAGTTTTTTTCATGTCTGTTTTTTTAAAGTATGAATATCTGTATTTGTTTTTGTGTGTATAAGAGAGGTCCTGTGATATTTTCCTTTCATCATATTTACAGGGCATTTGCTTATTCCGTTTCTTTAACTTTATATCCCATCAGGGATAGCATTTCAGCCGCATATCTTCGGCCCAGTTCTCTGTATCCTTCGGCATTGAAATGCAGATTATCACGTGCATCCGTACAACCTTTGGAAGAAATTACATATGAAGTAGGTATAAACTGTGGAAGAGTTCCTATTATGTTATTCATACTCGCACAGACTCCATCCTGGTCAGCATTTACCACTTCTCCTGCAAGAAGAGGTACAGATTTGGGATTAAGGTTCAGATCTTTAATAAGATTATCATAAATCACTTTAACTTTCTGCGGCCACTGAGTATCGTCGGTATTCGACTCCCCCTGGTGTAACAAAATTCCCTTGATAACGCCGTCTTTCTGAGCCAGTTTGGCCATCTCTACCAGATACTCGTAGGGATTTCCGTTATATTCACTGATAATATTTGTCATCCACGACGCTGCTGTTGAAACATACGACTGATAATTATCTTTGTCGTATAGTTCAATTTTGCAGCCGGCAACAGATACATTGATCACCCCTACTTTTTTTCTTTTTGGAAGATTATCAATCATTGTCCTGCCAAAATAATCGGCAGGTGTCAGACCTGTACGGCACCGGCATAAAGGCGGAACAGCAGGATACCAGTTTCCTTTGGTTCTGCCCATTGTGGGACAATCAACTGCTGCCATAACCTGAAACCGCGGATCGACTATTGTATCCTGTGGCTCAATTCGTGCATTACCTTCCATATTCGATTGTCCGAAACACAGGAATATATAGAAGTTCTTATCTCTCGGTAAAGCACTGTTGGTAAACATTATAAAGAATGCAAATAATAAGGTGATTTTCAATTTCATATGTTTATTGTTTTAATGCTTGTTTCATGTAGTATGTGATTAAACTAACGGTTTATTTGGCAAATTTCTGTCCTTCCGGTGTCCGTCGCCAGGCGAAATATGTATCAAGGGTTTCAAGTGACGCGGCACTTGGTACCGGCCCGGTATGTGGAGTCTGGTTAAAGTGCAATACTACAGGGTTGGCATCGCTGAAAGGAGGCCACACCGGTAAGCCTTTGCCATTTGGATCACCATTTTTTGCAAAGTTAGTCCAGTAGGTGGCCATGGCATCCGATATTTCCAGATCGGTTTTTGTAATCTGAGGATTTGAAGCATCAAGATGCTGGAAGACGTAAGCAACATCCTGACCGTGTGGGGAACCGTATCCGGCACGGGGTGAGTCCTCCGGATAGTCAGGGTGTTGATCAAAATAATAATAGAATGCTTTGGACTTTCCTTTTTCTGACTGAAGCCTTGCCCATATCCATGTATGCCATCCGAATGCAGCATCCCTCATGAGATCACGTGCGGTTTTGGGAACCGTTATGTAGCCGGGGGGATAGGCTTTCAGGAGATCTTCGGTGAAGGGACCGAACCGTTCCCTGACTCCGGAAATATGTTCTTCAGGTGTTTTGGCAGAAGAGAAGCTGGCTCCTTCATCAGAATTGTAACCCACCAGAATTGGTGTGTCATTGAAGCGGCCTGCTTCATATAGTATGTACTGATCATCAGGGATCACCCATCCGTCGATGATTGGCCATGACATTCCGAGACCTCTTCCTGCCGGCAGGCTGCCGGCGTCGATCTTCCGTAGTTCGGCTATCGACGCAACACCTGCGCTCTTAAGATAAGCCTGACCGTCACTTTCTGCATCAGCAAGACATTTCAGGTTTTCCCCGGGGTAGGTTGTCGGTCTTGGAGGGCCGAATGAACCACCGCTCTGCGAAATAGCTCCGTGAAATAATCCTTTAGCCAAAGGAGAGGCACATAACATACTTACCGCAATCCCCCCGGCTGATTCTCCAAAGATCGTAACCTTATCAGGATCACCACCGAAAGCAGCAATATTCTTTTGTACCCATTGAAGACCTGCAATCATGTCAAGAAGACCATAATTTCCTGAAACATTATGAGGACTCTCTGAACTCAACTCAGGGTGAGCCAGGAATCCAAGCTGTCCCACCCGGTAGGCGATGCTGACCAGGACGACACCTTTTCTTGCCAGATTTTCTCCGTTATAATTTGTCTCTGATGTTGACCCTGCTCCGAATCCCCCGCCGTAGATCCACACAAGAACAGGGATCTTGTCTTCCTTAGTTGCTGCAGGTGTCCAGATATTAAGATAGAGACAGTCTTCACTCTTTCCGGAAGGAGGATTACCTCCTTGTACCGGCCCCGGAGCAAAGCTGACAGCCTGACGTATCCCTTCCCATTTAGCTGGTGGCAGGGGAGCACGCCACCGAAGACTTCCTACAGGAGGAGCAGCAAAGGGGATACCTTTATAGACGGTCAAACCATCCTGAAGGACTCCCTGTATCAGGCCGGTTTCGATTCTTACCGGGGCTGCCTGTTGAGCTATCTTTGATAAAGCAGTTGATTCAGGTGTAATCTCAGCAACAAGTTCATTGCCAGAACGGGTGAGTACCTGATTTGTTTCCTGTCCGGTCAGATGAATATGAGATAAAAAAAATAAAATGAATAATAAGTTTGTTTTCATATTTTTCTATATGATATAACTTATAAACTGATTAAGCTTATCTGATATATTTATTTGGTTTACCCGGAGTAGGAATATTTCCTGCTACCTGTTCTCCATTAACATGTGTCTTAGTCAGAGAACTGGTAAGAGTGATACCACTACCGGCTACCATTGCACCTGCAGGATAATTATTTTTAAGGGGCAGGCTGAGGGTAATAGAATCAGCAGGAGGAGTGCCTGGGACACCAAAACGGCGCCTTGCTGCGAAGATGGAAGCAATAACGGCTGTCTCGGATTCAGAACCTTTGTCAATGGTGATTGTCTGACCGGCAGAGAAGTTCGCTGAACTTACGACTGGCAGGGTAACTGATCCGGAGTTGGTAGCAGCATTCAATGCAGTAGCACCGGGAGTCCCTACTTCTTCTATAATTACAGTCTCGCTGTTTGTATCTGTTCCGATTATTATTGTCTGTCCGGCGTTGAAGTTTGTTACACTGGTGACTTTTATGTTATTTATACCCGCAGCTGATGCGGCTGCAAGGCTGGTAGTGTTTTGAAACATAAAATCCCTGCAGTTATCATCATTATCAGCGCCATCCGGGAAGCGACCTGCACTTGTATTGGTATAATTGCCTGTTGATACTATTGGGCCGTAGCTTCTTTCAGGACCAGGCACAACTACTATACATCCTCCTTGTTTTTGATCTCCTTCGAGGAATGCAATTTCCGGGCTGGTGACAGTTCCATTTGCTCCTGAGTTAGTTTGTTCTGATCCGTAGACCAGAGCATCGGCCAGAGCGCCACTATTATCATAAAGTGCAACTGATCCGCCGGTAGATGATAATGGAGTACCATACCACTGATCGGGCTTAACCGGTCCCTGATAACCGGCGGATGTAATAAATGTATTTAAAACATAAGTTCCTGCATCATGGTTCCCGGCTAATGCTTTTCCAAGCCTTATACCACTGCCGAGAGCCTGTACGGCATCTCCGCTTTTGTGTGTGAACCGTGTAGCAGGCGTGAAACTGATACCAGTGCCGGGAGTGGTAACATCGACATCAAGCATGTGGTCGAAGATGAGAGGTGTTGTCAGTTCTATTTCTCCATGTCCGGGCTTGGCTCCCTGACCAAAGGATCCACGGACAGGAGCCTCAACTACGTTGATGATACGTTTAACTATTGCGAGTTCCATGCGGGATCCTGTTCCAATGGTCAGAGTATCACCCACAGTAATATCCGAATAGGCCTGTACTTTGATAACAGTATCACCGGCTTTTGCTTCAACAGCCAGATTAGTCAGCGTACCTGCTTTACCTACTGAAGTGACTGTTGCCACTTCATAATTACCACCCATATCAATACCAATCTTTTGTCCGACTTTAAAACCAGAGGCATCAGTGACCGGCAGGTTAGTCGAACCGGCAGGTATTGTGATCCATGGACCCGTAGGTACGGGGACAAACACCGCAGCCATTGGAGAAGCAGGTGTTCCAATATTTGTTATGGTACATTTTTCGCCACCGATGTCTATTTGCTGACCGGTATTAAATCCTGTAGTACTTATAACATTGATAACTCTGTCGCCACTGTTTGCAGGAGCAGCCAGTCCTGAAGAAGAGAGGCCAAGAAGATAATAGCTGTCAGGTTGAAGCTTTGTTTCTGCAGGTATAGTACCCAGAAGGACAGGAGCCCATTCAATACGTGTATTTATTAGTTTCCATTCCGAGAGATCAACTTCACTGTCACCGGCATTATATAATTCTATGAATTGATTAGTTGGATTTCTTCCTGTAGTTAAACGAACTTCGTTAATTTTTACAGGAGAAACATTACGTACTCTACTGGATATTTTTTCAGATTGGACTGAACCGGTTTTCTTATTTTTCCATGTGGCAGTACCGTATATGAAGCCTGCTCCGGTTATTGATGGAGAGATAACTGTGAAAGTAGCATTTACATTTTCCCCGGGTTTCACAGAATTTTTTATTGTTGTGGAAGTGCCTGGAGAGCCCGAAAAAAAGGCATCCCACCCTGTGGGTAATGAAATACCGAGTGTTACATCTTTTGCGGTTTGACCTGTTGTATTTGTGAATGTTACTGTGACATCCTGTGCAGATCCCGGAGTGAAAGTAGTTATCCGTGAGACATCCAGTAATTGCACATCATATCCTGCAGAATGTATGTTTGCCTGTACTGCCCGGAGGGTTGCTTCATCCGGATATCCGGTTGTCATAACACCTTCATAGAAAGTCCCTGCAGAGCCGTTGCCATTGTCGCCGCCATTACCCAGTTGAACAGCACCTTTCCTGTGCATTGGGTAGTACCAGTCGTTTTCCTGAGAGTGTGGACGGATGCCCTGGTAGAAAGATGTCAGATCGCCTTCTTGCGCATTACCACCCCATATTTCCCATTTATTGCCGCCTCCACCGTTCACCATGCCGGTAACAAAACGCCAGGAATCGATGGTGGGATTAGCAGCATTCTGTTTTGCATCATAGCCCGAAAACAACCCGGCCTCCATATCAGACATTATCCAGGGACCTGTGCCGCTTCCACTGCCCCATGCTGTAGCTGTACCAAAATATACTGTTTCCATCGTGCCACGGCCTACAGCACGGCTGTTAGTCGACGTATTGCCATAATTGAAACAACAACCGCTATCATAATGTTTGCCATCGCAAACCATATAGATACCCTGGGGTTCATCATTAATTGCAAGACCGGAGGCATTATTGTTACGCAGCCCCATGCCGGGTATAATATAAACACCATATACCTTATGTCCCATTATAGTTATTGGAGCAATATCAGCAACCGGCAGAGTATTAAATCCACCTTTTGCCGGTCCTCTGAATGTTCCGGGAGGTGCCTGGACAAGATGGTTCCCATTGCCTGACTGATCATAAATTTTTGTTATCCAGCACAAATCATCAGAGCAGAAGGCATCATGGGCTGCTGCATCGGCATAACCGCCAGGGTCGCCATTAGCGGGCCGTACTACTCCAATATCGAGGGTCTGGCCGTCAGACTGACGCATAATCTGATATAGGGGACCGTTATAAGATGCATACAAGGCCCGTGTAGTACTGTGTGCAGTCACACAAGGGTAACCCGCAGCAGTATAGATATCGCAAGGCCCCTGAGGAGGGTCCGACTGAATTGTTTTACATCCTGTTACGGAGAAAAGAGTCACCATCATAATGGTGACAGGTAATGCAAATGATAATGCAAGGGCAATCAAAAATCGGTTTTTCTTTTTCATAAAGGTTTTTCATTTTTTTCTTTAAGAGATCACAGGTGAGTGCTTCCGGCTTAAAGGTTGTTTATTATTAATAGATTTATTTATAATTATATATATCAGTTTATAAAGATACCTCTATTCAAGACTGAATACAAATTCAGTAAATAACAGACTATCCTCAATATTACATTCCGTATAAATCAGGTTCATATTACAGGAATTTTTGAAGTTTGTGGTTATATGTTTTGACTATTGTCATTATAAATTGTGAATTTACTATTTATCCTGATTTTGTTTTACAACTTTATTAAAAAGTGATGGATCCTGTTTTTTATTTCCCGTTTGTTAAAATTTTCCAGTATATTATATACCGTGAATCATGTATCCGGTAGAAAGGTTCCAAAATCATGTCGTCTCCGGAATTAAGTACAGAAGAGGGTAATGTAAAGATAAGGGGTTTATCCTGAACAGGTATAATCATTTCAGTAATATCATTTTTGTTTGTATTTATGATAGCCGGAGCTTCATCAACAGGGAGTCTTTCCCCTGAAGCAATATGTCCCCAGCGGCTGTCATCGGCAATCAATCCTTTCAGATCTTCAGTTCCTGTTTTGGCTCCAAGCAGAACGGGTCCGTGGAAAAAGGCTAAATAATCCGGGATATTCGGCAGCTGTTCAACTGAAGTATGCATGGGGAAAGTAACCAGTACTTCATCACCTTCCTTCCATTTTCTGTCTATAGATATGTAAGAGGATGGGTGTTCATTAAATGAAACAGGATTTCCGTTGACAGTTATTTTCAAATCGCCATCTTTTACCCATGAAGGATACCTTATCATGAGAACAAATTGCGAAGACCCCTTTGTAATAATCAGTCTTGTAAATTCTTCGTACGGGAAATTTGTTTCCTGACGTAGCAAAATGTCTTTTTTTGCCCAGTTAAGTTCTGATGCTACAAAGAGGTTCAGGAAAAGAGAGTCCCTCACATGGGTATATATGAACTGATTGTATTTCCCGTGGTTTTCCATTCCGCTGCCTACACAACACCACATTGCTTCATTTGGAGCAGAATAAACCCTGTAATGACGCGGGCGGGCCGGTGTGAAATATACATATCCGCCGTGTTCAGGATGCTGAGTTGACAAAATATGATTTAACATTGTTCTCTCATAATAATCGGAATATTTTGCTGAAGGATCAGTCCGGAATAAATGTTCGGTCAGCCTGAGCATGTTGTGGGAATTACATGATTCGGGGCCCTGTACTTCATTAATAAAATCAATATATTCCGATTCGGGCGGAAAGTGTTCTCTTCTGCTGTTTCCTCCGAAAGCCAGTGACCTGTTTTTTGTTACTGTCTCCCAGAAAAATCTGCCTGCATCAGCATATTTACTGTCGCCGGACAATTCGGCTATTCTCTGAAAACCTGTTGCTTTTGGAACCTGTGTATTGGCATGTTTATTATCAAGATTATCTGTTCCCGATGACATGGTGTCCAGTAGCATCCTGTGAGAAAAACGTCTGGCAGCCGTGAGGTATTTTTCATCACCGCTGATACGATAAGCATCTGCAAATATTTCATTCATGCCACCATGTTCAGTATCAAGCATGGATTGCATTTGTTCTTCTGTTAGATCTGAAGTAATATTTATTCCCCAGTCACAGAATTTTAGGAAAATATCTTTTGCATCTTCATTTTCTGCATAGTACCATGCATCTCTAAGTCCGGCGTACATCTTATGTACGTTATACCACGGGACCCATGCTGAACGGTAAGCATCGAAATTACCTTTGCGTAAATTGCTCCAGATTGTTTCACTGTCTGGTACGCCACCTGCGTAACCCTCTCCCCATTCAGGATGGTTGATCCCATTTGCATCCTGACAGGCTTTGAGCTCCAAGATCATGTATTCCATTAGCTCTTTACATTCCTGATTACCTGTAGATGCATAGTTCATAGCTAAAGCAGACAGATAATGCCCAGTTACATGACCATCCAGTCCTTCCCAGTTAGGATAGAGAGATGCTTTTTCCGGTAGTCCTGCTTCTTTAAGATAAGTGGCCAGGAGCCGGTCTGTATCATATTTCAAAAGGGTTTGAATATTCAGATCACGGGCATGTTTGAACGGACCATCAAGCAGAACAACGTCTTTCAAAGAAAAAGTATTTGAATACAATAAATCCTCAGACTTTTGATTGACACAGGAAAACATTAAAATTGTCAGAAAGCAAAACGGGAAAATTTTTAATTTCATCATATTAGTATTATAATATTTGAGTTAGTAATATTCAGGGATTTTAATAATTAAAGTATCATTTGAAAATTTGTTGCATGGTATTGATAAGATAGAGTCTGCAATTTATCCAGTTATGAGCTCCCCTTGCAATATGGGTTTCCACCCTAAGGCCTTTTTCCTTGAACATTGCAATAGTTCCTATCACACTCTCATATAAATGATCTCTGGTTGCAATGTATACTGAGAATAAGATCAGGTGTTCATTAAATATTTCTTTATCGGGATACCAGTCACTGAAGTTTTTTCTGAATTCTTCAGTATCGGTATAGGGGGCAAAGGGACATAAGTATCCAAATTTATCCGGGTTAGTCAGTCCAATGTTAATTGCCTGGCCTCCACCCTCTGAGAAACCGGAAATCGCTCTGTTCTTACTATCTTTCAAGACAGGATAGTTATCTTCTATAAAGGGTATGATATCATTCATCATATCCCGGGTGAAATATTGAGGGGGAGCAGGACTGACATTGGCATAAGGCATCACAATAATCATTGGCACAATTTTGTTCAATACCAGAAGATTATCTGCTATCAGGTTGGCTCGTCCCACTTTCGTCCATGTTTCTTCAGTTTCTGAGGCGCCGTGGATAAGGTAAAGGACCGGATATTTCTTTTTGGCATTGATGTCAAATCCCGGAGGAGTATAAACAAGCAGAGTGCGTGTTTCATCCAGGGTTGATGAAGTATAATAGCGATAACTTACTTTACCGTGAGGGACATTATGGAGTGAATGTACGAGTGTGTTATTCCCTTTAATGTCGGCTAAACTGTATTTGAAACGCTCATAAGGGAATATAAGGGTGTTATTCGGGTCAGAGACCTGTTTCCCGTCTACCAAATAACAATATGAATATATATCAGGTTTAACCGGATCAACCGTAGTACTCCATACCCCCGACTGATCTTTTAACATTTCTGCGGGTTCTGTGAGCATTTCCGTGCTAAGAAGAACTTTGGAAGCATCGGGGGCATAATATCTGAAAGTTATTTTGTTATCGGTATGGACTTCAGGAGATATGAGTGATGTTGCTTTTTGTGCCTGTGAAGGCAGAAAAACCAGGATAAGAACTGTAAATAATGAGAATATCTTTTTCATTTTTTTCCGATTATTGAAAAAGAACTTGTGCTGTTTCTGCAAGAAAAGTCCTGGAGTTCATCCATGTATGACTTCCCGGTGTAATAAGGCTTTTGTAGTTTATATTTTTCTCTGTAAGAAAATCCATAAATTCCCGGGTCTGGCTGTAAAGGGAATCCTGGTTACCAACACTGACCCAAAGTAAATTAAGTAGTTCATTTGTCCGGCCGGAATCCTCCCATAGATTACTGTAAGTGCTTTCCATTTCTTTATCAGTAAGATAAGCACTGTAGCAGCAGATCCAGCTGAACATATCCATATTGCCGAAGCCTGTCCGGAGGGCCTGGCCTCCTCCCCGGGAAAACCCACCTATAGCCCGGCCATAGCGATTACTGACAACCCGGTAATTTTTTTCAATATATGGAATAATGTTATTTATTAGGTCATTTTGAAAACTTATAGAGCGCTGAATGGCTTCGGTGCTACCCCTGTCAGCCGGATCAGCCGGTTTAGGTCTTCCTGTCTGTTCTGCAATAGTGGCTTCTACATTACCATTAGGCATAACAATGATCATTGATCTTGCCTTGTTTTCTGCAATAAGGTTATCAAGAATAAGGTTCACTTTTCCAACTTTGAACCATGTTTCTTCGGTGTCAGATGTTCCCGGCAAAAGATATAAAACCGGGTAAAGGGATGTAGTGTTTTTCTCATAATCCGGTGGAGTATATGCTACCAGTGAACCGGTAATAAAACCGAATGAGGGATAGTATTCATATGTTACAGTTCCGTGAGGAACATTTTTCTTTGAATGGATCAGGGCTGAATCTCCGGGGATATCTACGAGACTTGCTTTGAAGCGCTCATTGGGAAAATAATCCACGTTCGCAGGATCCATGACCTGTATGCCGTCTGCTATAAAGTAATATGGATAAATATCGGGCTTTACAGGTCCAATTGTCACACTCCAGGTACCTGATGAGTCTTTCTTCATTGCTGAAGCTTGTTTCTCAAACTGGCCACTCAACATAACGTTTCTGGCAGATGGGGCCATATAACGAAAGGTGACAGTTTTATCAGGATGGATCTGCGGTGATATAACTATTTGATCATCCGGAGGTTGAGCTGATACAAAGTTGTATGAGCAACAAATTGTTACTACTGAAAACAAATAAATTATATTGGTTCTTAACATATTCATGTTCAGTATATATTGCTAAAAAGTCAGTTTGTTCCCGGAATTGGTTCTTTAGCAGGCAAAGAGCCTGAAGCTTTGCCAAATACGGTACATTCTATGATACCCAGGGGAGTAGTCCTTGGCCAGTTTGTCATTGTAAGTCTTACAAAACGGCATTGAACAGGAGGAATTTCCTCGAAGATCGTATTTCTCTGGATATTATTACCTGTCTGATCAAGAGCAGTCGTAAAGGTCTTGCCATCCATTGACACTTCTAGTTTATACTGATATGCCTCGGTTAAAGGTTTCCCTGATGATGTTTCTTCAGGTGCAGGTGTTGTGGGAGGCCTTCCGAAACCTCGCCTGCCGCCGTTAAACATAAGACGGATACCATCAATCGTAAACAATTGCACTACATCAAATTCGGTAGCCGGGGATAGTTCTATTGTAAGTGAGGGAAGTGTATCAGTTGGTATAGGTTCCCACCAAGTACCGCTTGAATTGTCTACAGCATAGGCAGCATCTCTTCCAGGTTGCCGGGAAGAAGCTTTTGAAAGCGAATTCATTGCATTAAGCTTGTTAATAGTAACAGGCAGTGATCCGCTATCCCCGTTTGTCGGACCGGTGATAACGCCGGGGGCCCATTGAGGGGTATCGGTAACCTCACAGGACATATTCCCGTTTTTGTCAATTACAATACGATCCATCCCTATCCGGCGTCCTCCGGGAGGATTGGAGAGAACTATTGTATAGAACTGCCAAAGATGCCCGTCGGGTCCTTCAACTATACTTCCGTGAGCAGGACCAGTAACAAGTCCTTCCGTTTTACGGAGCAACGGATTATTAGGTGCATAGGTGAATGGTCCCATAGGTGATTTGGAAGTATAGTATCCTTCGGCATAGGTTTTCCATTGAGTACCTGAAGCAGAATATTGGAGGTAATAAGTATCATTGTGCTTCTGGAGCCAGGGACCTTCTACCCATGCAACATCGGGGTACTCATTCATTTCACCGTAACGTTCCCATATATGGTCACTGTTGAATCCGATGAGGTGTTTTACCGGGCCGGAAAATTTTGTCAGATCGTCTGGATCAAGTTTTACAACAAAGATACCACTGACACCCCTGCCTGCATAATATAAATAAGGTGTATTATCATCATCGATGAAGATTTCCATGTCGAAGGCGCCGTTCCATCCACCGGCAACATCGGGGGTGTTCTTCCATTCCCCGAGACTTTCATATGGTCCGAGAGGATTGTCGGCTTTGAACAGGGGACCGTCATTTCCGCACATATAAAAGCTACCGTTATATTTGACAACATCCGGTGCGACAGGAACTCTTTCGACACGCTGGAATGACCAGTTTAGCATATCTTCAGAGATCCAGGCACCACCGCCTGTACAAAACATGTAGTACTTTCCGTTTTCACGGATAACGGTAACATCTCCTGAGGCATTTCCGCCTGGCCCTATTACCATGGGTAAGGGGTTACAATAGCGTGCTGCTTTACCAATTTCAGGATTTTGCCCTTTATCAGCAGTATCAGTAGTGGAGCAGGCAGCAGTAAAAACCATGATAATAGCTATGAAAGCTAAGCGAAATACTGACTTTTGATTCATATTAATAAGGTATTAGTGTTGTTATTATTTTATACTTTATGGTAATATCAGACGGAAATTAATTTTAATTAACTCATTTATCCGGACAGGGAAGACATCCATTCCATATTGAGTAATCCCCTCTTTTACAATACTTAACACCGGTGGAGCATCAGGTAAACCAGCTTCATTTTTTATATGAACAGAGAAGAACAGAAGGGATACAAGAAGTAAAGAAAACCGGACTTCCAGAATATTGTGCCTCATTTCGAATATAAATTAGTTGTTTGAAACCGGTGGTTTTATAAAAGGTTCAAGTTGATCTATACCCAGGGTCCGCCCTGGAGAACAGGCATGAATCCTATATTTCTTGCATTACATGCACGTACAAAGTACCTGAATTTAGCCGGCAGAGCCGCGCTATCCTCTGTATAAGCCTGATAAGGGACAAATACTCTGAC
>JAAYDB010000073.1 GCA_012729475.1 Bacteroidota bacterium
CCCCGGGCAACAGCCCGGGGTTGTAGTATCCCCACACTGCCATCAGCGCCGCAGGTGCTGAATATCTTCTATTATTCACCCCTTTCAGGGATGAATAATCGTGAGGTACTCAGGCACCCCGGGCTGTAGGCCCGGGGTTATTAATATCCGGCCTGCTTCGCGGCCGGTAAGATATCCGGCTTGTTTTGCGACCGCTAAGATATCCGTCCTGCTTTGCGGCCGGTAAGATATCCAGCTTGCTTTGCGGCGGGTAAGAAATATCAGAATTATCTTCAGCCGGCTAACCGGCCCCGTATGATAATTTCTATGAGTCAAAGAGAAAGGGCGCCTGGGAGGAGTAAATGCAAAGCAATAAACATATCCGGACCCGGCTTTGCGAAGCCAAAGAACATAAAGATTAACAGAATAAATATAAAGGAAAGTGAACCTTTGAAGATAACCATATTAAAAAATTACTCCCGGATTATAGGAACAGTCATGCCAGTTGAAAACGTAAAATCGGGAAACTTATCATTGGGTTGAAGAAGTTGAAAAAAGTTGAAGAAGTAGAAGGGAGTTGAAAGGGTTTTATTGCCATTACCCTGACGGAACCGGGGTTATTGAACCATAAAATACTTCAGTCCGGTATTATCGGATTTTTATTTCATTATTTAGCAGTGCAGATAGCTATCAGCCATATCTGCAGGCGAATACCGAAAAGCCTTAATAGAGTAGGTATTAAAAACTAATTAACTATGAAAGAATTAAATTTTAGGCAGATGGAATTTGTCGAAGGTGGTTCTAAAATACCATGGGGTCTGGCATTAATTTTCCAGGTAAATCGTACCCTATTTGTGAAAAACTTTTAAAATAATAGGGTACATTTGCTTTTACTTATACATTGTCTGAATGGATCATAAGTCAATACCCTCCAGGCTGGTATTATTGTTTGCTTCAACATTAATTATCTTAAATGCCGTCTTCCTGTCGAAACATGATGAATGGGCAGTGGACTTGTTTTATTATCTTTCCATTTTTAGTTTAGTGATAGTACTGGATTTTATGTTTTATGAGCTTAAATGCCCGGGTTACAAAGGTCGTGATCATATTGTTTTTTGTACTTTCCCGGTATCAAGATGGTCTGTCTTGCTTCTGGAAATAAAATATTATATAAAAAGATGGGAATTGCTTGTTTTTCTGGTATCAGTATTATTCTATATCTCCTGGTTCTATTTTCAAAATAATTCGGAAATATCACAAATTATACCTCTGCTTATTCTGGTCCCGATTCAACTGTTCTTCTTTATTTGCCTGCTCTTCCTGATGAAGGATATGATCAGAAGAAATAATTTCAATACCTCTGTGAAAAATATTTACACTGTATTAAATACCTTAATAATATTAATTGTCTCTTTTGCAGACAATTCGAGGGTTATTGAATTAATATTTTATATTAATCCTTTGTCCTCCGGTTTGGTATCTTACCTCATGGGATTTAGGTATACAATGATTTCATATTCTCTTATTTTTCTGTTAACTGGTTCAGCTGTTTATCTTGTTACAAAAAGATTTAGTGAATGGCCTCTCTCTTAAACACTTTGAAATTCATAATGGCTTATTTCCGGGTGGTATCCAAATACACACTTTTTCTGATCAGCACCAGCTGGATAATATATTTAACAGATATTAAGGGTGACCTGTACTATTTTCTTTCAGCAAATGTATTCTTTGTAAATCTTGTTTTGATCTACTTTCTTACTAAAGGCGATAAGTATTTGGAAAAGAATAGATTCTATTTATTATTCAATATTTCAGATGTAAACAGATTTTTTTCTAAATCAATATTATTCGGCATCCCGTTCCTAATGCATTTCTCCCTTTTTTTACTGGTAGTAACAGGTATTGATTATCTTCTTTATCTAACCTTGTTTTCAATTCTCATTGTTATTTTTTCAGGCAGACTGATACTTTTTAATAATGTTTCTAAACTGATTTCAGGAATATATATTCCTGCCTTCACCGGTCTCTTATTATCAGCTTATTTTGTTTCCGGAGTATTAACAATGATAATATTATCAGGTCTTGTAGTATTATCTCTTGTATTCATTATCAGTAGATCTCTTCAGCTAAATAAAAATGATTAACATGGATCAGATTATTCAATTCAATAATGTGGGAAAAAAATACGGGAATGTTGTTGCCCTTAACGGTATGTCTTTTTCAGTAAGTCAATACGAAGCCGTTGGTCTTGTCGGGAATAATGGCTGTGGTAAAACAAGCACAATAAATATCATGTGTAATCTGATTAAATATAATAATGGAGAGGTGATCGTCTTTAATAAAAAGGTTACACCGTTGAATGTCAGTTATAAAAATAAGCTTGGCATTCTTATAAGTCCTCCTGTATTTGTAGATGAGTTCACACCATCGCAGTATCTGAGATTTGTCTGTAAGTTTCAGCATGTTGACCCTAAGGAGATTTCCAAACGGATCGGCGATGTGACAACTTTATTTAATATTGTTTCTGTTGACAAAATAAAGATTGCCCGTTTATCTGCCGGTGAGAAGATGAAAGTTGCTTTAGCTGCAGCAATTATCCATAATCCGGAGGTTCTGGTTTTTGATGAACCATTTATTCATCTTGATATTCATACAATTGATTTACTGACAGGATTGATAAATACAATAAGAAACAATAAGACACTTTTCATTACTTCTCATAATCTGGATCTTATTATTAATGTATGCAGCCGTTTCCTTATCATGGAAAAGGGTAGGATCATTGACAATATATTGAAAGAGGAAGGAGTGACTGTTGATATGATCAAGACCCGGATCAAAGAAAAAATTACTGCCGGCAGATCTGAAAACAGAAAGCCTGATTGGCTAAGTTAAAGATAGTTGCATTTCTGACATAGATACTGAATATGATAATTCTCAACCAGGATATTTCTTTTTTGCTTATCTTAGACAGACCTGACTGAAAAAAAATATTCTTAATAATGGAACCCGACACGGAAAAATCCTTCCTGGTAGCTGTCCCTTCCAATGACGGGATCACTATTTACCCAAAGATGCTTGGGATGGCCAGGTTCTTTTATATCTATAAAATAGTAAACAACAGGGAGATTGTTTTTCTTGAAAAGAGGTCTAACCCTTATGAGACTACTATGCAGCATCTGAAAACAATGGATGTTTACACAGTCATTAATGACTGTAAGGTTATCCTGTCAACATATATAGGTAAAAAAGGAATAGAAAGGCTGAAGCAGAAAGGAGTGGAAATGGTTTTCATGAAGGGGGATATTGCCGGAGCCTTAAACAGTCTATTGGATAATTAAAAAGTAAAACAAAATATTTATCTGCCTTCTGATAGCAAAAAAATGAAAAAAAATCGGATTTTTTATTTTTTTGGCCCCGGGAGTTATTATTATTGTCTTTAGAAAGTGTCTGTCATAGGTTAATAAGGTTTAGGTTAATTTGAGAACAAATCTCTTTTACAGAGTGAATAAAAAGATGCTCGCTGCGTGGTGGACACTTAGTGCTTAAAGAAGCTGCTTACTCCGGACTGAAAAGTCCGGGGTAAATGCAGTTTAATCAGGGTATTAAACTCTTCAATACAATAAAAACAGCCGGTTATTTTTACATAATCACTTCTGGCAGGTCCCCGGGGGCCTCACTAAAAGTATTTTCTGTAACATAGGATCCGCAAAACCGGCAAAACCAGATCTTTTTCCCTTCATTCCTTATCTCTCCAACTATTCTTTTAACGGATCTCTCACTGATATTAAATCGAATTGCCAGATCTGCAGGCCTGCCGGTACTTTTCAATGCTGCAAGCCGCAAAATGCGTAGCTTAATCATTTCTTTGTCTTGTCGCGTCATGATTCTAAAAAACTTAGAAAAATTGCAGGATGACCAGTATATAAAACTAAATAAAATTTCATTAACCAGCAAAAGATTTTAGATTATTTAGTGAAAAACATGACGGGCGATACAGGGAGAGAGAATAAAGCTATTTAGCAGGATTGCAAATCAGTTATCTTTTAAAATGAGTATCCGGAATGATTAATAAAATTTCTAAAAACGCCTGAAAATCAATGAAATATTGTTTGTCATTCCGGATACTCATATCTTTTTAATAAGGTACCATAACTTACCCCATCTGAGGAAATACCTTGGTATTATGCACAGGATACCCGGGCAGTTGTAACGCTTTTTCATGAAACTGACAGAAGGAAAGAGATCTCCCAGAAGGAAAAGTAATTTACGGTGGAAGCCGGGAACCTCATTAAAGGTATGACGGTATAAACGGGATCTGTCGCGCACCGGATTATTCTTAGGACTTTTAAGAAAAAACTGGAAGCTGTTTAGTGAATCCTGACCGGAATATTTATCAATAATTTCATTGATGCATTCCGGGAAAGATATTCTCCAGAATTCTCTCAATGGTTCAAGATGCATTGCAAGTGTTTTGGTCATCCCCGCTTTCTCCGAATATTCAATGAGTTCAGGTGTCAGTATCTGCTTACCTTCTTTTTCAATCATGACGACAAGGTCTGTATAAAGACGCAGTTGCGACTCATTGTTCATTTCATGCTTTGAGAGATGTTTTACCAGATAAAGGAAAAAGATACAGGGATCGGGAATAAATGCTTTTGCTCCGTTTATCTCTTTTGGGTGGCTGGTATCATATAGTAGGCGGGTAAGAAGCTTTTTATCTTTCCCAAACAATTCATGATGGAGTTCAAGTCGGAATTTATCTTTTATTAGTGTTGGCAGGTGTTTCCCGATATAACCTATAATATATTTGTAGAATACTGATTTCAGAGGCATTTCAACAAATCCGTCTGCGAGTAGCAGTGAACGGGCTTTCAGACAGTCTTCCCTTTTCATTAATACATCGATGTCAGTCATCTGTCTTATCCCTTCATTTTCATAAACTGTTAATTCAAGGGCAATTCCTTTAAGAAGGACTGTTTTTATTTTGTGTTTATTAAGTAGTTTCAGGACATTGACTAAAGAACTGGTGTTAAGGGTATTTCTATTAAGACTTATTAGCAGGCTTTGTCTGAGGAAATTTTTTGTTTCATCTGGTAATTCATCCAACAGGGATAGTTTTTCGAGGTTATGGTAAACAAGAGCAGCTATCCCATGTTCTGAAGCCATCCTGCAGAAATAATCCCAGTTAACAGTACCTTGAGATAGCTTTTTGACCATCCCGGCCTGTTCTTTGTTGAAGGAAATACGGCACAAACCGGTCAGGAGAAGTTCTTCATTCAGGATATCATGATGGTTTTTCATTTTTCAAACCGCTTACTCTGTTTGGAGTACATGGAATAATACGCACCTTTTCTCCTCATTAGTTCTTTATGGGTGCCTGTTTCTGCAACACTGCCTTTTTCCAGGACTATTATTCTGTCGGCAAGGCTTACATTGGTAAACCTGTGACTGATAAGGATTGAAGTACGTTCTTTTACTATTTCTCTGAAACGTTTAAAAATATCGTACTCAGTATCTGCGTCCAGTGCACTTGAGGGTTCATCAAGTATCAGAACGGGGGCTTCACGGAAGATAGCTCTTGAAAGGGCTATCTTCTGCCATTCGCCCCAGCTGAGCTCACGGCTGTCTTCAAAAAGAGTTCCTATGACCGTGGAATAACCTTTTGGCAATTTACTTATCAGTTCATTAATGCCTGTTACAGAAGCTGCTTTTGGAATACTCCTGTCGGCATCTGTCTTTTCTACATCACCAAGTCTTATATTTTCACCTGCACTAATATTGTAAAGCATGAAATCCTGAAAGACAACCGATAACATTTTCCGGTATTCTTCAGGATCGAAATTTCTTATATCAATTCCGTCATACAATACAGAGCCCGAGAGCGGGTCATACAGCCTGCACAGGAGTCTTACCAGGGTGCTCTTCCCTGCACCGTTTGGTCCTACTACAGCAAGTATTTCTCCTTTTTTGACCTCAAAGGATATATTGTCTATCACTTTTGTATCACTCCCCGGATAAGAAAAAGACAAATTATCGACAGAGATCTTTTGTGAGAATACGGGTATTTTCTTAACAGGGGGAATAGCTCTGACATTCTCCTCAAGAGAGAGAAACTCGAATACATCGCCAATAAAAAGAGAATCTTCGTATAATCCGGAAAGAGAACCGAGAAAATCTTTTATGTAAATCATGCCCTGCCGGAAAGCCAGAAGGAACATAGCCATTTGTCCAAGGGTGAGATCTCCGGTTATTGTTTGTCGGGCAATGAACAACATTGTTATCAGCACTGCAGCTGCTTTGAAGATATCAGACACCAGTTCAATAAGAGTACGTTTTTTAACTATTTCCAGTTCCTCTTCCTGTGTTTTCAGGAAGGATTTTTTAAAGAGAGAGATGAAATAGTTACCCAGTCCAAAAAGCTTGATTTCTCTTGATGGTCTGTTGCCTGTCAGAAGCCAGTTGAAATACTGGGCTTTTCTTGCTTCAGGTGTCTGTTTCCTGCGGAAGTTGTAAAGGATATCTGTATAATGAAGTCGCAGCCATATAGCGGGGATATTGACCAATAACAGTAACAGGGCCAGTGACCAGTGCAGAAAAACCAGGAGACCGGCCATAAGAACCAGAGATAGGAGGCCTCTGCTTAAAGCTACCAGATGGTTTAAAATACTGTTGGGGCGCCATGGTGCTTCGCGTGAAGCACGTGACAAAGAATCAAAAAACTCAGGTCTTTCAAAGTTGATCAGATCCAGTCTCACTGCTTTCGAATGAAGAAGGCCGTACATATATGACTCAAGTTTTATGGATTGCTTTTTCCTCACAAATGTGTCGATACCCGATGCAGCTTCATCAAGAAACCAGAAAACAGCAACGGAAATAATCAGCCATAAAATATTTTCGAAAGAATTATTTTCAGATGGTGATGAAGCAGCAAGAGTAATTCCGTCAACAAGTTCTTTGATAAGCCAGATAAGTAACAGTGGAAGGAAACTGCGAAGGACTGAAATGATAATATTTGCCATAGTCCATTCAGGCGCACTTCTCCATACAAGCCTGATCGATTCCCTGAAGTATTTTATTTTTGTGCGCATTCAGTCTTATGATTCATTTGTCTTAACTGTCAGTCTAAACAGTATATTCAGGGTTTTTTTGATAGTTAATATAATCCTTACCCTTATCCTGTTATAAATATAGTGAGGTTTTCGTATTAGTTGACGACCTTCGCTTATTCTTCCTTTGTTATCTGTTATTTTTATCACTCTTCCCACTATCTGATCCTGACTGACAGGTAAGTCTTCCCTTATACAACTATCTCCTCTTGTTACAAAGCTCAGTTGGTCGTTGTTCCGGATAATTCTGACAAGGCGGTGAACAACCAGGTCTTGTCCTCTTTTACGTGATATTATTTCTCCGGGAACAGGTTTTTCATTTTCCGATAATGGTTCGATAAAAATTATACTGCCCGGTTTAATGGCAGGGTACATACTGTATCCGCAGGCTTTTATCTTTATTATCCTCCCTTCCTCGAGAAGAGAGAATCCGAGGTCACTCAGTATTTTATGATCTTTTGTGGTTTTATACATACTCAAGCAAATGATCAATCACACTACGGTCGGGTTTGAATTGAAGGGTGGCAACCGGAATGGCTGAGCACAATATTGACACTGAGCCCAGGAAACGGGCTATCATATCGGAACTATAGTTATGCTGGATACAATTAGCTATTACATTTGTAACAGCTTTAGCTCCGCTTAAAGGAGAGATTTTGTTTACCTGTGCATGTTCAATGAGAAAGATACGGTGAAGGTGGGATTTATCAGGTGAATCATCCCGTCTTACCGGAGTGTTGAACATATAATAGTCACTGTTGATATTTCTTATTATCAGTCTGTCATCGTGAATAATACGTGCCCCTGAGTCTCCAAATATTGTAGCGATCGTTGTTTTACCCTTTCCGGAGATACCGCTGAAGAGAAAACCCTGTCCGGCTATATTGACTCCGGCAGCATGTATCATGATATCTCCGTTGATCACTGTAAGATAATACAGTATCAGACCGTCAAGAGGATATTCAAGGGGATCGAAGGAGTTACCGGCACCATCTATCCAGAGATCCCATTCCCGCATCAGCAAAGAGAATTTAAGAACAGCGGTTTTGTTTTTATCGGCCGGAAAATTAGTGCAAATGAACAAAGAAGACCGATAGCGGTAAACACTCCAGAAGTTATCTCTGGAAGTTATTTTCATATCTTTTACTTCAATGATATAAGGTGCAACAAATAATCTCTCAGCTTCTTCAGGTATTATGTAATGACCCGGATGGACCCTGATTAAAACATCATAGTCAGCCGACCTGATAATATTTTTATGGAATCTTTCTTCAGGTACCAGATCGGGTCCGTCCTGGTCTGATTCAATTCTTATATTATATCCTGCTATTTGTAAGTTATAATTTATCATGGGCCCGGTTGAGCTGTTTTTTGTTTTTAAAATAAGCGGGATGAAGAATGGTTCATCATTATTTTACGACAAGATATTTTTTCATTTTACTTATAAAAGACAAGACATCTTCTTTTGCAGTATCAGAGTCGGTATCATATTCCCTGATAAGAGCATTTATTATGTCTCCGACATTTTTTTCCCCGTCGATAAGCTCCCAGATGAAGGTTCCTGTTTCATTAAGGGTATATACACTGGTCATATCGGCAATATTATCTGTAAGCGGTACAAGAACATATTCATTTCCGGTTTTCCTTGTTACTACTGAAGGTGAACGGGAGACAACAGAGTTAAGATCAGCCATAGGTAGCGGATTAGATTATATTTCAAATGTATGAAAATAATAGTTCATTTTGTTACCTTCGCAAAAAGCATATTATGAGAAATAAAGATAAGACCGGGAAGAAATCCGGTCTCTCAAAAGGGCAGATCAAAGGGAAGATTTTGTCCCTTATATCTAATGCACCCGGAAAGGAATTCAATTATAAGCAGTTAGCAAAACGCCTCAATATCAGTGATCCTGCTCACAAGAAGGTCATATCGGATATACTGAAGGAGCTTGTCAGGGAAGGTTCTGTTAAGGAGACCGGTCATGGTCGTTACAGGGCGAAGGACAGCAGGGAGTATGTAACAGGCACTGTTGATCTGACACGTATGGGTTATGGCTTTATTGAATCAGAAGACAGGGAAGTAGATGTTTTTGTCTCGGCTAAGAATCTGCATACGGCTCTTCACGGCGACAAAGTGAAGGTAGTGCTTTTTACCAATAAGAAAAGAAGCAGGCCGGAAGGAGAAGTTGTTGAGATAATGGAAAGATGGCGCAACACTTTTGTTGGGATTGTTGAGGTGATGCCTAATTTTGCTTTTCTTATTCCCGACAACAAGAACATGCCTTTTGATCTTTTTATTCCGTCGGATAAGCTTAATGGTGCCAGGCAGGGTGAGAAAGCGGTGGCAAAGATTGTTGACTGGTCTCCGGAATCAAAGAATCCTGTTGCCGAGATAGTTGAAGTGCTGGGTGAGCCGGGTCTTCATGAGACAGAGATACATGCCATTCTTGCAGAGTATGAACTTCCTTATGCTTTTACTGACGAAGTGGAAGCCGATGCAGAGAAAATCTCTCCTGATGTAACGAAGGAAGAAATAGCAGGACGACGCGATTTTCGCCAGATACCTACTCTGACAATTGATCCGGCCGATGCCCGTGATTTTGATGATGCATTGTCTTTAAGAAAACTTGATAACGGCAACTGGGAAGCAGGCGTGCATATTGCTGATGTAACATATTTTGTTAAGCAGGGTAGTCTTACAGAGGAAGAAGCTAAACAAAGGGCTACTTCTGTTTATCTTGTTGACAGGGTTGTCCCCATGTTACCTGAAAGATTATCTAATAATATATGCTCTCTCAATCCATCCGAGGATAAACTGACTTATTCTGCTGTCTTTGAGATGAATGACAAAGGAGATGTTATTAATGAATGGTTTGGCAGAACTGTTATAAATTCTGACAGGCGTTTTTCTTATGAAGAGGCTCAGTATGTTATTGACACTGGCGAAGGAGACATGAAAGAGGAAGTGCTGCGTTTGCATGAACTGGCCCAGATGTTAAGGACAAAGCGGTATGCAGCAGGGGCTTTTTCTTTTGAGAAGGTAGAAGTTAAGTTCGACCTCGATGATGAGGGAAGACCTGTAGGTATTAAATTCCGTGAGATGGGTACGGCCAATCAGTTGGTGGAGGAATTTATGATACTGGCCAACAGAAGAGTGGCGGAATATATTGGCAGAAAGTTGCATGGCAACACCTTTGTGTACCGGGTTCACGATAAGCCTGATCCTGAGAAGATCAGTGACTTCAGCCAGTTCATCGGCAGGTTTGGTTACAAACTGGAGGATAATGACAAAACATCTCTTCCGAAAGCCATGAACAGATTATTGAACAGCCTGACAGGTAAGAAAGAACAGAATATCATTGAGACTCTGGCTCTCAGGGCAATGGCAAAAGCCATCTATTCAGTGGATAATATTGGCCATTATGGCCTGGCCCTGAAATATTACACCCATTTTACATCACCTATAAGACGATATCCTGATATGATGGTGCACAGGTTGTTATCGCTGTATCTCTCGGGAGATAAACCCGGGGACAGGGGTAAATACGAAAAGCTTTGTGAACACTCTTCGCGTATGGAAAGGCTTGCTACTGAAGCAGAGAGAGCTTCTGTCAAGTATAAGCAGGTTGAATATATGAGTGATAAAACAGGGAGGCAGTATGAGGGTATTATTTCCGGTGTTACAGAATGGGGTATCTATGTGGAGATAATAGAGAACCAGTGTGAAGGGATGGTCAATGTACGGGATCTTGACGATGATTATTATGAATATAATGAAGATAATTACTGTCTGCGTGGTCGTTCGGAAGGGAAAGTATATATGCTTGGAGACAAAATCACTATTGAGGTGGTGAATGCCGATCTAAAGAAAAAGCAGCTGGATTATAAACTGGTATAAATGTCCTTTTTTAGTCCTTAGACAAATCTCCGGATGTCAGCGGGGATCTTTTTTCAGATCATCTTCTATCAGTTCCACAAGCTTTTCCACAGCTTCTTTTTCAGGGATATTTTTATACACAGGATCTATTCCTCTGTAGATATGTACTTTCCCCGGAGAAGATCCTACATAGCCATAATCAGCACCAGCCATTTCACCCGGTCCGTTAACGATACACCCCATTATAGCTATCTTTAAGCCTGTAAGATGTGCGGTAGCTTCTTTCACTTTCTTCACAGCTTCCTGTAGATTGAACTTAGTGCGGCCACAGGTAGGGCATGAGATATATTTATTCCTGGTTATTCTGGCTTCTGTAGCCTGAAGGATAGAGAAGGCCAGTTTAGTCAGTTCTTCTCCCTGTATTGTCCCGCTGTTGGTTATACACAGACCGTCAGCTTGTCTGAGGATGAAATAACGTCCTAATAAGGCAGCAGCATCGATAGACAACTTTACAGGATCATCTTCAGAGAATACCGGATTGAGAAAAACCGGTTCTTTCTCTTTGCCACTCAATAAAGGAGGAGTGAAAGCCTTAAAAATCAACATCCTGCCCTTATATGGATCTCCGTTTTCTTTTAAATAGCGTCCATCTTTATAGCTTATCACTTCCGGATGGTAAACTGTGTTGTGAATCTTGATATCGACAGGCCTGAGAGGTGTTTTCACACGTTGTTCTCTACCTCCCAGAAAAGTAATAATCTCTTTGGCAACAGG
The DNA here is from genome assembly GCA_012729475.1 of Bacteroidota bacterium. GTDB lineage: Bacteria > Bacteroidota > Bacteroidia > Bacteroidales > VadinHA17 > LD21. Next base: position 11,740 of record JAAYDB010000073.1, read on the forward strand.
TATTTCATTTTCAGGCTCTTCCGATAATGACACTCTTATAGTATCTCCAATACCTTCTGAAAGCAGTGTTCCTATACCGGCAGCCGACCGTATACGTCCGTCCTCTCCTTCGCCGGCTTCCGTAACACCAAGATGGACAGGGTAATAAAGCCCGAATTTGCCAAGCATTTTTACCAGAAGTCTGTTGGCTTCAACAAGAACAACAGTATCAGAAGATTTCACAGAAAGAACAAGGTTATGGAAATTCTCCGAATGGAAGATCTTTATATATTCCATAGCAGAGATAACCATTCCCGAAGGAGTATTACCATAACGTGACATGATCCTGTCAGATAAAGAACCATGATTAATGCCAAGACGTATAACAGTATTGTTTTCCCTGCATATATTTATCAAAGGAAGAAGACGTTGATGTATTTTCTCAATCTCTTCATTATATTCCTTTTCCGTTATATCCTTTTTTGTGAAGGTGGCTCTTTTATCAGCATAGTTGCCGGGATTTATTCTTATTTTTTCAACTATTCGTGAAGCTGTTTCAGCAGCCGCAGGATTAAAATGGATGTCGGCTATCAGGGGTGTTTCGAAGCCTGCTTTACGAAGTTGTTTTTTTATGTTTTCAAGGTTAGTGGCTTCCTTAATGCCCTGGGCTGTCAGTCTCACAAAATCGGCTCCGGCTTCAATTATCCTTATGCATTGCGCCACAGATGCTTTTGTATCGTTGGTGTCGGTATTGGTCATTGACTGGATACGGACAGGGTTATCGCCTCCCAGGGGAACAGTGCCTACATTGATGACGGATGATTTGTACTTCCAGAGTTTATCTGTTGAGGGTGATGTAAATATATTGTCAGAAGAATTTGTCATAAGTTCTTAATACGGATTTATTACCTGTCTTTTTTATTCCCGTTCCCATTCAACACCGTCTTTCTTATCTTTCAACACTATTCCTGTTTTCTTCAAATCTTCGCGGATTTTATCAGATATCTCCCATTCCTTCCTGTTTTTTGCATCCTGTCGCAGATTGATAATAATACTGATCAGGTTTTCGGTTAGTTCCTCATCGATGTCGGTATCAGTCTGATCTTTCAGTCCAAGAACATCAAAGACAAATATTTGGAAGATATTTTTCAGGAGTTCAAGGTCTTCATTATTTATTTTCTCGAGACCATCATTAACTGAATTGATAATTTTAACTCCTTCGAAGAGGTGGGAGAGCAGGACGGGGCTGTTAAGATCATCATCCATTGCTTCATAGCATTTTGTTTTCAGGCTTGTAATATCAACTGTTGAAGATGTTTCAGGGTTAATCTTTTTAAGGGTGTTAGCTGCCTGCATGAGTTTCCTGAGCCCTTTTTCGGCTGACTGGAGGGCTTCATTGGAGAAGTCTATAGTACTGCGGTAATGCGCCTGAAGGATAAAGAATCTTATAGTCATCGGGTCGTATGCCTGTTTCAGCGTTGAGTGATTTCCACTGAAGAGCTGATCGAGGGTTATAAAATTACCCAGAGAGCGCGCCATCTTTTGTCCGTTGATGGTTATCATGTTATTATGGATCCAGTATTTCACCGATTCTTTGCCGAGGGCTGCTGTTGACTGTGCTATTTCACATTCATGATGTGGAAAGCGAAGATCCATCCCTCCTCCGTGAATGTCGAAGGTTTCTCCAAGATATTTTGTACTCATCACAGAACACTCTATATGCCATCCGGGGAAACCGTTACCCCAGGGAGAAGGCCATTGCATGAGGTGCTCAGGAGAGGCTTTTTTCCAGAGAGCAAAGTCGAAGGGATTACGTTTTTCTTCCTGTCCTTCCAGTTCACGAAGATTGCCTTTTAAATCTTCAAGCACTCTGCCTGACAATTTACCATAAGGATATTTCTCCGAGTATTTACTGATATCGAAATACACTGATCCGTTTACCTCATAGGCATAGCCATTTTTCAAAATGGATTTGATAAATTCCTGTTGTTCAATAATATGTCCTGTAGCCCGCGGTTCTATGGAAGGAGCGAGAGTATTAAGTTTCTCCATATTTTTATGGAAGTTATTCATGTATTTTTGTACCACTTCCATGGGTTCAAGATGCTCCAGCCTTGCTTTTTTCTGTATCTTGTCCTCACCTTCATCAGCATCATTTTCCAGATGTCCCACATCGGTAATATTCCTGACATATCTGACCTTGTATCCAAGATGAGTGAGATAGCGAAACAGCAGGTCGAAGGTTATGGCTGGACGTGCGTGTCCGAGATGAGTATCGCTGTAAACAGTAGGTCCGCAAACATAAAGCCCTGCAAAAGGGGGATGAAGCGGTACAAATAATTCTTTTTTACGGGTTAGACTGTTGTAGATGTAAAGAGTGTTTTGCATACCGGTTTGTTTGATGAGACAAAAGTAAATTAATTATTTTTGTTTTCTTAAAAAGCTTCATATCTTTGGCCTCACAAATCAAATATTCCTTCCATTAAAGGGTCTTTGATTTTTATTAAGAAGGGCGGAGAGACTAGGCTCAGAGAAACCCTGGCAACCAACTTGTCAGTATTTATTACACAGGGCAGGAAAAGGTGCCAAAACCTAATCCCGGGAAAACGGGAGATGATAAAAATTAACACAGCAAGCATGAAGTTATTTCATCAGATGCGAACAAAAAGAATAAGCCTGATAATGCCTATGTGCATGTGCAGGTAGATCCTGATTTGTAAAAACAATTAAAATTTTCAGCAGGATGATGTAATGTATTGACAGAACGGTAAGTTCTGTAAGCATTTATTATAAACATTATTATACATTAAAATACACGAAAAGATGAAATTCGAAACATTACAGATACATGCAGGGCATCGGCCCGACAGTGAAACATATTCAAGAGCCGTGCCTGTTTATCAGACCACATCATATGTATTCAGAGATGCCAGACATGCTGCCGGCCTTTTCAATCTTTCTGAACAGGGAAATATTTACACAAGGATTCAAAATCCCACTACTGATATTTTTGAGAAAAGAGTAGCTGCTCTGGAGGGCGGTAAAGCCGCTCTGGCTGTAGCCTCAGGCCATGCCGCTCAGTTCATAACTCTCACTACCATAGTACGTAAAGGAGAAAACCTTGTGACCTCCCCTTTTCTATATGGAGGAACATATAATCAGTTTAAGGTCACTTTTGCAGGTTTTGGCATAGAAGCCCGTTTTGCCAAAGATCTTGAACCGGCTTCGTTTGAAGCATTAATAGACAAGAAGACAAAGGCCATATATGTCGAAACGGTAGGTAACCCTGGCTTTAATATTCCTGATTTTGAGGCTTTTGCCAAACTGGCCGGGAAATACGGGATACCTCTTATAGTTGATAACACATTCGGAGCTTGTGGTTATCTATGCCGTCCGATAGATTATGGTGCAAATATTATTGTTGAATCGGCCACTAAATGGATAGGAGGTCATGGTACCAGTATAGGAGGCGTTATTGTTGATGCCGGTAATTTTAACTGGAATAATGGTAATTTTGATGTTTTTACCGAACCTTCAGAAGGTTATCACGGACTGGTTTTCGGGAAGCAGTTTTCAGAACAATCACCAGACGGGAATATTGCTTTTATTGTCAAAGCCCGTGTTGAAGGGCTTAGAGATCTGGGCCCTTCTATCAGCCCTTTCAATTCGTTTCTCCTTCTTCAGGGACTGGAGACATTGTCGCTCAGGATGGAAAGACATGTAACCAATACCATGGCTCTAGCCACATGGTTACAGAAACAGGACTGCGTTGAGAAAGTTAATTATCCGGGTTTGACTGGTAATCCTTCCTATGAAATGGCAAAAAAATATCTTCCCGCCGGACCAGGAGGGGTGTTGAGTTTTGTTTTGAAGACCGACAGATCAAAAGCTGTCCGTCTGGTAGAACATTTTCAACTTGTAAGTCATCTGGCAAATATAGGAGATGCCAAAACGCTTATCATTCAGCCATCCAGTACCACCCATGCCCAGCTTACTGATGAAGAGCAACTGGCAGCAGGTGTGGAGCCTGGTCTTTTCCGCGTGTCAGTAGGCCTTGAACATATTGATGATATAATTAATGATTTTAAACAGGCCTTCAGTAAGGTTATTTAATAACATGTAAGACATGACAAAGGAAAAATTACATATAGGTCTGTCCGGATATGACTGTGTGGGTCAGGGTCAGCATGATATGCTGAAAAGCAGCAAGGGTTTCAGTGCAGATATTGCACGGATATGTGTCAAAGATCCTTCGAAGAAAAGAAGGATACCAATGTCATATTTTACCTTTGAAGAGATTTCTGAATATTTTAGCAGTAATTCCTATAAATATTTGATAGGAATTATTAATCTTGCCAGCCTTTTTCAACTGGGTGATAAATTGAAAGACCCGGATGTTTTTATCGTTAATACCAGACTTAAAGGAATAAACTGATGAAAAAAGAACTGGAGAGAATAATACTGGACAGGATACTGGTTCTCGATGGAGCAATGGGGACCATGATACAGAAATATAATCCTGATGAAACCGCTTTCCGGGGTGACTTATTCCGGGATCATCCTATGCCCCTGAGAGGTAACAACGACTTATTGTCGTTGACCAGTCCCGATATTATAAGAGAGATACATACCGCATATCTTGAAGCCGGAGCTGATATTATAACTACCAACACTTTTACGGCTAACAGTATCTCTCAGGCCGATTATGGTATGCAGGAACATGTTTATCAGATGAATAAACGTTCTGCGCAGCTGGCTAAAGAGGCTGTTTCCCTATTTGAGGATAAGGAGGCAAAGGAGAGACATGTTGTTGCTGGTTCTATAGGTCCCACAAACCGTACTGCATCAATGTCTTCGGATGTGAACGATCCGGGTGCCCGTTCTGTCACTTTTGATGATCTTGTTCTTGCTTACTCTGAACAGGTTGCCGGCCTTATTGACGGAGGTGCCGACATCCTCCTGATAGAAACAGTTTTTGATGTCCTTAACTGTAAAGCAGCCCTTTTTGCAATAGATAATATATTTGAGGAAAGAGGGAAAAGGCTTCCTGTAATGGTGTCAGTGACTGTAACTGATACAAGTGGCAGGACTCTTACCGGCCAGACTCTGGAAGCATTCATGATATCTGTTTCTCATTTCCCTCTTTTCAGTCTTGGATTGAATTGTTCTCTTGGAGCAGATCAGTTAAGGCCTTTCGTGGAAGAGTTATCGGCAAAGAGCAGATTTTTCGTCTCTGTTCATCCTAATGCCGGATTACCTAACCAGTTCGGAGAATATGATCAGACAGCTGAATATATGGCTTCTGTGACTGAAGAATTTATGCAGGCAGGATGGGTAAATATTATCGGAGGCTGTTGCGGGACAACTCCCGGGCACATCAAAAAAATTGCTGAAGCAGCGCGGCGATACAGCCCAAGAGTACCATCCAGGCCTGAAAAATATACCAGACTGAGCGGACTGGAAC
>JAAYDB010000074.1 GCA_012729475.1 Bacteroidota bacterium
CTATTTTCTTTCTTCATGTTCATATTTCAGAATTTCTTCTTCTTTTTAATAATAGTTGTCAAGATATTAAGTTCGCAAAATAAGTGCTGGCGCACCAGAAAAGGCACGAACATTAATACAAAAAATCAGGGGTGTCTTTTTTGAGACACCCCTGAATAGAAGTATATTGAGCTGTTTTTAAAAGAAAAGGATCTGGCAGGATTATCTTCTTCCTGCTCCTTTTCCTGGAGCTACAGCCGGACGGTTCACATTATTTTTATTTGCTCTTGCAGCATTATTGCTTTTTACCCGGGCTTTCTGGCTTTCACCTTTCATTCTTGCCTGGGTACTGACAGCCTGGCCTTGTCCCTGACCTGACTGAGTTCCTCTTGCTGTTTCACTAACAACGGCACCCTGATTTTGCCTTTTGGCACGTGACCGTGTCATTATGGGATCACCGCTTTGCTCCATAGCCTGTATTCTCTTCTCTGCTCTGGCCTGCTGTCGTGCTTCAATTCTCTGTTGTCTTTTGGTTTTCACCTGTGTTCCGGTAACTTCCTGGGCCGATACGCCTGCACTTATTAAAAGAGCTATTGCGCTTATAAGAATTCCTTTTTTCATCTTTGTAATGTTTCAGTTAATAATTTGTTGTCATATCAAATATATTCCGTGAAAGATGAAGATATTATGAAAAAACAAAAAAAATGTATTTTTCTGTTATACTGACAATTCCGCTATAATGTTACATATCTGCCTGTAGTGTTTCAAGCAGAACATGAACTTATTACAGTTTTTGTGATAAATTATAATAATTCTTCGGCCTTTCTTTGCTGTATAAACTTTTGTATTGTTACAACTAAAAAAAAGGATTTGCTTATATTAAAATGAAAAATGACTTATATATTTGTTGTATATTGGCCTGAGCCCCGATAATTATTGCGGTTTTTTGACTGCAATAAAAGGATAATGATAAGGGGTAGATGTAGAGAATAATCTTGAGTATCGATATTTCAAACATATTGTACCATAAATGCAATAAGGAAATGACTGATCTGAGTAGAAATACTAAAAAACCGGGAGGCGGATTACATCTTGGAATTGATATCGGATCAATATCATTGAATACTGTTCTGATTGATAGTGACAAAAGAATCATTGAAGACCGTTACGATTACTGTCATGGTAAACCATTTCACCGGTTAAGGGAAGTTCTCGGGCAAATACTCGGGGAATATAAGGGTTATACAATTGAAAGTCTTTCGCTTACAGGCAGTGGCGGTAATCTTGTATCTGATCTTATAGGAGGGCATTATGTAAATGAGATAATTGCCCAGTCGACATCTGTGTCGGAATATTATCCTGAAGCCAGGACTATTATTGAGATGGGAGGAGAAGATTCAAAACTTATTTTCATGAACACCTCTGAAGAAGGATCTTCCAGGCTGATGGATTTTCAGATCAACAACTTATGTGCTGCGGGCACAGGATCTTTTCTTGATCAGCAGGCAAAAAGGATAGGTGTTTCGATTGAAAAGGAATTTGGTGAGCTGGCTTTAAAGTCTGAAAATCCACCACGTATAGCAGGCAGATGCAGTGTTTTTGCCAAGAGTGATATGATTCATTTGCAGCAGATAGCTACTCCGGTGCATGATATTGTTGCAGGGCTTTGTTTTGCTGTTGCCCGTAATTTCATAAGTTCGATGGCCAAAGGGAAGAAGCTTGAATTTCCAGTTATATTCCAGGGTGGTGTAGCTGCCAATGCTGGTGTTGAAAGAGCTTTCCGGGAAATTCTGAATGCAGGAAAGGATGATCTCATTATTCCCCTGCATCATGCTTCTATGGGTGCTATTGGTGCTGTTTTACATACTTTATCAACAGATAAGAGAGGCAAAGCTATTTTTAAAGGGCTGAAAGGACTTGATAAATATCTTGTGAGTGGTGATTCTCAGGGCAAGTATCTTGATCCTCTCCGGGAAACTGACACAATATTTATAAAAGATATAAAGATTTTACCGGACAGATCTGAGAAGACAGCAGTATATCTGGGCCTGGATGTCGGGTCATTAAGTACTAATGTTGTTTTGATTGATGACGACAATCAGGTTATTGCCCGTCGTTATTTACCAACGGCCAGTAAGCCACTGGAAGCTATAAGGCGGGGTATGCTTGAGATTTTCGATGAAGTAGGCCATAAAGTTATTGTCAAAGCTGCAGGGACGACAGGATCAGGACGTTATCTCACCGGAGATTTCATTGGTGCTGATCTTATACGTAATGAGATCACGGCTCAGGCTACGGCAGCTATTGCATTTGACAAGGATGTAGATACCATATTTGAGATTGGCGGGCAGGATTCAAAATACATTAGCATTGATCAGGGTGTTGTGGTTGATTTTGAAATGAATAAGGTATGTGCTGCAGGTACCGGGTCTTTTCTGGAAGAGCAGGCAGAAAAGCTTGATATTAACATCATTGAAGAATTTGGTAATCTTGCGCTCAAAGCAGAGAAGCCTGCAGCTCTTGGTGACAGATGTACCGTCTTCATGGAATCAGACCTTAACTCACATCAGCAAAAAGGAGCCAAAACGAGTGATCTGGTTGGTGGTCTGGCTTATTCAATTGTTTTAAATTACCTTCATATGGTTGTCAGGAAAAAACGAATTGGCAACCATATTCTTTTTCAGGGAGGAGTGACCAATAACAAAGCTGTTGTTGCTGCTTTCGAAAAAGTTACAGGGAAGAAGATACATGTACCGCCTCACTTTGATGTTACCGGAGCTATTGGTGCTGCAATGCTGGCAAAAGACCATGTAAAAGAAAACAATCTTCAAACCCGGTTCAAGGGGTGGGACATCAGTAAGATACCATATACAATAGACAAATTCATTTGTAAAAAATGCACCAATTATTGTGAGATAAGAAGGGTAAGAATTGAAGGTGAAAAAAAGCCGCTTTTTTACGGTGCCCGTTGTGAATTATTTGAGGTTGAGGAGCGCAAAAGTAAAATACATGACATACCCAATTATTTCGATGAGAGAATGAAAATGCTCATGAGTGATTATAAGGAAAGTCCTCCTGACAACAGAATCTCCATTGGCATCCCCAGGGGTCTGATGTTATTTCATCAGCATTTTCCTTTCTGGAGAACCTTCTTTGAAGAGCTAGGTTTTCGTGTAGTTTTGTCTTCTCCTACTGATAACCGTATCGTAAGGAAGTCTCTGGACATGATTGTTGCGGAGACCTGTCTGCCTGTAGAAGTGATGCATGGACATATTTACGATTTACTGGAAAAGAAGGTTGATTATATTTTCACTCCCTTCATCATTAATGAAAAAGGAGAAAAAGATAATCCCACTTACAACTATAATTGCACTTATGTACAAACCTATCCTTTCATGGTTAAAACGGCTCTTACTGCTGAAGAAAGGGACAAGTTGCTTATTCCGGCTCTTAATTTCAGGTATTTCGGCAAAGTTCTCAACAAGGAATTATCTGATTTTATATGGGATAAATTTAAGATACCTGCAAAAAGGGTTGTCGATGCGATAATGAATGCTGACCGTAATCAGACTCAGTTTGAGAGGACTCTTGAAGAGAGAGGGAAAGAAGTACTCAATAGCCTTCCTGAAGACAAAGAGGCTGTAGTCATTCTAGGAAGGCCTTACAACACCGGTGATCCTGCTCTGAACATGAATCTGGTTGAGAAACTGATTAACCTGAATGTAATTCCCATACCTATTGATTTTCTGCCTGTTACGGCAGAGCATATCACCAGGGATTATTATCAGATGTACTGGCCCAACGGGCAGAGTATTCTTGCCGGGGCAAGGATTGTTGGACGGGATAAAAAGCTTCATGCAGTATATATGGGTAATTATCGCTGTGGCCCTGATTCTTTTCTCTCTCATTTCGTACTTGAAGAGATGGCAGGCAAGCCCTATCTGGAACTGGAGATTGATGAACACAGCGCTGATGCTGGTCTGATAACCCGATGTGAAGCTTTTATTGACAGTCTTAGGGGGTCACAACTGACAAACAAAAAGAAGTATGAAGTTTTCACGCCGGTTGGCTTTTCCAATTCTCCTGAAAAAGATCGTGTTCTCTGGTTTCCGTATATGTGTGATGCCGGAGAAGCCGTTGCAGCTGCATCAAGGGCATGCGGAATAAATGCCATGGTCTTGCCAAAAGAAAACGAAAAGGATCTTGAACTGGGGAGAAAATATACTTCAGGAAGGGAATGTTTCCCTATGATATGTACAACCGGCAGTTTTCTGAGGAAATTAATGGAACCCGGGATTGATCCTTCAAAAGTGAGTTTTTTCATGCCTGATCACAACGGTCCCTGCCGTTTTGGTCAATACAATAAATTCCAGAGTATCCTGTTCAGGCGTCTGGGATTTAAAGATGTAAGGATAATCTCTCCGAGCAATGACACTTCTTATGAAGCTCTTTCGGGTGGTCAGGGAGTAAAATTCCGTTATCTTGCCTGGAAAGGTATTGTTTCAATAGATATTCTGAGGAAGTTAAAGCAGGAAAGGAAGCCTTATGAGACTCATCCGGGCATGACGGATCGTGTTTACGAAGAGGGGCTGTCAATGATAGTGAATTCGATAGAGAAAGGAGGGAAAGACTCTATTGAGATACTTAAACAAACTGCGCGAAGGATACATGAGATCCCTTTGAAAGATGGATTACGGAAACCTGTTATTGCCATAGTAGGTGAGATCTTCATGCGCGATAATCCGTTCTGTAATGGTTTCATCCTTGACAGACTGGAGAAAAACGGAGCTGAAACATGGATCGCACCTTTTGGAGAGTGGTTAAGTTACACTACTTACAGATATCAGCGTGACAGTAAATGGAAGAATGATTATAAAGGGATCATAAAATCAAACATTCAGTATTATGTTCAGAAAAGCGTTTCTTTGAAGATACAGAAAGCGCTTCTTGGTAAGTATGATGAAAAGAGAGACATTGAGCTTCACGAGATGCTTGACTCATGTGGCCCTTATATCCACAGGCATTATGATGGTGATCCGGCTCTCAATCTTGGTACTTCTGTTGCTTTGACCAAAACAGGTATTTCCGGCATCGTGAATATTCTGCCTTTTACCTGTATGCCTGGTACTGTTGTTGAATCAGTATCCTCCGAGTTTAAAAAGGATCATGACAATATTCCATATATCAGCATAGCTTACGACGGACAGGATAGTACTACTATTGATATGAGGATTCAGGCTTTCATGCATCAGGCCAGAGAGTTTGCAGGGATGATGGGATATGACAAGGACACTAAAAAATTTCATCAATCTTCAATCTCTACATGATAAAATGAGGCTGATTGTTTTCTGAACAGAAGAGCATACATACATATTCCAAGGTATTGCATGACCTTCCCCCTAACCTGACTTTTTGATCCAGAGTGCAGCTTAAAACCCACGAATAAAAGCAGACCAGCAGATACAAGTTTAATAAATCCTTTCTTTGTTAAACGTTTATTTAATTTTTATTTCAGTAGTCTACTGACTATTAGATGGATCAAGCAATTATTTCCTTTTGGGAATCTGCACATGTAGGTTTCATTTTACATTTATTACTAATCCTTCATGTATCCCACTTCCCGGTAATACCTTTCAGCGCCCGGATGCAAAGGAACACCAAAATTATGCCATACTGTTTTCGGATCGTAGGTATATACCCTAATAAACCATTTCAATGCTCCGTGATTTTCATCTATTGCCTTTGCCAGATCATAAGCTGCCTGTTCAGGAGTATCATCGCGTGCAAAAACTGATTCTCCTGATCTGCCGAGAGTTTTGATCCTGCGGTTAAGTCCCCTCAGTAATTCCTGTTGCGCTACAACAATCTCAGCATCAACATTTTGTTTTTCTATCTGTTTCAGAAGCTCCTCGGGTAATTCCATGAAATAAAGGTCGAATTTCTGGCTCAGTGTTGTCCATATTGAAGATTCCCTGTTCAGTGCCGGACTGGCCAGGAATCCGGAGATGATATCAAAATCACCTTTTATTGCCTCCTCCTGGGTAGCCCTCATATTTCCTCCCCATGATTCAATATCCTCAGAACTTATTCCATAATATTTAAGTATCGTCATCATATTGGCGTCAGCACCCATTATCCTAACCGGGAGATGTTTTTGTTTTATCTGGTTAAAATCCCTGATTCCCGATTCTTTTCTTACAGCAACGAGAAAATAAAAAGGGTCTTCTATTTTAGCTATAAGACGCAGATTACGGTATCCTTCATTGCCACCCGGAGATCCTTTATATGCTGAACTCAACATAGCGCTTGATGTCACCCCGAAATCCACCCTGGCATTTACGCGGACGTTGACGCCATCCTCAAGGTTTACCTCGTCGAGGGGTGGCGGATAGGCATTCTGAGAAACAAGAGGAGGACCGTAGGCCCTGTTGCAGTTACGGCAAAGGATCACAGAATAGCCATAAGGTTTCATTGCGTCCTTCACATAGTCGCCGATCTCTCCCCAGGGACAACCGTTGGCACAGGCAGAAGCCATGACGGGCCTCTTGACTTTCCATCCCGTTTCTCCGACATCAATGTCTTCCTGCGCCCGGATATTATTCCCTGTCATAATGATGAAAACAGAAATCACAGCAGCAAATAAGCTTCGGTTTTTTACAGATGATATGTACATATTGAGTATATTAATTCTTTTACAAGGTATTAACAGAAATCGTTGTTATCAGTTATTCTATGGCTCTATTATTTTGGTTCCTCTTATGACAATGTTCCCCGGTTCAGGCTGTTGCATGTCAGGAGGGCCCATTCTGCGGCCGGGTGGAGCAAGGATTTCCATTTGAAGGTTATCGTCCTCAAAGGTAAACCTAAATGTTTCATCTGACCCGGGATTGAACATTGACAAGTAGTAAGCTGAGAGCTGGTTCTCTCCTGTCCAGGTGCATATCCCTGCTGTTTGGACTGGAGTGACACCCATTTCATTAGGGTATACAGTACGTGCAATAGATAGTGTACGGTCTGTCATTCCGTGCAGCCAGGTATCAAGTCCGAATGGAATGTTATGAATAGCACCTGGTGTCACAAAAGTAAGATAACAGTTACCTGATGCATCAAAGCGGAAAAAGATATTACGGATACCTGATTGATTCTCCTCCATCTGATACCTTCTGGTGCTTGTAGTTACCTTTACTGTACTTACTCCTGTAAAGGGTTTTTTTATCTCATATCCTGAAATCGCATCTTTCAGGTCGAATGATTTATCAGTTTTCAGCTTCTTGTCGCTCATTGAAGGCAGCATATCGTAAACCAGGCTGTTGAAACCCGCTTCGTCGCCTATACTGCTATGGCAGGCAAGTATGAAATCGTATTCAGGGATCACCATTATCAGCTGGTTCTGACCGCCTATTGCCCGGTAAGAGTTATTACGTCCCATCCATATCTGGTAACCGTATCCCTGAGCTCCATCATCCTCTGCATTTTCTATTTCTTCCTTAGTCCATTCAGGATGCTGAAAGATATGCGGAGTGGTAGCTGCTTCAATCCATTCAGGGTTAAGCAGCTGCTGTCCATTCCAAAGTCCTTTGTTAAGAAGGAACAGACCCATTTTAGCCATATCAGACGTTTTCATATGAGAACCTCCGTTACCCATGTTATATCCGTCGTTATCCATTTCCCAGATCACGTCCTTAATATCAAGCGGATCAAGTAAGCGTGGTTTAAGATATTCAAGGATTGTAACACCGCTGACTTTTGATATGATATGGGACAGCATATGCGATGCAGTTATGTTGTAAGCAAAAGAGGTTCCCGGATCGTGAGCGAATTCTGCAGCAAGGAACAATTTTACCTGGCTTAATCCGGAGCCGGCATATCGTGTTGAGGCATGACCCACCGACATGGTAAGCAGATGATTTACTGTCAGGCTGGCCAGTTGTGGTGAAATTGTATCCGGGAGAAGATCAGGAAAAAAGGAGATGACCTTATCTTCGATATCCAGCAAACCCTCCTGCACTGCGAAGCCGACAGCAGTTCCTGTAAAAGTCTTTGTTGCAGAATACATGGCATGTTGAAACTGTGGAGCATAAGGTTCCCACCAGTGTTCAGCTATCACCTTACCATGTCGTATCATCATAAGTCCATGCACATCATAACCTTTTTCTTCAACTGATCTGAAGAACCGGGCAATAGTTTCAGAAGGAACCCCCTGTTCTTCAGGAGTGCTTCGTATTAAGCCATCCTCAAATTTGACAGGAGATTCAGCAGAACGTGAACATCCGTAGGACAATAAACAAGTGATCAGTAATACAAGTGATACAATACAGTAGGAATAATTTGTTTTCATAAATGAATTATTTGAATTTGAAAAAACTTTTGGATCCGCAGAATTTCCCGTTGATTGTGAGAAGGTTTTCATTTAATGTTATAATTTTATATTTATCGGGTTTAATTACCAGATTTTCATTATCTGCAAGTCTGGAGGCATCATTATATAATCGATCATTAAAAAGCACCTACCTTGTTGATCATTAACATATAATGCCAATAATACATTTTGATTATCTGCAAGATAATCTGTAAATTCGATAAAACCTTACAAAATGAATGGAAAAAGAGATTGGCCCGCCTTGCTGGCGGACCGGACCCTTTCATCCTGAGGTTACCTTGCAAAAGAAAAAAAAGAGGGTATCTCAAAAGGGTACCCTCTTTTTTTATATGTTCATTTCTTTTTGTTCGTCCAAAAAGAAACGAACCAAAGAAAAAGGGCGCCGGAAATGATAACTTCAGCCTTTTTTGGCAAAATGCCTTTGGCCTCACGCTCCCAAAAAAGGCTGAA
>JAAYDB010000075.1 GCA_012729475.1 Bacteroidota bacterium
TCTTGCATCACGACCTGTAACAATTTTTATTTCATCATTCTCTCCTGCCTTGTTCTTTATCCATGTCCCGTAAGCTGCACTGAACTTAACTATATCTACAGGTGTAAGACTTTCTCCTGGCCGGCCACCAATAGTGCCCCTGATCCCGGAAATAGATTTAATCAATGCCATTGTAAAGAGTATTAATTATCAAGCACACAAAGGTGCAAAAAAATCATTAAACATTAAATCATCAAATAATTGTACCTTTGTTGGCATTATTTATTCCACATGGATAAGAATAAAATTTCAGAAAGACACTCCGGGAAACAGAAAAAACGGGATACAGGTAAAAATTCCGGTAGAGGGTTACGTGAAAAAGAAAACAGAAGAAACAGCAAAAGCTTAAAAAATGGTCCGGATACTATTCGTCTTAACAAATTTATTTCTGTCAGCGGTTTATGTTCCAGACGTGAGGCAGATGAAATTATTAAGAACGGTTTTATTACTGTTAACGGGAAAAAGGTAACTACACTGGGGACGGTGGTCTTATCAAAAGATGATGTAAGATATAAAGGCAAAAGACTGTCAGCAGAAAAAAAGGTTTATATTTTGTTGAATAAACCAAAAGGTTATGTGACCACAATGCATGATCCACACGCTGAAAAAACGGTCATCGAACTCCTTGGAAATGCTCTGCCTGAAAGGGTCTACCCTGTGGGACGTCTTGATAAAGAAACCACAGGAGTCCTTCTCCTGACAAATGACGGCGAGCTTGCAGGGCGACTTACACATCCCCGTTATGACAGAAAAAAAATTTACCATGCAGGTCTTGATAAACCTGTAACCAAAGAGGATATGTATCGTCTGGTCAATGGTATAGATCTCGAAGGTGATGTTGTTGTGGCAGACTCAGTGGCTTATATCGATCCTTTAGATAAAACAAACATCGGGCTAGAGCTTCATTCCGGTAAAAACAGAGTCGTGAGAAAGATGTTTGAGACCCTGGGTTACAGGGTGAAAAAACTTGACAGAGTATATTTCGCAGGTCTTACAAAGAAAAATGTCCCACGGGGAAAATGGAGATTTCTTACCATAAAGGAAATTAATATGCTTAAACGTGGAATTTTTTAGAAGACAATAATGGATCACAAAGCAGGCTTTGTAAACATTCTGGGGAATCCCAATGTCGGAAAATCGACGATCATGAATGCTCTGGTAGGTGAAAAACTATCTATAGTAACCTCAAAAGCACAGACTACCCGGCACAGGATAATAGGTATTGTCAATGGAAATAATTTTCAGATTATCTATTCTGACACACCAGGCATCCTGAAACCAGGGTATAAGCTTCAGGAAGCCATGATGTCATTTGTAAATATGGCACTGAAAGATGCCGACATTTTTCTCTATGTTACAGATGTGACTGAAAAACCCCTCGCTGAAAACATCTTTACTGAGAAAATCAAGTCATCAGGAATACCAATTATTCTGGTGATCAATAAAATTGATCTTTCAAATCAGGATGATCTTGGCAGACTTGTTGAAGCATGGAGTAATATTTTCCCAGGATCACCGGTGATATCGCTATCAGCGGCTTATGGCTTTAATATGAATGTTCTCCTTGAAACCATACTGGCCAAATTACCTGATAATCCTCCCTGGTTTCCGAAAGATCAGCTTACCGACAAATATGAAAGATTTTTTGCTTCAGAAATTTTACGTGAGAAAATTCTCCTCAACTATAAGAAAGAAGTACCATATTCCGTTGAGGCAGAAATAGAAAGCTTTCATGAAGAAAAAGATATTATCAGAATACGGGCTCTCATTCATGTTGAGCGGGATAGCCAGAAAGGGATAATTATAGGACACAGGGGACAAACATTGAAAAAAGTCGGGACTGAAGCCAGGCTTGGTATGGAAGATTTCTTTGGAAAGAAGGTGTTTCTTGAGTTGTTCGTAAAAGTATCAAAAGAATGGCGCGAAAAACCAATGATGTTGAAGCGTTTTGGATATCGGCAGAGATAACAGTCAGGTAATATGGGAAAAATTGTAGCTATAGTAGGCAGGCCAAATGTGGGTAAATCAACACTCTTCAACAGGCTGACAGGATCAAGAGAAGCCATTGTTGATGAGATGAGCGGTGTGACTCGCGATCGCATATATGGTATCTGTAACTGGAACGGGGTCGATTTCTCTTTAATTGACACAGGAGGATATGTTGAGATGTCTGATGATATATTTGAGGAAGAGATTAATAAACAGGTTCTTCTGGCTATCAATGAATCTGATCTAATCCTCTTTATGGTTGATGTAACTACCGGTATTCATCAGCTCGACACTTCTGTAGCCAGGATGCTGAGAAGAACAGAAAAGAAAGTATTTCTGGTGGTTAACAAAGTTGATAACAATCAGAGGCTTTTTGATGCAAATGAATTTTATGCTCTTGGACTGGGAGATTATTATCCCGTAAGCTCCGTGAGCGGCAGTGGCACAGGGGATCTTCTCGATGCTATTGTAAAAAACCTTCCAAAGCTCGAAGAAAAACCTTTGCCTGAACTTCCCAGAATAGCTATCACAGGCCGGCCAAATTCAGGAAAATCATCTCTTTTCAATTCTTTGCTGGGAGAAGAAAGGAATATTGTAACACCTATCCCGGGAACTACGCGTGATTCAATTTTTATCCATTACAATAAATATCAGCATAACTTTTTCCTGGTGGATACTGCAGGACTGAGGAAAAAAAACAAAGTCAGTGAAGACATTGAGTTCTATTCAGTGATCAGAGCCATAAGAACAATTGAAAATGCAGACATATGCCTCCTTATGATTGACGGCACAAGAGGGATTGAAGCCCAGGACCTTAATATAATGTCACTTATTTATAAAAACAATAAGGGATTGATTGTTCTGGTCAACAAATGGGATATTGTACCAAAAGAGAATAATACAACCCGCGATTTTGAAAAAATAATCAGGAGTAAAACAGCTCCTTTTGTCGATTACGATATCCTTTTCATTTCTGCTCTTAATAAACAAAGAATACACAAAATACTTGACCTTATTAAAGAAGTTAATACTAACAGAAAAAGACGGATACCCACATCAGAACTAAATGAAGTAATGCTTGATATTGTGAAAAAGAACCCTCCTCCGGCCCTGAAAGGAAAACAAATAAAAATCAAGTATATAACACAACTACCTTCACAAATACCAACCTTTGCTTTCTTTTGTAATCTGCCTCAGTATATCAAAGAGCCTTATAAAAGATTTCTTGAAAACAGGATGAGAGAGCATTTCAATTTTACCGGTGCACCTCTCAGAATATTTTTCAGAAAAAAATAATGTAATTTGGTGTGGTTTTTGACGAACATATTTTAACACGCCCTGTTATGAAAAAATTCAAATATCTACTGTTCTCCGTTTTCTTTCTTTCCGTTTTTTTCTCATGCGGGAGAATTGAGCAGTTACCTCCCGAACCTTATATTGATTTCACCAGTTTTACTGTTTTTGACACTATTGATATTCTCGGGAATGATTGTAAGGGTGGGCGACTAAAGTTTTATTTCGAAGACGGGGACGGAGATTTGGGTCTTGATCCGCCGGAGAATGATAATGATACAGATACAACAAATCTCTTCTTCACTGCATACAGGAAAACCGGCGGGATAATGGTGGAAGTGACCAGTGATGATGTGCTGTATCCCTCCGACTACAGGATCCCGTATATGGAAAGGCTGGGACAGAACAAGCTTCTTAAAGGGACCATTGCTGTATCTTTCCTATACCTCTTTTATGATGTTTCGGATAATGACACATTAATATACGATTTCTTTATCAAAGACAGGGCGGGCAATATAAGCAATACAGAATCAACGACAGAGATCTCACTGTCGCATAACGACATATATCAGGAATAACTCTTAAAACCGTACTCCAATCAGAAGGATATCATCCACCTGGTCATAAGTGCCTTTCCATTCCTCATAAAAGTGTACTATCCTGTCTTTCTGTTCAGTCATCGGCAGGTGAGTCCCCTCTTCTATAAGACTCTTCAGTCTGGCTATTTTCATTTTCTTACCGTCAGGTCCTCCAAACTGATCCGGCAACCCATCAGAGAAAAGATAAATAGTATCTCCTTCATCCAGAAAATATTCCTGGTCATCAAAGAATTTTTCATTTACTGATTCCCCTCCAATAGAGCATCTGTTACCTTTTATATAAAGTGATTCTCCCTGAGTAACCAGTATAACCGGACGCATGGCAGACGCAAAACGAATATGGCGGGTCCTTATGTCAATCTCACATATCGTCATATCCATTCCATCATTTGACACACCCATTTCAAGGTTCTGATTAAGAGTCGAAAATATCTGGTCATCAAGAACTTTCAGGATTTTTGAAGGTTTGGTAATATGTTGACGGAGAATTATATCCTGTAATAATGTTGAACCTATCATTGACATGAACGCTCCAGGCACTCCATGCCCGGTAGAATCAGCACATACCAGAATGAACTTTTCTTCATTCAGCCTGTCAAACCAATAGAAATCACCGCTCACTATATCACGGGGGTAAAAAACAATAAAGGCATCTTTTACTGCCTCCTTCAGCTTGCTAAAATCAGGCAGTATGCTGGTTTGTATCCTTTTAGCATAATTAATACTGTCTGTTATTTCAATATTCTGCATCTCGATTTTGTCCTTCTGCCTCATCACCTCACTTGTTCTGGCATCCAGCTCTTTTTTAAGATATTGTTCAAGCTTCTTCTGTGCTTTCTCCCTCTCTCTTACAATGATGATAACAACCAGGGTGACAACTGCAAGAGATAAAAAATAAAACCATAATGTTCTCCAGAATGGCTTTTTTATTATCAGATTAAAAGATACAGGTTCACTGGTCATTTCATCATCACTGACGGAAACCATTTCAAATCTGTACCTGCCGTCACGGGGTGCAAGAATCACTTCTCTGTCGGTAGTCCATCCCGACCAATCACTATCCCAGTTATCCAAACGGGTCTGATAAAATACTTTTTCCGGATCCCTCAGACTAATACCTACATAATTTACTTTGATAGTATATTTCTTTCTGTAAGGCAAGGAAAATGAAGACTGATAAGGATACTGGGTATCGTTAATTGTAATGTAGTTTATGTTATTAAAAGGTGGTACATCAACAGGATTGTCCTTATCCCTGTCATAAATTATCAATCCTTCCGTAGTACCAAGAAATATATCCCCGTCAGAAGACTCAAACATCCCCTGTGGATTACATTTACCTCCCAGGGCAAAGTCTGTTTCATAAGACTTTATCGTACCGGTTCTCCTGTCATACAGGGAGAATCCCCGCTCATGACCAATCCATATCCTGTCCTGTGAATCAGAGAGAACACTGTAACAGTAATCCGACATCAGCATGTCGGATCTGCTGTATGATCTGACTGAATCGCCATATAATTCATATAATCCATACCCTTCAGTGGCAGCCCACATATGACCATCCATGCTCTGGCTGAAAGCTGTAATGGAATTCATTGTTCCGGGCATAACAGCCTTCCCTGAAGAAACACCTTTTTCCGGATCAATCTGATACAATCTGTCAGTTTTGGTTGCAATAGCTGCCAAACCTTTATCTCCTATGAAAACCTGAGCTATACTGTTATGCGGAAGTCCATTTGTTATATTATATTCTGCAATAAGGGCGCCGGTATAACGATCCAGCAGAATCACTCCATTGAGAGATCCCAGCCATATATACTGATCATCTATTGTAATATTTTTTATGTAATCCTTTCCGGAATCTCCGGAAAAATAAACTCTTTTTACCCTTTTTGTTCTGTCTCTGACAAACAATCCGCTGCCTGTAGTGCCAAACCAAATATCTCCTTCCTGGTGAACATAATAGGAAGATATATCTTCTCCTCCTGTAACTTTTCTGAGATCAGTGAATGATTCATAAATGTCATTATCCGGATCATAAAAATAGAATCCGGCCGGTGTCCCAAGAAATAACCTTTCCGCACTTTCCGTAACATATATTATATTGTTAGTTTCCGGTTCTGTCCCCGGAATATAAAATCTGAAAGCAAGAGAATTGAGCATCGACAGTCCGTCTCCGAATAAAGCAAACCACATATTTCCTTCAACATCCTGAAAAACATTCCGGGAATTATTACCCGGCAGACCGGAATCCCTGTTAAATATTTTCCAGGATTTAACTGACACATCTTCTTCTGAAAGATCCAGATAAATGAAACCTATATCATTAGTTGATATCCATAATGATCCGCCGGAATCTTCATAAATAGAACTTACATTCAGACTTTTAAATTCTTCAAGATCACTTAAAGGTATGAGTGTATTGGTATCATCAGCAATTTCAAGTTTAAAAAGAGTATTGCCATTGGTTCCTGCTATATACAGACCATCACGGGTATTCAGTTTATGTATTGCTGTTACGTTCGAATAATCAAATCCTTCAACAGAATTTATTTTTATAAGTGTGTCTTTTTCAACACCCATTATTAAAATGTTCTCCTGTGTTCCCAGAAGGATATTTCCTTCCGAAGTCATAGAAGCAGAGAAAAGAGCAAGGCTACTTTCAATTTTGTAAGTCTTTATCTTTTGTCTGTCAAGAGGATCAACCCTGAAAAGAGCGTCTCCCTGAGGTACTATCCAGACAGAACCATCGGGTCCTTCAAATATTTCCTCAATAAACCGGGTATTTGGTAAGGGCAGTTTATCAAGAACAGCTGCTTCATAATAATAAACAGAACCATTATTGCATCCGAACCACAGAGCACCTTTACTATCTTTAATGTTAACCGTAGGGTAATGACCGCTTAGTGAATCAGGATAAGGAATATTATGAAAAGTAAATCCGTCAAACTTTGATAAGCCGTTTGCAGTACCCACCCAAAGGTAACCGTCGTTATCCTGTCCGAGAGTATAAATAAAAGTATTTGGTATTCCGCTCTCAATTCCGAAGTTCTTAAACCTGTAGGTCTGACCGTTTAGAATATGTGTTATTAATAATAAACACAATAATATGATTCTTTGTGGGTTTCTTCTTTCTTTATTGAATATCATAACAGCCCTGTAATTGTTTATTTAGGCCTTTTAACCGGTGTGATTTTTACTTTTGGCTGGTAAACAGGTACACCTCCTATAGGAGAGCTGAAAAAAGGTAAAGCATCTCCCCTCTGGCTTTCAAGTGTTATTACAACATTATTGTTTCTGACCAGTTCTCCCTGCCTTTTATGGAACTGAAAATCGAGAGAAGAGTTGACTTCCTGATCTTCTATGGGAATTCTGGATTCCTGCCAGTTGTCTTCACCTGATATGGGGATCTCAATTCCCTGTTTATACCTTGAAACAACCAGAATATTGCCATCGTCATCCCAGTCAAAATTTCGTTGTCTGATGTAAACTACTCCGGTATCAACATAAGGATATATATGCGCAACACTTTTAAAGTTGTTCCACATCCTGAAAGTATATTCATAAGTAAAAGCGTTCCCTCCTTCTACCGCCTGATTATTGTCCGGATCACGGCTAAGAAAATAACGATACAAATTGCCATCATCCCCACTAACACCTTCACAAATCACTTTAAAGAGATATGAATTCCATTTAGTGCTGAAATCACCCGCAGTCGGATTGAAAGGGCCAAAAGTAAACCAACTGTTATCATATCTCGCCTCTTCCCCAAATGCTCTGGAGGCCAATAAATTACCCCCCTTGTAATTCAGTCCTTCTATGAGCCCCCTCGATTCTTCATTTCTGTCAGGATCCACTCCACGTCCCCCATAGATTGAAAAAAGGCATCTTGTATTGAATTCTCCCTGTATTTCATCATTTTCTCCTCCTGTATCAGGATCAAACACCCGTATATAAAATGGTTGTGTATATTCCTGGGGTATGGAAAAAAACCAGACTGAATAAAAATCATTATCGCCCCAGGATGTCATTGCCTCTTTTCCAAATGTTACAAGAAAAGGTATATTTTCGTCACTTCCCGGCACTTCCTGTCCCGAAAGTGGATTGACAGATAAAACCAAATAAAATGTTAAAATTAAAAATATTGAGTACAAATGCCTTATAAGTGTCATTAAATTAGTAATTTACATATTTTTCATTTTCAGTATCAGGGTGTAACTATAATGCTTTTACAGACACAGGATTCCCTGACAACACCGCTCTGATCCGGGACAGAAGTAACTATCAGTTGAATATTATAAGTACCGGGTTTCGTAAACACTTTATCAACTTCCCTGCCAATTGCTATTGTTTCATCACCAAAATTCCAGTAATACCTTGCGATATTCCACCCGGGCAGATTTGTTTTACTGGCATCAAACTTTATGTCACTTCCGGCAACACATTCATCGGGGCCTGTAATATACGGTTGCTCCGCATCAGAGATTTCAAGGTTATACGTCTTTTGGTTGAACATTGTTTCTCCTGTAATAAGATTTACAACATCTAGCTGTACCAGATATGATCCGGGGCCCGGATAACAATGTTCCACTATTGAACCAACTGCTGTTTCACCATCTCCTAATCTCCATTCATAACTGAAAGGTATGGTATCGTATTTAACAGCGTTTTCCTCAACGAGTTGATAACAATAATTGTTTTCGACGAGTGTATCGCAATCCGCTTTTCTGATGATGGTAGATACGAACTGATATATGTCGTCACTTCTTCCCCGGTTAGATGAAAAATAACCCGATTGAAATGTCTGGTCAGCAACAAATGCAAAATCGTCGGATTCTGAATTAATGGGTTCAGTCATTATAACCGGTTTCTGCCATTCGCCGAAAGACAATAAAGTATAATAAACGTCCAGATTACCATAACCTCCCGGACGGTCAGAAGAGAAATAGAGGCGTCCTGACGGGTGCATAAAAGGATAACTCTCGTTTGAAGATGAATTAACAATTGGACCCAGATTACGTGGTGTACTCCACTCCCCATTGACCATCTCACATAAATAAATATCAGCTCCTCCTTGTCCTCCCGGCATATCCGAGGAAAAGAACAGATATTTTCCATCCTTGGTGACAGCCGGTTGCGCAATGTTGTAATCGCTGCTGTTAAAAGCAAAAGGACGTAAAGAGACAAGCTCACTTCCTTCCAGCTCTGCAACAAAAATCCCACTGGAATTATTATAATTTCTTCTTCTTGTGATCTTTCCTGTTTCCGTTTCACTGGTAAAATACACTGTTTTTCCATCCGGATCAATACACAAAGGTCCGTTATTAAAAAGAAAACTCCTCTCACTAATCACTTCCCTCGGTTTCAACCAGTCAGCGGAATCTTTTTTCTCTGCAAAATAGATATTGAAGAGCCGTCTTCCTTCAAAAGTAGTACGGTCAACAATACTACTGAATCTCCTGTCAGAACAGAACAACACTCCATCCTGCACTATCACAGGAGATATATCATTAAAGATACCCGTGCTGAACGGCATCCTTGTCACTTTATACAATTCCGGATCCTCCTGTGCTGTCGCCCATGAGGGCAACAGTACTGCGATCAAAAAAAAGATATTATAGAGAAGCCTTTTATACATCAATTAAAAATATCTTGGATTAGCAGCACTCACTTTTGATCCGAAATCATATCTCAGTATAAACTCTGTGGACCCTTTCGAATAAGAATTCATCCTTCCTGCAGGATAATCGTACGAAAAACCTGCCATCATTTGGGGAGTAATCTGAAACTGTAAAAGCCCTACAAACACCTGTCCTGTAATACGGTAAGAACATCCTGCCCACACGATATCAGCAATTATTATGTTACCGTTTATATCAAATTGACTGAGTTTCTTCGTTTCCTGCAAAGAATAATTTATCAGCACAGACGGCTTTAACCTGAACAGAGGTGATATATTTATCAGTCCGCCCGCATTGAAAATAAATTCGTATTCCATGAAATCGTGATAGGCCTGTACATTCCCGTTGCCTGAATTTCTGTAGGATAAAAAAGAAGGAATTGATATTCCTGCAAATAATCTGTCATTAAAATAGTAAAGTCCAAATCCCGTATTGGGCAATATATATTTTTTTTCATCTTCAGCAAAGACAGGATCAGGTCTGGATATTCCAAGTAATCCTGAATAATCGGTATTTGAGATATCTGCTCCGGCTTTTAGTCCAAAAGACAGTTTCCCTCCTGCCATCCTTATATGGTAGGCATAGACTCCAAAAATACTTGCCGACCTTGTAACTCCATATTGCATAAAACGGGCTTTCATACCAAGAGCCACCCTGTCATTCTTCATGGGTGTATGAAGTGATAATGCCTGTAAGACGGGAGCTCCTTTAGTTCCCATCCACTGTACCCGGTATGACAATGCTGTGCTTAAAGCACTTCTGGATCCCGCATAAGCCGGATTTATCATCAGTCCGTTATGAAGATACTGACTATAGACCGGATATCCTAAGGTGATTCGTGATGAATCATTAAAACCCTGGCCCGACAATACCATTGGAAATAATAACAAAAAAAATGTCAATATCTTAATGCCCCTGTACATTTATCTTTTGTAAGTAATGACGGTATCCAAATCATTCTTTTTTTTTATCTCCTTTTCAAAATAATAAACCCGCTATTCGGAATTACCGATCCGGTTTTTTCTGAAATTATCTTAAGTAAATAGTAATAGGTGCCTTCAGGCAGTTCTTTCCCCTGTGAACTTCTGCCATCCCAGTTTTCCCATGTATTGTTGTTTTGATTTGATGTTGAGAATACAATGGTACCGGCTCCGTTAACTATTGTAAGTTCTGCTTTCTGATTAACAGGGTCGAATCCGGTAATAATAAGTTCATCATTGATATTATCTCCGTTAGGTGAAATAGCTTCCGGAATCACTGAGGAAGTAACTTCAATGTTGACCATATCCTTAAGCTGACAAGGCCCATTTGTCACTGTCCACTCATAAGTATTCAGTCCGGTTGATATATTCCGTACATCAGTATCATTCTTTGTGTCATCATCAAAATCTCCTGTTCCGTTAACGACACTCCATTTCCCCGATTCAAAAGGCTCGACCGGATAGGCATTCAGTTTTACCAGATAATCAAAAGACATGAATGCTGAATCGGCTCCTGCACTTATTGTATCTATACGGTTAAAAAAGGTTATAGTAACTGAATCTTTGCTGACACATTGCCAGTTTCTTTCTTCCCAATAGAATTTATACGATACACTTGCCGCAGTGAATGATGAATCAATCACTACTGTTGTTGTGGGATCACCGGCTACAGACGATACCACCTGTGGAGGAAAAGACCACAAACCTGTACCCACACTTGGGACTGCGGCCAGTTGATATTCAGGACCACATACCTGGTCATCAGGTCCTGCGTAAGCAACAGGTACACTGTATACATCAGCCTTTCTGCTACCGCTGAGTGATGTTGCAACACAACCATTATTATCAGTCAGCGAAACCAGGGAGTAATTAAATACCGTCATACTTCCAGCGGCTACAGGAGACACTGTCAGCACTGTATCTGAAGCCGTTATATCACTTACAACTTTTACTGTGGAATTCTCATTGTATGTCAGAGTCCATTCCGGGGATCCTGTGAGCCGGACTCTGAGCTTAACCTGTCCTCCGCTGCATATAGTGGTATCAGTGACTGTTGTAATCATACCGGTGGGCAGAGGATCAATATCAATAACAAATTCATTGGACATACTGTAACAACAACTTTCAGGACCAGATAAGATAATTCTTCGGTACCATCTCTTTGAAGTCAGTGGCGGTGGAGAATAATTCTGTTGATCATTGATACCGGCGGCAGGTGTCCAGTCAATACCGTCTGTACTTTCTTCCCATATCCATTGCGGAGTGCCGTTGGCACCTCCTGTCAGCCCTGTTCCTGTAAGCGGAGAAGGTATCTGATTATAACAGGCCGATGTCTTTGCAGAAGTGATAACATTATTTGTAATTGGTGGCAACACGGTTATTTTTATACTGTTACTTTCAGATGAACAGGTTCCTGAAATGACTCTTCTCCTGAACCATGTTGTTACAGTTAGTTCACCGGGCTGATAATCCCTGAGGGTTCCTGATTCGCTTATATCAGTGAATTCATTGTTATCTGTTGAATAAGACCACTGATATGCATAATCGCCTTCATTATCTGTTCCGCCTGAGGGTATACTTCCCCTGATCATATTGGGAACTGATCCGCTGCATATGGTTGTGTCGGTAGCTGATCCTGACAAAAGAGCTGCAATATTATTTAATATCGGTTTATGAACATTAACCACAACAATATTACTTATGTCCATACACTTTGATGAGCTGACGATTCTTCTGTACCATGTTGAATCAGTGAGTGCAGGAGGCGAATAATCTTTAAGGCTGTTAGAACCTGAAGCTTCTGATTCCCATGTCAATCCATCATCACTCTGCTCCCATGAATATGAGTATGTCCCGTCACCTCTTGTTGGAACAGTACCTTCAAGAGGAGTAGGTACTGAACCTGAACAGATAGTTTCATCAGAGGCAATTTCATTGTTTTGTATGCTGAAATATCTTATCAGTTCTATCGGCAGGCTGGAACTCTTACATACATTGTCAGGGCCGGAATAAACTATTCTCCTGTAATATCTGTTCTGTAATGATGTAAACTGAGATGTGTCCACGTTGTATGCGGGGTTTGAATTAACACCCGGAGCTGTCTGCCATGATCCGGCAGCTGTACTATCCTGCCATTCATAGATATAGCTTCCTGATCCTTCTCCTGGTGCTGAAGCACTCAGTACAGGGAAAAGAGAACCCTGACATATAACCGAATCCGGACGTGCGGTAACATTCCCTGTAATTAACGGGAGCACAGTAACAGTAACTGTAGGGCTGTAACTGATACAGCGGCCTGAAGTAACATATCTTTTATACCAGGTGGTAGTTGTGAGGGCTGCCGGGTCATAATCTTCAGAAGCAGACGATCCTGGAGCATTAACAGTCCAGGTAGTGTTATCGGTGTTGGCAAGCCATTGATACTGATAATAGCCGTTACCATTGGAAGGACCGGAATTAAGCGGGATAAGGCTCAAAGGATCCTGTCCGTAACAGATTGTTGTATCACTGCCTACCAGATTGCCTGTAATAGCCTGATGGACTATAACCTTAACAGCTTTACTGATATCAGTAACAGGAGTGGAACCCGCATCTGTGACGACTCTTCTGAACCATGTATCCTGTGTAAGCAGGTAACTTTCCGGAGGGGTATAATTGATCTGGTTGTTTACACCCGGCGCTGGGGAAAAACCATCATTTTCAGATGTTGTACTATATTCCCACAAATATGAATAAGGTGTTGTTCCTCCTATAGGTATTGTGCCGGTAAATCCCGGGAATGGTGTATCAGAACATATTGAATCGACCTGTGTCCCGGTTATCAGTGATCTGACCGAGTTAAAGAGGAAACCGTTAAGGACAGGGGTAAAATCAGATATAGTATCTCCTGCCTGTCCGGGTTGACCTGTTATACCCAGGGCCCGTGTTCCCCCCATTCCTCCTTCTACAGTTAATGATCCGTTTGCCGGAAGAGGAGTATTATTGGTTGTAATAAGACCACCGCCACCACCTCCGCCTTCGCCAAAAGAAGAAGTGGTATTTCCTCCTTTACCTCCTTTGGAGGATAAAATGATACCTGAAGTAAGAGGATCAACAGAATAACTCTGCAAATACAGACCTATTGCTCCTCCTCCACCACCGCCTCCGGCTCCGGCATCTCCTGACGCCTCTAAAGAAGGAGAAGCTCCTTCGGCAAGTATGCTGTATCCGTTACCTTTCAGGGTATCGCATACAAGAATGGCTATTCCGCCTCCGTTACCTCCATCAGTTGCCGTATTCACAGTAAGGTATGTTGAAGATCCTCCTCCTCCTCCCAGTAACATACTTTTGAGAGTGGTACCCAGATAAGTACTTTTCACCTGAAGACCTCCAAGGCCTCCGGTAAAATTAAAACCACATTCCTGTTCTTCTTTCCCTCCCAGGCCTCCGGCTCCGTAATTACCACCACCGCCACCGCCGGAGAATCGTCCGTCACCACCACCTCCACCTGTCAGACTGGGTCCTTTCCCTTTGGCAAAAAGAGGATATAAGGGGTATATCGAATCTTCAGTTATCCAACCTTGTGAAACAGGGCCTTCTCCTTTAAAACCGGCACTATCGGATAAACCTGAATATGCATACTCATACATACGGTCAGTCTCTGCACAAAGCCCGAGACCCTGAGAAGCTTTGCCTCCTGCAAAACCTTTACCAGTTACGTCAATGTCAGCCTTAAGGGAGAGAGTATTTCCAATAATAGCAGCCAGGACACCGCCGGTTTTTGATATACTGTCCCATGGCTGACAGCTGAGAGTCGCATCAACTTCGGCATAATTATACGAAGGAATCTTTACTATCTGAATATCACCCAGAACACTGAAATCTGAATTGACAATATTGTTTTTAAAAGTAATGGTATTAGTTGCATCATTGACTGATTCAACTATCAGAAACTCATGCTGGCCCGGCAAACCGTAATTATATTCAATAAACCCGTAAGACACCTCCTCTCTGACCAGGATCCTTACCCCTTTCATCTGGATCAACAGTACTGTGTCGCCTGCTGAAAACTGTCCAAACTGTGCCTCATCATCAACCTGCACAAGATCAGCACCCATAGAGTTCACTCTGGCATATTTATTTACAATACCACTAATCTTCTTCTGTGAAAATACAGTAATACTATATCCTGTTAGTAAAATAAGGCACAGAATAAGAAATCTCAAGTGGTCTGATAGTTTTCGGGTCATCAACAACCTGTAATGAAATGCTAATATACTAATAATTGTTAAAACAAAACTGAATCAGTCTGCCATGTCTTTTCCTGCTTGCCCGACAACAGACTTCAACGGAAATTCCACGAAAAAAGTTGTCCCTTCATCAGTCTTTGATTCAAACCATATCTTTCCATTTGCAGCTTCAACATATTTTTTAACAATTGATAAGCCCAGACCTGTCCCTGATGATTTTGTGGTAAAGTTGGGGGTAAACATTCTTCCTCTAAGATTTTCCGGTATTCCAGACCCATTATCAACAACCGACACCCTGACTCGTGTACCTGTAATTTCAGCAGATACACTAACATACCCTTTCCGTCCCTGCGGTATTGCCTGTATGCTGTTTTTTATAAGGTTAGAGAAAATACCGTTAACCTGTTCTTTGTCGGCATAAATAAGCGCATCATTTTCCGAAGGCCAGTTTAGTATAAATGTTATATTTTCTGTATTACGGAAAAGTTCAAGAGTGGTGTTAATCTGTTCTTTCAAACTCATTACTACGGGATTTGAGCCGGGCATCTTGGCAAAAGAAGAAAAAGCTGAAGCAATAAGTGAGAGATTATCAATATATTCAATCTGGTTTCTGACAAAAATCTGTAGCTTCTCCCCAAAACCGGAAGGATTATCCTTCCACGATTTAAGTAGTTGCTGAACATTCAGCTTCATTGGAGTAAGAGGGTTTTTTATCTCATGGGCTACCTGCTTGGCCATTTCTCTCCAGGCATATTCACGTTCTGTGGAGGCAAGCTTATGAGTGCTCTCTTCAAGTTCATCAACCATTCTGTTATATTGTCTGACCATATCTCCTATTTCATCCTTCCCGCTGTAATACAGATGTTCACTCTTTTCTCCAAGTCTCACGGAAGCGAGCCCTTTACTTAACATTGTAAGTGGTGAAGTGAGAGTTCCGCTGATAATGACGGCAAGTCCCATAGTGATCAGGATAAGAAGTAAAGTGAAATTTATTATGGCAACAATCAGATTTGATATCTCTGTAGCTAACGCACTCTGCATCCTGAAATAAGGCAGGTTAAGAAATGCCTGTATTCTGTAATCTTCACTGTATAAAGGCATATAAACCGATATATATTTCATGTTTCCCATCTGTTCTGTCTGGAAGAACTCTGTTCTGGTAAAATCGGAAACATTCCTGAAAGCCGTCATATCCATCCTGCGGCTGGTAAGATTACGATAATATATTTCCGGACGGGAGGTGGCTGTAAGAAAACCGTTAAGATTATATATATTAATGTCGGTATTGAAGATATTTGAAAGATCAACGAGAAGTTCATTAAGTGGCTGACTGGTACCTGAACCGTTAACAGGATAAAGCAACATGTCTTCCGATATTTTGTTTTCCAGTTCAATATTTATCGAATTGAGCTTTTCTTTAATATTTTCATAGTGTTTCGATCTGTATTCATTTACAGTAAAAAGAGCGACCATTACTCCGATAAGAATGAATGAGAACAACAGGATTCCAATGTAAGACAACTGAAGTTTTTGACGGAAATTAAGGCTCAGACTTCTATTTATCGAGGGTCTGTTTACAAGAAGGACAAAAATATTTCCAAGAAGCAAAAGGAAAGTGAAAAGATAGGCAAATGATATTAAAAGGTTACCTGTATTAAGTGATTGTCTGCTTATTACAACTGTAGTATTGCCGTTTTTGTATGCAACATGCTTGTATTTTCCCGATTCAAATATCCTGTAATCAGTATTCTCTTCAATATATTCATCATCTGTCTTATTGAAGGCAAAATCTCCTGAACTCAATACAACAAGGCCATTTATATATTTGGCGAATGAGTAGTTTTTCAGACCAGAAAAGTCATCGAATTTTTTATCTATAAGAAGCTCTGAATATCCGGGCTGAAAGACATTAATGTCGCTGTATAATTCTATAAATAAACCATGTATTGTATTCAGGTCTTTACTGAAATTTAAAACACCTATATAGTATGATCTCCCACCAAGATTATCAATAAAATAAAAGTTTGTGCCGGTTAGCCTGTGCCCGTATTTAGCTGTCCGTCCGTTGAAAAAATCGAAGCAATTATCCCAATCATCTTCTCCGGAACCAATCTTCAATAACTGATTTTCGCGGCAGAGAACAAAATTGATATTATAATTAGCCCAGTAACCTGTAAAATACGCTGAGGTAAGGTAGTCAGTTATCATATTGACATCATCCTGACTCCGGTTGAAATCTTCAGCAACCATCATGTTATACAGTACTGTATCACTTGTCATCAAAGGCCACATATCCAGCAACAGATGCTCAGCTGAAGGATCATTTTCAGTCGACAGCGAAAGAGCCTGCACCTTTATGTTTTCATTTGTCTTTTTTTCAGAGTTTATTGCTATTACATACAGTGAATATAATCCAAAGAGAAATGAAAATAATACTGTAGAATTAAAAATATTTATCTTCCTCTTTCCAAGAAACCATCTCAATGATATAAGTCCCGTAAACAAAAGAGCTACTATCAGAAATGACACTATGCTACTACCGCAAAAGAAAAGAATAATCAGAAAAGAAGGGATAACAGATATTACAGTTGTTTTCAGTTTTACATCACCGGTATTCCTGAATACTTTAAGAATGATAAACAGAGGGACTAATAACAAAAGAAAAACAGACACATACCCTATAATACTTAATGCGCTTATTTTCAACACCTTATAGGTCTCGAAATTAATATTTGAATCAAGGACCAACTGGGTAAAGATACGATGCATCATACTCAGAAGGAGGGCACCCAGGATGAATAATACTGCCCTCATAGTACATAATTTTTTCTGACTGTCAGTCTGCTTTACAGGCAGTGGAAAGCAAACATAAAAAATATAGGAAAGAACTGCGCAAAAAATGCTAAAAAGGAACAGATGTCCCAGTGAGGGGATGATACTGTTAAGTGAAAAAACATATGGTGAAAATAATTCTGTCCGTAAAAAGACCTCCGGCACTTTGAAATATAGAACCACCAGATAAATAATTGAAAAGAGCAGAGCAGAAGTCACTAATGCCTTCACTCCTTTCCATGATCTTTGCGGTCTTTTTGTCTGCGACAACATTAACATAATAATTGAGACCAGTACCATTGCCCATAGGATAAGAGGCACTATTATGAGAAGAGTATTGCTTTTTGTTTCCGGAAAGTCAAGAGAGAAAAGAAAAACACCTGCATTATTGTACACCTTGTATTCTTCTTCACCCGGATGTACATTCAGCATAACGCTTTCAGGCACCCTGAAATCTTTCACGAAGCCACTTCTTACAATGTCATTCTCATAACTGTAGACGCTTCTGATCCTTACAAGGCCAATCAGTTCATGATTCCCAGTTTTTATCCTGTCATGAATAAACCATCCGTTTTGAATGAAAACAACAGGATTATTGAATAATGAATCCCCTGGTAATCCGGGAACATCAAAATCGTTGTCAGACCAATAAACAAGATTTTGATCAATATATTCAAGTATTGTTATTCCTTCTCTTGCAGCTAAAGAAGAAATACTCCTGCCTGATATTGGCCCGGGAGTCTCTTCCTGACCAGGAACAGGTCGTAACTTTTCGAGACAATCCTTCATTATTCTTTCCTTTTCCTGCAGTTTCCTGTTGAATCTTTTAGTCATCAAACGGTATTCGAAGTCGCTTAAATAGAAGGATTCAGCTCCCAATGAAGCCAGAATAAGGAATACTGTAAGTATAAAAAGTAATAATCCGGAGCGTCTCTCTCTGCTCATTGAGTGGATATAAGTTTTAATCATGGTGATAGGGTTCACCCTTAATGATTGTAAATGCCCTGTAAAGTTGTTCAGCAAACAATAACCGTACCATCTGGTGCGAAAAAGTCATCTTGGACAGAGATAATTTCATATCAGAGATCTTATAGACATCTCCCGAAAAACCCCAGGGACCACCGATAACAAATAAAATCCTTCTGGTCTGATACATCATCTGCCTTTCCAGCCATCCTGCAAATTCACTAGTATTCATTTGTGCACCTGCTTCATCAAGCAGAACAATATAGTCATTCTTTCCGGCTGATTCAATTATCTTTTTCCCTTCTTTGTCCTTTTGCTCCACTAACGGCATATTCCTGTTATTCCTTATTGCCGGAATAGTGATTATCTCAAAAGCCGTATATCTTTTAATTCTTTGTGAATATGTATCTACGCCTGAAACAATATACTGTTCTGTTGTCTTACCTGTTTGCAATAATGCAATTTTCATAAATTATGGCGCGACTTTTGTAAGTACTTTTATGCTTATACATATCTGCAAAAATATAATTAAAAATGTGCTCATACAATTATAAATATACTGGTTGGGATGAACATTATCCCTTTATTATGGGAAAATAGTTAAATTTGTATTGTAGAGAATATGAAAGTCCCCAAAAAACATAAATAATGAGATTAAAAAGTATTTTTCCTGTAATTCTTCTGTTATTCAACTATTTTTTTCTTACTGCACAGGAAACACCCCGTATACCAGAGGGTATTTCGGTTGCTTTCAAAGCGGGCAATGCAGTTGAGCTTACAAAGTATATGAATTCGACTGTTGAGCTGTTGCTTCTTGAGAATGCTGACTTCTACAAAAGGAATGTTGCTGAGGCTGTCCTGAAAGATTTTTTTGCTGATTACCCGGTGGAAGATTTCATCATACGTCATCAGGGAGCTAAAAATGATGCACGGTATGCTATTGGTATACTTAAAACCGGGAAGGGTGATTTCAGGATATATTTTCTTCTTAAGAAGGTAGAAGAAGATTTGCTCATTCATCTTATACGTATAGAACGAGAAAATGCAGACTGACATTCTCCGGGATTTTATCCTGAGAAGTATAAATGAAGATGTCGGGGACGGAGACCATTCATCTCTGGCCTGTATTCCTGTGTATGCAGAAGGCAAAGCCAGTCTCCTCATCAAGGATACGGGCATTCTGGCCGGGACAGAAATAGCCAAAGAGGTTTTTAATGTTGTCGACAAAGATCTTATTTGTGATATCCTGATCCATGACGGTGAAAAAATTGAACACGGGAATATTGCATTTACTGTTTCAGGCAGGCAACAATCAATCCTAAAATCGGAAAGGCTGGTACTCAACATACTGCAGAGAATGAGCGGCATAGCTACTACAACCAATAAATATGCCATGCGCCTTAGTGGTCTTAAAACCAGGATACTGGATACACGAAAGACAACTCCGGGCATAAGGTTTCTCGAAAAGGAGGCTGTGAGAATAGGAGGAGGATTTAATCACAGGACAGGACTTTTTGATATGATAATGTTAAAAGATAATCACATCTTTTATGCTGGTGGAATAGAAAAAGCCATAAAAAAAACACAGGAATATCTGAAATCAAATAAAATAGATCTTAAAATAGAGATTGAAGCAAGGAATATTGATGACGTACAGACAATTCTTTCGATCGGAGGTATAGACAGGATCATGCTTGATAATTTCAACCTTGAAGATACCCGGACAGCTATAAGGATGATAAATGGAAGATATGAAACAGAGTCTTCCGGAGGGATCACCCTTGACACCCTTAGGGATTATGCTGAATGCGGAGTTGATTTTATATCGGTAGGAGCTCTAACTCATCAGATAAAAAGTCTGGATATGAGCTTAAATGCTGTTTAAAAACATATAACTTTTTAAAGTCTCCCTGGCTTCATGAAAAATTTAGCAACAACTTATATTATACCTCTGACATCGCATTAAAGTTATTTATTATTTTTTTCATATTTTTGGTGCTGCAAAAAATCATTTAATGAAAAAATTTATATTTTTTTCTATCCTTTTGCTTCTTGCTGCCTGTAAGGAAAAAACTGAAAACACGTATTTTACTCCGGAAAGAGCGAAGCATATTTTTGACAGGATTAAGGCTATATGTGAAGAGGATAATGGGGAATTATGGGGAACCAATCTCTACGGCCCATTAATGTATGTCGACAGGGGGACACGGAAAATTCTGGCCAATCAACCCGATCAGGAGGGCAATCTAAAAGAAAAAAACGGCATTTATACTGGTAATTATCCCAATGAATTAATTATCAATAATACGGCCATTACTTTCGGGGGCACCTTTTTTGCAATGTCGGCTCTTCCCTCGGAGGAAAACCAATACAGAATTATCTCACGAGGTCTGCACAGTCTCTATCACCGGCATCAGAAAGCATCAGGCTATTTCACCACTTCCAACCATGAATGTAATTCTCCTTTTATGGAAGAAAGGAATGCCAGAATATGGACAAAACTTGAATGGAATGCTCTCAGAAAAGCTATCTCATCGGAAGGGCAGGAACAACTGCTAGGCATACGGGATGCCCTTGTATTCAGAGGAGCCCGGCGGGAGTTCTATCAGGACTACAGCGATTATTCTGACAGATTTGAAACATATGAGGGTCTGGCATTTTTTACTTCTTTACTTCTTGGGACAGAATCACAGGAAGAATTTAATACACGTTTGACAGAATATCTCGACAGAGTTTACTCCTATGAATCATATTCCAGATCTTACGGAACAGTACAGGGAACCTTATATGCAACTCTTCTGTATATGAAGGGGTTTGATTTCACAACTATACAGTCGGAAAATGTTAACCTGGGAGAACTGGTAATGAATCTGTACGACATCCAGTTGCCCGAACTGTGCCGTGATGTAGCCGGAAGTCTGGCTATCAATTATGATATTGATAAAATCCGTGAAGAAGAAAACCAGAGAGATGCAGATATAAAAGAGTATATTCACAAACAGATCAATACTTTCGTTGAAAAACCTGTCGTATATATCGAACTGGAAAGTCCATACTTCGACTTCAATCCGGAAGATATTCAACCTCTGGGACCAAACGGCACCCTGTATCATAAAATTCGTATATCCGACAACTGGGGAAAACTGACAGTTACCAAAGGAGGTTGTCTTATCTCAAGTAACTTCACCTTCCTTCGTGTCACGGCAAAAGGTTACAAGGCTGGCAGAAACCATTATGAAGGAGAAGGTTGGGATCTGATACTTAACAATAACTGGGAAGTCGTAGAAGTTGATGATAATTATATCCTTAGAAAATTGCAACCTTAAGACATCCCGATCTCTTTAAGCCTGTTTTCAAGTGAACTGATCTTCGTTTCAGCATCATTTTTCTTTTTCTTTTCCATGTCCAGTATTTTTTCCGGAGCATTCTTTACAAAATTCTCATTCCCAAGCTTCTTCTCTACACTTAGTAGAAAACCCCTGTAATACTTCAGTTCATTACTTATTTTTTTTGCTTCAGCCTCAATATCCATTTTATCTCCCAAGGGAATAAAATATTCAACGGTCCCTATCATAAAAGAAGCTGCCTCCTCCTGTTTGCTGTCAACAAACTTAATATGATCCAGATTGCATAAGCGTGTAACAACAGGAAGAAATTCATGATCAGCACTCTTTTCATCAGCTCTGATACAAAGAATGTGTTTATCTTTATTATTCAGATCTCTCTCCTTTCTTATGCTCCTGATTGCTGTAACCGTCTCTTTTATCAGTTCAAATCTTCCGGTAATATCTTTGTTATATTTTCTTATTTCAGGCAGTCTGCTTATCATAATACTTTCACCATCTTTCCTCTCATCAATAAGCTGCCATATTTCCTCGGTAATAAAAGGCATAAATGGATGTATTATTTTAAGCAGTTTATCGAAAAAGACAAGAGTGGCATCAAAGGTTTTCCTGTCTACAGGTTTTTTATATTCAGGTTTAATGATTTCGAGATACCATCCCGAAAATTCATCCCAGAATAGTTTGTATACATTCATCAGAGCTTCTGATATCCGGAATTTCCGGAAATTAGAATCAACCTCGCCTATGCCTTTTGTAAGAATTTCTTCCATCCATCGGACAGCAGCAGCTGAGGAAACAGGCTGTTCAGCAGTATCATCCACATCCCAGCTTTTCACCAGCCTGAAAGCATTCCATATCTTATTTGCAAAATTTCTTCCCTGTTCAGGAAGAGTATCATCATAAAGAAGATCATTCCCTGCAGGTGAACAAAGCAACATCCCCACTCTTACCCCGTCTGCGCCATACTTTGCGATAAGATCAAGAGGCTCCGGCGAATTTCCCAGAGATTTCGACATTTTTCTCCTTTGCTGATCACGTACCAGTCCTGTCAGATAAACATTATGAAAGGGTTTTTCTCCTTTAAATTCATAACCGGCAATAATCATTCTGGCTACCCAGAAAAAGAGTATTTCAGGTGCAGTAATAAGATCATTCGTGGGATAATAATAATTAATATCCTTATTCCCGGGTTTCATGATACCGTTAAAAGATGTAAGAGGCCATAACCATGATGAAAACCAGGTGTCAAGAACATCTTCATCCTGCCGTAAATCGCTTTCGCTAAGGGTGGTGTTGCCGCTCTTTTCCCTGGCTTTTTCAAGTGCATCCTGTAAATTCTCTGCCACAACTATTTCATTATTCCCATAATACCATGCAGGAATCCTGTGGCCCCACCAAAGCTGACGGCTTATACACCAGTCATGTACATTCTCCATCCAGTGACGGTAAAGATTCCTGAATTTTGATGGATGCAGGTGGACATCTCCATTAAGGACAGCATTAAGAGCAGGTTTTGAAATATCCTCCATTTTGAGAAACCATTGGGTTGAAAGCCTGGGTTCAATAATAATATGCGTACGTTCTGAACGTCCTACCTTGTTCCTGTAGGGAATAACTTTTTCAAGATTGCCTGTCCTCCGGAGTTCCTCTTCTGCCATGTCTTTGGCCGCGAACCTGTCAACCCCTGAAAACATGGGGGCATCATTTATTATTGTACCATCATCGTTGAAAATATCTATTGACTCCAGATTATGACGAATCCCTATCTCATAATCATTCACGTCGTGGGCAGGAGTTATCTTAAGACAGCCCGTACCAAACTCCATATCAACATAATCATCAAAAATAAAGGGCACTTCCCTGTTTGCCATTGGTACTATTACCTTCTTCCCTTTAAGATGTTCATATCTTGAATCGGCCGGATTGGCACATAAGGCAGTATCTCCCAGAATTGTTTCGGGGCGGGTTGTCGCAACAACTACATAATCATTTTCTCCTGCAATCCTGTATCTTACATAATAAAGCTTTGATTGTTCCTCAGCAAAGTACACCTCTTCATCAGATACAGCTGTGCGTGCCTGGGGATCCCAGTTTACCATCCTGACTCCTCTGTAAATAAGCCCCTTATTATAAAGCTCTACAAATACCCTAATGACTGAATCGTATCTTTCCTGATCCATTGTAAAAAGAGTCCTGTCCCAATCGCATGAAGCACCAAGCTTCTTCAACTGTTCAAGTATAATACCTCCGTGTTTATGAGTCCATTCCCAGGCATGATCGAGAAACTCTTTCCTGGAAATATCTCTTTTTTCAATACCTTCACTCTTCAGTTTTGCCACCACTTTTGCTTCAGTTGCTATTGAAGCATGGTCAGTTCCCGGAACCCAGCAGGCATTCTTGCCAAGCATTCTTGCACGGCGTATCAACACATCCTGTATGGTATTGTTGAGCATGTGACCCATGTGTAGTACCCCTGTAACATTTGGAGGAGGAATGACAATTGTGTAAGGCTCTCTTTCATCGGGAATACTTCTGAAGAAACCATGCTTCATCCAGTAATCATACCATTTACTCTCAGTGGTAAGCGGATCATATTTTGTGGGTAAATTCATATCGCGAATAAAATAATCTATATTGAAATATTTCGATCTGCAAAAATAGAAATTATTTATTACTTACTTCCCGGCTGCTCCATTTCATGAAAACCGGCACTTCTCAATATTTCTTCTCCTTTTTCTAAACCCAAAAGTTTCATATTTTCAGATATAAGGAGATATTATTATCCGAAATAAAAGTTTATTGTATCAATAATCATCCGATTTGTTTATTTTTGCATTTCTCAAATAATTTAACGACCATTTTATTATGCCATCAATTTCTGAAAAAGGCAGAGCAATGCCAGCCTCCCCGATAAGGAAACTGGCTCCTTATGCCGAAGATGCAAAAAAAAGGGGCATAAAAGTCTATCATCTCAATATTGGACAACCAGATATCCCGACACCTGAAGTAGCACTCAATGCCGTACGAAATATTGACCTTAAAGTAATTGAATACAGTCATTCTGCCGGTAACGAATCGTATCGTCGCAAACTGGCTTCTTTTTACAATAATCTGGGAATAGATATTGCTTACACAGACATTCTGGTCACCACAGGAGGATCGGAAGCTATTCTGTTCGCCATGATGGCCTGTATCAATCCGGGAGAAGAGATAATCACATCAGAGCCACTGTATGCCAATTACATTGGCTTTTCTACTGCCGCAGGTGTAAACATAGTTCCTGTTACCTCACGTATTGAAAATGATTTTGCTCTGCCACCCATTGCTGATATAGAAAAAAAGATCACGCCGAAAACAAAAGGAATAATAATATGTAACCCGAATAATCCTACAGGATACCTTTATTCCCGGGAGGAATTGCAACAAATAGCCGATATTGTCAAAAAACATGATCTGTATCTCTTTTCTGATGAATCATACAGGGAATTCTGCTATGACGGAGCATCTTTTTTCTCATCAATGAACCTGAAGGGCATTGAAGAGAACACAGTTGTTATCGATTCTGTCTCGAAGCGTTACAGTGAATGTGGTATAAGGATTGGTTCTCTTGTTTCGCGTAACCGTGAACTTATATCAACAGTTTTAAAATTTGCTCAGGCCAGGCTGTCACCTCCGGGTTTCGGTCAGATTGCAGCTGAAGCCTCCATTGATGCTCCGGCATCATACTTTACAGATATCAACAGAGAATATACTGCCCGCCGTGATAATATGGTTGAAGCTCTTAACAAAATTCCCGGTGTCTATTGTCCTAAACCAAAAGGTGCCTTTTATACCGTTGTAAAACTCCCGGTTGATGATGCAGACAAGTTTGCACAATGGATTCTTGAAAAATTTGAATACAAAAACCAGACTGTTATGCTGGCTCCGGCTTCAGGTTTTTATTCTACTCCCGGAATGGGTGTAAATGAGGTGCGTATAGCTTATGTGTTAAACATAAACGACTTAAAAAACGCTATAGAAACTATCTCTGAAGCTTTAAAAGTTTACCCGGGTACTATACGCTCATAATATACCGGAGTAATGAGTTACTGCTGACAATGGAAGCAGCGTGTTGTTATTCTTTATATAACAGATACTTAAGTCTGATCTTGCGGAATTGTACCAGATCGTCTTTCCATGTTGCTTTAATCTGTGTTTCATTCATACCGCTGATAATTTGTTCTCTTAAAACAGGCCCTCCCGCCAGGACATCAAAATAAGGTGTAAAAAATTTATCTTTTTCAGGATAATTATTGTAAGCATCCATTAACCAGCCCAGATTTAACTGTGAGGAAGGGACAAGCTTCCGGTCGATTGCATCACGCAAATCGGTGCCATAACATTTTATCCCCATCAGAGGAGGATTTCCTGATCCCGACATGCTCCGGGGAGTAAAGCTGAAACCCTTATCAGGCAATAGAGGAGAACCGTAAACCTGAAAAGGAAATGGAGTTCCTCTCCCCAAAGAAATACTTGTTCCCTCGAATAAACATATGGATGGGTAAAGATAAACGGATGTCTGATTGGGAAGATTGGGAGATGGTCTTACCGGCAACTCATAAAAAGTATTATGATCATAATTCTCACATTTCACTACTACAAGATCACAGGCATTACCATCTGTTAACCATTTCTCTCCATTGATCATCAATGCATATTCTCCAATGGTCATACCATGTACGACGGGTACCGGATGCATCCCTACAAATGATCTGTAGGCAGTATCCGGAATATTACCATCCACATAGAAACCATTAGGATTCGGCCTGTCAAGAACAATGCACCTGACATCATTTTCAGCACAAGCCTCCATAATATAATGCATAGTAGAGATATATGTATAAAACCTCACTCCGACATCCTGTATATCGAACAGGACTACATCAATTCCTTTCATGTGGTCTGGAAGAGGTTTCCTGTACTTGCCGTAAAGGCTAATAACCGGAAGTCCTGTAATACGATCAGTCTTGTTCTCTATCAACGCTCCATCATCAGCCATATCCCGGAAACCGTGTTCAGGAGAGAAAATCAGCTTCACATCAATCCCGTTTTCCAGAAGATAATCAACCAGGTGAAGTTCTCCCACAATAGCAGTCTGGTTAGCAGCCACAGCCACCCTCCTGCCTTCAATAAGATGATAGTAGGCTTCCAGCCTGGAAGAACCTGGTACAGGAAGCTTCTGTACTGCCTGACAAGTATAATTCAACAAACAAAAAAATGACAGAACAGGAATAATACATTTCATAATATAGCGGTATAAGCAAATATAATTAATTATAATATCTGTCTAACTGCTTTGATAAAACTGCAAAATACAATAAATCTTACTATGAGTGAACATAAGACAATCGTGTTAAGTGTATATTTTATTAAATTTGAACTGTAATATATCTTATGAATTTACCCTGGTTCTTAGCACAACGGCTTATAAAAGGAAGAAAAGAAGGAGCTTCTTTCTCTCAACCCATAAATGTGATAGCTATTATCGGCATCTCTCTCGGACTTGCTGTGATGATTCTTGCTGTAGCAATTCTT
Organism: Bacteroidota bacterium; assembly: GCA_012729475.1. Classification (GTDB taxonomy): domain Bacteria; phylum Bacteroidota; class Bacteroidia; order Bacteroidales; family VadinHA17; genus LD21. The sequence continues at coordinate 27,527 of JAAYDB010000075.1, forward strand.
ACAGGATTTAAAAAAGAGATACGTGAAAAAGTGGTCGGTTTCGGATCCAATATTCAGATAGTTAATTTTGATTCAAATATTTCATTTGAAACCGTACCGATACATGAGGGACAGGAATTTATCCCAAAAATCAAAAACCTTCCCGGAGTAAAACATGTCCAGGTTTTCGCAACCAAGGCAGGGATAATAAAGACAGATGAAGATATTCAGGGAGTCGTTCTGAAAGGTATTGGAAGCGATTTTGACTGGAAATACTTCAGCAGTAATCTTGTTGATGGTGAAATATTTACGGTATCGGATACTGTCCGCTCCGATCAGGTAATAATCTCCCGGCAGATATCGGATATGCTGTTATTACGTACAGGAGACTCTTTCGCAATGCATTTCATTCAGGATCCTCCGCGCATGAGGAAATTCACAGTAAGCGGCATATACGAAACAAGTCTTGAAGAATTTGACAAGATGTATGTTTTTTGCGACATCCATCATATTAAACGGCTTAATGGATGGGATGATGACCAGATAAGTGGTTTTGAGATATATATAGAAAACTTTAATGAACTTGAAGAGATGACTGCTACTGTAAGAGATGCAATCGGATACCGTATACTACCAGATGAAGACAGGTTCAAGGTTACCAATATAAGGGAAAAATTTCCTCAGATCTTTGATTGGCTGGGTTTTCAGGACCTCAATGTGATAATAATAATAACTCTGATGCTTATTGTTGCCGGATTTAATATGATTTCAGGCCTGCTCATTCTCATACTGGAAAAAACAAATATGATAGGAATTCTTAAAGCCATCGGCTCTGATGATACAACAATCCGGAGAGTATTTATCTATCAGGCTGCTTATCTTATAGGCAAAGGATTAATATGGGGTAACCTCATCGGGATAGGCCTTGCTCTGCTTCAGCTCAAAACAGGGCTTGTGAGCCTTGATCCTTCATCATATTATATTAAAACAGTTCCTGTAAACCTTGAATTATTTCATATAATACTGTTAAATGCAGGTACAATGGCCGCGATAATCATCATGCTGCTTGTTCCCTCCAAACTCATCAGCAGGATAAGTCCTGTTAAGGCAATAAAATATGACTGATAAGTAAGGGTTAATCTATAAATACCAACGAATCAATACTTACATAAGCTCTCCGGGAATTCCAGGTAAGGTTTAACTTTGGCTCTTCAGGGATAATGTTCTTATAATGCTCATATCTTTCCAGGACCTCACTCACATAATTCACTGTTTCCTTACCTTTAAAATAGCCACTTTTCACAACAGGATCTTTATAATATTGTGGTTCCGCTTTTTTCTGTATCCATACTTCCACGCTTCCATTCCATCTCTGCGGATCCATCCCGTTCTTCCCAGCCAGTCTTATAGCATCGAGAACATGTCCCTGTCCGGCATTATACGAAGCAAGGATAAACTTAATTCTTTCGTTTTCATCTGCCACTTTCGATTCATAAAGAGACTGCAGCCAGCGTATATATGATATTCCTGCCTTCACATTATTTGCAGTGGATGAAGTAATGTCAATACCAAACCGTTGTCCTGTTCCCGGCATTACCTGCATAAGACCATAGGCTCCGGCACGTGATTCAACTCCGGGATTAAAACGTGACTCCTGATATATAAGTGAGGCCAGTAAGCGCCAGTCCCATCCTATCTCAGCACTGGCAGATTTTATCAATTCATCATATTTTGATATCCTTCCTGTCATGAAGGTATAATAATCACTTTTTACAATAATCCTTGACCGAGAATTTTTAAAATATTTGGCATACAGAAATGCGTATGACTTGCTGCTACGATATCCGTTAACCCATCTGTTAAATTCATCAAGAATACGGTCTGAACCCTCTTTTCTGACACCCCATACAACATAGCGGGGAAAACTGACAGGAGTATTGATATCTATTCCATTGTAAAATGTTGAATTTACATGAGCAACGTTTTCATTACTTACAGTGTATTCTATTATACCATCGGCCACATTCCTGATAAGCTCCTCTGAATCGTACGGAACCTCAATTATACTGACAGAATCCCCTATCTCCCGGGCAAGTGACCGTATACGATCTGCATGAGAGGAGTATGCCTGAACATATATGGTTTTCCCGGCCAGATCAAGCTGATTCCTTATCAGGTGTCTATCAAGAACTTCTGCTGTCATGGATCTCCAGTTGTCAGGTTTACGCTGAACTAACATCTGTCGTGTCTCATAAATGGGTTCGGTAAACTGAATAGCTTCTCCGGCAGAAGAATTGACTGTGAACCCCAGAGCCAACAGATCTGCCTTTCCTGAATTCAACAACTGAACAGCTTTCTCAGGATTATTTTCCCTGATAATTTCCAGATCCACTCCTATGTGTTCTGTGAACTGCTTAAGCATCTCATAATGAAAACCCATAGGTTCCCCTTTATATACAAAATAATTCGTGGAATTAAAATCCGACACTGCAATAAGTCTGCCCCTTTTTACAATGGAGTCAAGATCAATTGATATACTTATATTATTCTGGGGGATTACAGGGATTTCAGTCTTCTCAGTACACGAAAACAATACTGATAACAGTATAAAAAATAAAATAATATGCCTCTTCACCAAATCTCATCATATTAGTTAAAAATCGTCTTCAAAAAAGAGGTGCAAAGATAATTAATTTTTTAATTATAAAAAGTCCAGGCTAATCCATATCTTATCATTCTGATATTCATTGGATATGAAGGAGTCATAAAATAATCATAACCCATGTATCCCGAATTAAGATGATCAACCATTACAAATATCCTGGTCCGTTTAAGTTTTACATTTAAAAAAACATTGATGAAAGGATAATTGCCTGCCTCAACCTCATCCTGTCTGAAAAACTTCCCTGTAGATGGCATATAGGAATAGGGATGATATAAGGTATGGTATAGAACTTCTACTCCCAACTGGGTGTCAAGTCTGCCGTTTGTCTTTTTAAACCTGAGTATATGTTCAAAGAAAAATGATGAACGGGTGGAAAATATAGGAAGATCAAGAATTGCAGAATTACTGCTCTTCTGAAGAAGTATATTGGAATTAATATGGAATTTCCATGCTTTTATCTCTTTCTGAATATTCAGGGATACAATAGATAAACCTCCCTGATGTTGAGAAGGAAGGGCAAGATTGTTGAAATCGGTATAATTATCAATTATGGCATAATTGAATTCCATCTTGGTTTTTCTCTCCGGATATGACAAAGCTGTGCCTACATTGATCCGGAATTCTTTTTTCAGACTGTTATTCCATTCAATGTTATTACTTCCCCATCTTTCATACCAGAATGATGGCTGCATATTAACGATACCCCCTGTTATGTCCCATTTCAAATTGCCCTTGTCAAACTGAAAAACTTTGGTAATTTCTCCGTTAAGATTAAAATCTCCTGCCCTGTAGCCTGTAAGAAAAAATTCTCCATAGGCTATCCACCTGAACTTATCTCCTATATCGTTGTACAACTTGCCGGTAAGCACATTATTATGCTTCTTCCATGAAGCTGTATCAGCATTGGTTGTGTCATGTGTGGGAATAATCTGACTATACCTGAAGAGCTCATTGCGTAATCCTGCTCCCCCTCCCAACCTGAATTTACGCGATTCATCAGTAGTGAAATCAAAACGGATAGTGTTTTTAAGGTTTCGGGAATAAAGAGAGTCAAAGGAAAAGGAATCACTGATAAATGCAGTATCGTAAAACCCCGATCGGGGAGCATTATCAAAATACCTTCTGTTATTGTTCTCCCAGATGAATATATGTGACAGAGTACCGCTGAGGCCTGATAGTCCTGATTTTCTGCTCTTCGAAGTGTCTTGTTCCTGAGCCTGGCCTCCTATTTTGTACCTTTGAACAAGTAAAATATTTCTGTTTTTGAGAATACTCTTTGATAAATTCAGGGCTCCCATATTGACAGGGACTTCACGGGTTTCATATATTTCGAGATCTTCCTTGTCAATTATTCCCCCGTTTTCGTAAGATGTTAAATTATTTACACCTGTAGAAAAATAAGCCTTGTATTTCTGTGCTGTATATGATCCAAAAAAAGTAAAAGCCTTATCGTCAGCTTTCTGGTAATTATACTGTCCCAGATTATATATAACATCAAAAATAAGTCCGAAATTCAGAAAGCGGTTCACGTTCTGGGTATGACGTACCCTGAATGTTTGTTCTGATGTCTCCCTGGGAGCCCCGTATGTCCATACCATTTCTGAAAATGGAACCTGGGTGTTCATAAAAACAGCATTATCGGGATGGTACATAAAAGGGTAAAGGGATGAATAAAGGAACTTATCCGGATCTGTGATTCTGTCAAAAAAGTTTATCTGATAAAAAGGCAGACCATAACTTCCCAGTGTTGCATTCATATTTGAATATCTGTCAGTTGTCCTGTATTGGTGAAATAAAGAGAACACTGTATCAAAAGGGATTATCTGTTCTTCAGTGAAATCACGGGACAAATTCCATTGTTTAATAATTCTGGAATCAGAAGTTTTTTCATCCTGAGCTGATAATCCCCGGGACATAAACAAGATCAGTAATATCAACAAGCTTCTTCTCATCAGCGCAAATATAGGAAATAATGAGAAGAGTGATTCTCTTTGCAAGCTGCGGGTACAGGGAGTTATTACAAAACCTTTTCAGAGAAATGTGCTGAGCAAAACCAGGCTCTCACCTGTTCAGTCCACATTATCATTCAGATAGGCATTGTTTTCTCTCAGTACCGGTCCGTCATCATCGTCAGAGGTAAGAGTAAAACGTGACAATTTACTTTCAGATGTTTTCTCCTTTTGATCAAGTAACATATTCCTTCGTATATAGGCAGGTACATCCTCAAAAGAATCAATGTTTTCTTTAATTGTCTTATTGGAGAGGCCCTCTTTTTTCAGTATATTCTGCATATGTTTAACCTTTTTTAATGTAGCCTGAGGTTTTTCCTGCCCGTTATTGTCATCCTCCTCCTCTTCTCTTCTCATCTTCACTCTCTGGTCCTCATTAACCAGGTTAAAATCTATAACACCCTGATATTCTTCTTCATAATCAGCAACTATCGATTTATGTCCTTTTTTATGCACTGTAAAACATTCGTCTTTCTTATCTCTGACCAATGCCTCCGGAACAGTATTCCCCTCCTGAAGCAGTTCAACTCTTGAAGACTTTTTCGGACGGTAAGGCTGAAAGATGGAATTAGCCTCGAAGCCTGTTGCAATAACAATCACATTTATATTTTCACCCAGTGATTCATCCTGTGAAAGACCCCTGATTATCAGGGCATCATCGGAAGCAGCGTCATAAACATAGTCTGTTATTTCACCCAGTTCATCCATTGTCAGTTCATGTTCTCCTTTCCCTGAAGAGATATTTATAAGGATACTTTTAGCTCCGGTGATGTCATTTGAGTTAAGAAGAGGAGAAGCCAGCGCATTTTCTATTGCATTGACAGCTCTGTTTTCTCCTTTGGCCATCCCCATTCCCAGGAGAGCTACACCAGAATCTTTCATCACTGTTTCCACATCAGCAAAATCAACGTTGATATATCCAGTCACTGTGATAATTTCGGCAATACCTTTTACTGCAGTAGTAAGTATATCATCAGCTTTTGAGAAGGCAGTTGAAACGCCTTGGTTGCCATATATTTCCCTAAGTTTCTCATTGTTTATCACAAGGAGGGAATCAACATTGTCTTTTAGTTCTGATATCCCGTCGATAGCATATCGTATTCGCATTTTACCTTCGGACTTAAAAGGGATAGTAACCACTGCAATAGTAAGCAGACCTGCCTCTTTACAGGCTTTCGCAATAACAGGGATAGCACCTGTCCCTGTTCCACCCCCCATTCCTGTTGTTATGAAAACCATTCTGGTATTTCCTGCCAGGGCTTCCATTACTGAATCCAGATTCTCCATAGCAGCCTTCATTCCCTTTTCCGGCTGGCTGCCTGCACCCATACCCTCAGTAAGCGACTCTCCGATCTGAACCTTGACAGGGACAGGACTCTTAGCCAGGGATTGATGGTCGGTATTACAGACAATGAAGTTCACATCAGTGATACCTTTCTCAAACATGTGATTGACGGCATTGGTGCCTCCGCCTCCTATCCCGAGGACTTTTATTATTGATGACCTTTCTACAGGCAGATCAAAGTTCATTATATCGTCAGGCATTGTATTAAATTTTTTGTTATCACATTATTAATAAAAACAGTTAAAAAAACCATATCTGAGTATTCAGTTAATTGACTGATCTTCTACTTCAAACATCTTTGACATCATTATTTTAATCTTTTCACCCAGTGAGGTCCTGGCTTCCTGCGGCCCCTCCTCGTGTGAAACGAAATTTTCCTTTTCATTTTTCTCCGTGGCAGTCTGCCTGTGAGCATTTTTGGTAAAATCATCCTCATGACCGGCATTGAACGATTTCTTATAAGTGTCCAGATATTCAAATCCTCTCATAACAAGCCCCACAGCAGTTGCATACATGGGCTGGTTAATCTCATCTCTTGCCACTCCGGCAAGATGTTCATTGGGTAAACCTATCCTGACATCCATCGCTGTTTTAAATTTCATCAGTTGCGCTAAATGTTTCAACATGGCACCTCCTCCTGTAATAACAACACCGGCTGCCAGTTTATCAGCATATCCAGAGTTCTGAATTTCAAAATTGACAAAATCAATTATCTCTTCCATCCTCGACTGAATAATGTAGGCAAGGCTCCTGAAAGATATTTCCTTAGGTTCACGACCACTTATACCGGGAATTGAAACAACTTTGTCCTCCGGAGCAATATCTCCAAGAGCTGATCCATACTGTATTTTAAGTTGTTCAGCATGACGCTGCAGTATTGCACAACCTTCCTTTATGTCTTTTGTAACAACATTCCCTCCAAGAGGTATTACTGCGGTATGACGGATAATATTGTCATAATATACAGCCAGGTCGGTTGTGCCTCCTCCGATATCAACCAGAACAACACCAGCTTCTTTTTCATCTTCTGTAAGAACAGCATCCGATGAGGCAAGAGGTTCCAGGATCATATCCTTTAAGGTTAGACCTGCCTTCCTTATACATTTCTCAATGTTCTTGGCTGCTGCCACCTGCCCGATCACGATATGAAAATTAGCTTCAAGACGTCTTCCGCACATCCCAATCGGACTCTTTACTCCTGTTTCATTATCAACAATGAAATTCTGAGGTATGACATGTATGATCTCTTCCCCTATATCTATATGGATCTTATGCATATCTTCAATAAGTTTGAAGACTTCATCTTTCTTTATCTCATCCTCATAAGAATCCCGTAAAATATATCCGCGGTTCTTCATACTCTTTATGTGTTGCCCGGCAATACCGACAAACACCTCAGAAAACATAATCCCCGATCTGTTCTGAACATCTTCAACAGTAGTCTGTATGGCCGTAACTGTTTCTTCAATATTCATCACAACACCTCTCTTAACGCCTTTGGATAAAGCTTTGCTTAAACCGAGAATCTCTATCTTGTTATTCTCATTTCTTTTACCGACAATAGCCACAATCTTTGTGGTGCCTATGTCAATCGCTGCTACGTACTGTTCCTTATTATTCATATCAATATGGTTTTTTTTACTGTCTTCTTCTGCAAACGATCTGATCTTTGTACTCCAGGTTGATCATAGAATATCTGTTCCATCCCGCTACTGGCATTACTTCTTCATACAAAGCCTGCAGATTCCTGAGTTTCCCATCGAAGTTATCGACAGGCCCCAGATGAATCAGATGATTCCCTACACGGGGGAAAAGATCAATCTCTTCCCTGCTGTCTATGTATATCTGATCAATTTGGGCAGACCAGAACCCGTCATTTCTTATATATTTTACAAAATGGAATAGGTCTTTCAATATTGTCTTTTTAATACATGTATCAAGCACACTGACATTTTCAAGCATTGCCGGTGTAATATCTATATTACCTCCGGCTATATGAAGCCTTGGTGTATACAGATTTCTCTTCCGGAAAATATATCCTTCCTCATCCATAAAAAAATCTCCTCCTTCATCGGGAATTATTCTGAAAAGAGGATTACGCTGATCGGCATAGACATATAAGGTTCCGTCAAAATCAATGTATACTTCAGCTGTTTTAAGCTCTCGCAGTTCATTTATCCTGTTCTCGATAGCAGAAACAGGTATGTCTTCAATTGTTCCTCCCAATATTCTTATATTATCATTATACACCAGATTAAGAATCTGGCTTTTTGTAACAAAATTATAATGTGATGAATCGACAATGTTAATTACAACTCTGCTGCATAATGTTGAATTGTGAAAGCCCTCCAGTAAAAAAGGTATTACAGCAAGATATAATAAGGGTATCATCATTATTATTTTCATTATCCTCGCCATTTGCCTACCTCCCGTATTATTTTTGTTTCGATCGGCTCCACTGTTTTATCGATATCTCCCGCCCCTATGGTTACAAGAACATCCAGTTCATCAACATCGATTGCTGCAGGTATTTCCTCCAGTGAAATGAGTCTCTTGTTTGCAAGTTTCATTTTTTTGAAAATCATTTCAGAGGAAACTCCGGGTAAGGGTTCTTCCCGTGCCGGATAAACAGGCAGAAGGATCACTTCATCAAGCTCATCAAGTATTTTGGCAAAACCCTCTGCATGATCACGAGTCCGGCTGAAAAGATGAGGTTGAAAAATTGCAGTTATCCTCCTTCCTCTGAAGTATTCCCTTAACGAAGAAATGCAGGCTCTTATCTCCTCTGGATGATGTGCATAATCATCCACATAAGCCAGTCCCGGGATGTTAATCCTGATATCAAATCTCCTCCTTACCCCCAGAAATGAAGATATCGCTTCTTTTATTTCGTCTTCTCCTGCCCCGCATTGAAGAGCTACAGCCGTTGCAGCGGTAAGATTTTCTATATTGACGATTCCTGGAAAAGAATAACGGATATTTCTTAGCTCGGAGTCAGGAGTGCGGATATTGAAATGGTAAATATTTTCCTTTTTCTCTATATTGAAATATCTGTAATCAGCTTTTTCATTATCTCCGTATGTAAAGAATCTGACTCCGGCGGGACGTATAATACGCTGACGTATATGATAATTACAAATCAGGGTGCCTCCTTTGGGTATCTTGTCAAGAAACTCATTATAAGCATCAATCATTGTATCATGGTCACCATAAATGTCAAGATGATCTGCATCAACTGCTGTGACAACTGCAATCAGAGGGAAAAGTTGAAGGAAAGACCTGTCATATTCATCAGCTTCTATGACTGTATATCTGCTGTGACCGGTAATGTAATTCGTATTATAATTCTTTGATATTCCGCCAAGGAAAGCGGAACAATCTATATCTGATTGTTTAAGCAGATGTGCTGTCATGGTTGAAACAGTTGTCTTTCCATGTGTTCCTGCAACAGCTATGGTGTCGGTCAGTGCTGATATGTCTCCGAGTACTTCAGATCTTTTTCTTACAGTATAACCCTCACTTTTGAAATATGTCAGGATCCTGTTTCCTTCAGATATTGCCGGAGTAATTATAATAAGGACTTTTTCACTGTATTTGTTATCGCGGAACAGTTCCGGTATATCGAATTCATTATCGTTGTAAATAATTTCACATCCTGCCTTTTCAAGAGTTTTTGTTATGTTGCTCTGGGATCTGTCATAACCTGCAACAATAAAGCCTTTTTTAATGCAATACAAAGCGAGAGCACTCATCCCGATCCCTCCGATGCCTATAAAATAAACTCCCTGTATGTTATTATCATCAATCATTTACCTGAAATTTTAAGTACCTCTTCAGCTATCCGGATATCAGAATCCCTGTCAGCCATTTTCTTTATATTTTCCGAAAGGAACTTTCTTTCTTCTTTATTTGATATAAGATTACTAGCAATATCCACCAGATGCTTCACTGCATCCTCATCACGAACCAGAACAGCTGCATCGCAGTAAGACAGAGACAGAGCATTTTTTGTCTGATGGTCTTCTGCCACATTCGGAGAAGGGACAAGAATAACAGGTTTCCCCACAAGACATAACTCAGATATTGTCCCTGCTCCTGCCCTTGATACTATTATATCGGCAGCAGCATAGGCATAATCCATCCTGCTGATAAAATCATGAACTGATATATTTCCGGCAGATGATTCCGAAACCAGGCTCTGAGCTGTACTGAAATAACTTTTCCCTGTCTGCCATATCCATTGGTATCCTGATTTACTCATCCTGGAAATACTCTCTGAAAGACTCTTGTTTATTGTTCCCGCACCAAGAGACCCCCCAATGACAAGCACAACAGGAGCCTTATCTGTGAGATTAAAAAAGGAGAGTGCATTGTCTTTAAGATCCTCTGTATTGTCATAATTATGACGTACCGGATTTCCCGTTTTAATAATCTTTTTTTTAGGGAAATATTTCTCCATATTGTCATAGGCAACACATATTGCAGATGCCTTTCCTGCAAGGATTTTATTTGTCACCCCGGCATAACTGTTTTGCTCCTGGATGAGAACAGGGATTTTCATCCTTTCGGCCTGCCATAAGACCGGACCACTGGCATAACCACCAAATCCGACAACGGCATCAGGATCAAAATCTTTTATAATTTTTCTTGCCATTGAAAGGCTTTTTAACAATTTCATAAGCACACTGAAATTCCTGAAGACCAGTTTTCTGTTAAAACCGGCTACAGGCAGGCCAATAATCCTGTATCCTGCCTCTGGCACCAGTTCCATTTCCATTTTCCCTTCAGCACCTACAAATAATATATCAACACTACTGTCAATACGCTTGAGAGCATTTGCCACGGAAATAGCCGGGAAAATATGGCCACCGGTACCTCCTCCTCCAATAATTATTTTTTTATGCTTTTGCCGCTTCATATATTTTTTCTCCTTCATCTTTTATCTCCTCCTCTGGTAGTACTTCCTTTTTCATTCGGGCAGTAACCACCCTGCTGACACTCAGTATTGCACCTATTGAAAAACTCATCACAAGAACTGAGGTTCTCCCCCAACTGACCATTGGCAGAGTTTGTCCTGTTACCGGAATCAGGCCCACAGCTACCATCATATTCATAATAGCCTGTACAACAATCATTATGACAAGACTCAGAACAAGAAATGCCGGGAAGGCTGTTTCACATTTCTTTGCAATGGATATCCCCCTGAATAACAAGATCATATATGCCAGTATAAGAGGTATTGCACCCAGGAACAAACCATATTCCTCAATAATTATTGCAAAAATAAAATCAGAGTTAGATTGAGGCAACATATTCCTTTGAGTACTGTGCCCGGGAGCTTTGCCAAATAAGCCTCCGGTTGAAATGGCTATTTTAGCCTGATTGAGCTGATAATCGCTGTCAGCATCTCCTGCACCTGTAAAATGGTTTTCAATTCTGTTTTTCCATACTTCCACCCTGTTGTCTTCAGTGAAAACAGACAGGATAAGGGCAAATATCACCACTGCTGCCATTGCCATAGTTACATAAGCAATGAGGAACTTTACCGGGACTCTTCCTACAAACATAATAATGATGCTGATACCAAAAATCATGACTGCTGTTGATAGATTCTCGGGCATGATAAGAGCGCATATTACAGCTACAGGAAAAATAAAATATTTCGTTACCAGAAAGAAATCAGTCAGCTCATGCTGGTACCTGGAAAGAGTCCGTGCAAGATATATCACAAGAGCTACTTTAGCCAGATCGGAAGTCTGTAACCTGAATCCTGTACCTGGTATTAGAAGCCATCTGGTTGCTTCATTTATCCTGGCTCCAAAAACAAGGGTCAATATCAATAGTGCACCTGAAACAATAAGAAATATACCAGCAAGGGAAGAATAAATCCTGTATGGGAGATAGTGAACAACAACTATTATTACAAGGCTTATTAACAACATTATAAACTGGCTCCTTAGAAAATAGGTCGTATTGCCGCCATAACTTCTGAATGCAACATTCACTGATGAACTATAAACTGCCAGGAGGGAATAGATCATAAAGAGTACAACCAGGCCCCAGATAACCCTGTCCCCCTTAAATGTCCGTGTAAACCATCCCTGCTGCATTATACTGTCTTTTAAAGATTTCTGACTGCCAGTTTAAACTGACGTCCTCTGTCCTCGTAATTATTGAAAAGATCGAAACTTGCACAAGCCGGTGACAAAAGGACTGTTTCTCCTTTTTTTGCCAGGTAGTATGATGATCTGACAGCCTCCTCCATTGAACTGGTCTCTATAATTGTGGGTACTTTATCCCTGAATGCTTCTATTATTTTCCTGTTGTCACTTCCCAAACATACAACTGCTTTTACCTTTTCTCTGACAACAGGATACAATTCTGAATAATCGTTACCCTTATCAATACCTCCAACAATCCACACCACAGGTGTTTCTATACACTCCAGAGCATACCATGTAGAATTTACATTTGTGGCTTTTGAATCGTTGATGAAATTTATACCACTTACTTTTATTACAGGCTCAAGCCGGTGTTCAACTCCCTGAAAATCAGCGAGGCTCTCTCTGATAACATCTTTTCTGATGTTCAGAACCTTACCTGCTATGGCTGCTGCCATTGAGTTATAGGTATTATGCCGCCCTTTAAGAGCCAACTCGTGAATAGTCATAAGGTTAGTTTTATGTTGGTAATCAATTACTAAATTCATTTTATCAATATATGCAACCATCCCTTCCTTAAGGGTATCTGAGAAAGGCAGGAGAGTAACCGGCAGTTTCTGTGCTGCTAATCCCGCAGTAATAACAGGATCATCTGCCCAGTAAATAAGGTAATCAGATGCTGTCTGGTTACGTGTAATTCTGAATTTTGAACTTGTATATTTAGCAAAGTCATGATCATATCTGTCAAGATGATCAGGAGTGATATTCATCAGAACAGCTATGTCAGCTTTGAAATCATACATACCGTCGAGTTGAAAGCTGCTTAACTCAAGTACATAATAGTCCCATGATTTTTCGGCAACTGCAAGTGCGAAACTGTTGCCGACATTACCGGCAATAACAGCGTCTTTCCCGGCTTTGGCCAGAATATGGTAAATCAGATTGGTAACGGTTGTCTTGCCGTTACTTCCGCTAACACATATCTTAATCCCTTTTGCATATCGCCCTGCAAATTCGATCTCGGAGATGACAGGTATCCCATTTTTACGCAACTTAATTATCAGTTCTGAATCATCTCTTACTCCCGGGCTTTTAATAACCTCTCCTGCTGATAGAATCCTGGCTTCAGAATGAGTGTTTTCTTCCCATTCTATTTTATGATGGTCGAGTAGGTCTTTATATTTTTCTTTTATCAATCCCAAATCCGAGACGAAAACATCAAAGCCCTGTTTCATTGCCAGTACGGCTGAGCCTGTCCCGCTCTCCCCTGCTCCCAGTATGACAATCTTCTTCTTCATCAGGCTATCTTATCTTAAGTGTTACAATACTTATTACAGCAAGTATCAGAGCAACTATCCAGAACCTGGTCACTATCTTTGGTTCAGGATAGCCTTTTTTCTGATAATGATGATGCAATGGTGCCATGAGAAATACTCTCCTGCCTTCTCCGTATTTTCTTTTCGTCCTTTTAAACCAGGCTACCTGTATTACCACCGAAAGGTTCTCGGCCAGAAAAATACCGCAAAGCACAGGTATAAGGAGTTCCTTCCGTATCACAACAGCAAAGACGGCAATTATTCCACCAAGAGTAAGAGAACCTGTATCTCCCATAAAGACCTGGGCCGGATAAGAATTATACCACAAAAAACCTACTGTCGCTCCTATAAAAGATGCTGCATAAATAACCAGTTCTTCCGAACGCGGTATAAACATAATATTCAGATAGTCAGCATAGATAACATTACTCGATACATAGGCAAGGATACCAAGTGCTGTTCCTATTATTGCTGAGGTTCCTGTTGCCAGTCCGTCAAGACCATCGGTCAGATTGGCACCGTTGGATACAGCGGTAAGTATGAATATGACAATACTGACAAAAACCAGCCAGGTCCATGGTTTTCTGTGATCCTCATTAATGAAGGACACAAGCCATGAATAATCAAATTCATTATTTTTAACAAAGGGGATAGTGGTTCTTGTGGATTTCATTCCAACAGAAATCTCCTCCTGCCCGGGACTATTATTTTCAGATTCAAGCATTTCTATCTTCTCATGGATGGACAGATCTGATACTTTTACCTTTTCAATTGTCACTACATCATCACACATGAAGAGCGCCAATCCTATTATCAATCCCAGGATGATCTGTCCTGCAATCTTGAAACGTCCGGCCAGGCCTTCCTTGTTCCTTTTAAATATCTTTATATAATCGTCAATAAACCCGATTATTCCCAGCCACACAGTTGTAAGCAACATCAGCAGTACATAAATATTGTCGAGCCGTGCAAAAAGAAGAACCGGAATAATTATTGAGGCAATAATGATGATCCCTCCCATTGAGGGAGTGCCTTTCTTCTGATACTGCCCTTCAAGACCCAGATCCCTCACTAATTCTCCAACCTGCATTTTCTGGAGCTTCAGGATAATTTTTTTACCTATAAGCATTGAAATGAAAAGAGAGGTAATAACAGCTGCCGCCGATCTGAAGGAGATATAACTGAAAACTCCTGCACCGGGTACATTAAGCTTGTCAAGATATTCAAACAGATAGTACAACATTCTCTTTACATTTATTTTTTGGCAAGGGCATTTCTGAGTTCCTCACGATCATCAAAATGATGTCTTGTTCCCATTATTTCCTGATACGTTTCATGTCCTTTTCCCGCAACAAGAATCACATCCCCTTTCTCAGCAAGCATTACAGCTGTTTTAATAGCCTCACGCCTGTTTGATATTCTGAGTGTTTTGTTTACAAACCCGGGATCGATACCGGCCTCCATATCATCAAGTATTTTCTCAGGATCTTCTGTTCTGGGATTATCTGAAGTCAGGATAAGCTTTGTACTTCTCTCTGCAGAGATAGCAGCCATTATTGGGCGTTTCGTTTTATCCCGGTCACCTCCCGCTCCTATCACTGTTATAAGCTTGATATTCCCTTCACGTATACGGTTTATTGTGTCCAGAACATTAACAAGGGCATCCGGAGTATGAGCATAATCAACAATTCCTGTTATATCTGCAATTCTGATTACTTCAAGTCTTCCCGGAACCGGTTTGAGGTCACTAATCAGGGTCAGGATTTCCGGTTTTTTTGCTTTTAGCAATTCAGAAGCTGAATAAACTGCCAGAAGATTTGAAGCATTGTAGTCTCCTATAAACCTTGTCCATACTTCATTTCCCATTATTCTTAAACCCATTCCTTCAAAACTCTCCTCAATGATTGAGCACCGGAAATCAGCCATTCCCCTTGTGGAATAAGTATAATGTCTTGCTTTGCAGTTCTGAAGCATTACACTGCTGTTTCTGTCATCAGCATTAACAAGGGCAAAAGCATCAGAAGGAAGAAGGTCAAAAAAGCTTTTTTTAGCTGCCAGATAGTTATCAAAAGTCTTGTGGTAATCGAGATGATCATGTGTCAGGTTGGTGAAAATCCCGCCGGCAAATACTAATCCTGCTGTTCGTTGCTGGTCCAGAGCATGTGAACTGACTTCCATGAATGCATAATCACAGCCTTCTTCTGTCATCTGTGCCATTATCCTGTTCAGCTGAACTGGATCGGGCGTTGTGTGTGTTGCCGGAAGTTCCCTGTTGACGACGTAATTACACACCGTTGAAAACAACCCGCACTTATATCCAAGACCTGTAAATAATCTGTAAAGGAGAGTTGCAATGGTTGTTTTCCCGTTTGTCCCTGTAATTCCCACAAGCTTAAGCATGCGTGACGGATTACCAAAGAAATTTGATGATAACTGTCCGAGAGCCTTTGCCGAATCATCTGTTACAATCCAGCTAATACCAGGATCAGGTTTTTCAGGCAATCGCTCACATACAACAGCTTTAGCACCGGCATCCAGAGCATCAGGAATATAATCATGACCATCAGTTCTTGATCCTCTGACTGCAACAAAAAGAGAATCCTTTTCTGTCTTACGAGAATCAAAAACTATTTTACTGATCTTTTTTTCAGTGTTACCTGTAAAAGAGATCACTTTCACCCCTTCCAGTATATTGTATAAACTTATCATCCTACATATGCAGTTCAAGTGATACTATCTGACCTTCAAAATAGCGGGCCCCATGTTCAGGTGATTGTCTCAACACCTTGCCTTTACCGCTGTATCTGACTCTGTAACCCGAATTTTCTAGCAGATGAACAGCATCTCTGAGGCTCATCCCCCGCACATCCGGCACCAGTCCCTCTGTTGTTTTTACACCTGCCAGAGTAACCGTATCTCCGCTTTCCTTCGTTGTAACCCAGTCACTTTCAGAATCTATTCTGTGTTTTACATTGAATTCTTTTAAAATGGTATTTATATCTGATCTGTAACCATTACCAGTCTCAGGTAAAGAATTAATACCATTATCGCTATTTGCAGTACTGTAATCCCTGAAAAAACTGGTTGCATAGATTTTGTCCGAGATCTCTCTGAAAACAGATCCGGCAACAAGATTGCCGTAATAAACACCATTGGAAGGTGCATTGACAACCACTATGCAGGAATAGAGCGGATTTTCAGCCGGAAAATATCCTACAAAAGAGGCCTGATAGGACACTCTTTCTCCGGACCGGTAACCACTCTTGCCCCTTGCAATCTGTGCGGTACCCGTTTTCCCTGCAATTTTATAATCAGCATTTTTTAAATTCTCTGCTGTTCCACTTTCCACAACCCCTTCCATCATATTCCTGGCTTTTTTTATCGTTGACCGTGATGCAATTGAATTAACTATCACTGTTGGTTCAAAGCTCTTTATCACACGACCATTACGGGTGACAGCCGATACAAAACGGGGCTTCATCATCTTTCCGTCATTAGCTACTGCATTATAAAAAGTGAGTATTTGCAAAGGAGTTAGCTGGACCTCATATCCATGGGACATCATAGGAAGGGAAAGACCTGACCAAAACTTGTCTCCGGGATATCTTATCAGAGGCTCTCCTTCTCCTTTCAGCTGGATATCAAGTTTTTTATTGAGTCTCATGGCGTACAGGCGGTTTACAAAGGCCTGAGGATTATCTCCGTAATTTTCACTTATGAGCTTTGAAATGCCAACATTCGAAGACAGCTCAAACACTTGTTTCGCCGTCAGCAGTCCATATCCTTCCTCTCTTGTATCTCTGATGATTTTATTATAGAATTTTATGCTCCCCTCACCGGTATCTACCATATCTCCGGTATCTATCGCTCCGTCTTCGAGGGCTGCCATGAATACGGGGAGTTTGAATGTTGACCCAGGCTCCGTACTTTCTCCGATTGCAAAATTATAAGTCTCATGATAATCCCCGTCATTTCCTTTTTCCAGATTCGCTATAGCTCTTATATCACCTGTTGCAACTTCCATGACGACAGCACAACCATGATTTGCATTATGCCTTTTCAACTGGTTCCTAAGAGCAGAAGAAGCAACATCCTGAAGATCAATATCTATCGTACTGACAACATCATTTCCGTTTCTTGATTCACTACTATGTGTATCATTTATTGTTATCCAGCTTCCGCCGGTAAGTCTTTGTTGAACGACAATACCGTTACTACCAGCAAGATCCTTTTCAAAAGAACCTTCTATGCCTACACCTGTCCCCGCACTTCCTGCACTTACATATCCAATGGTTCTTGCAGCCAGATCGCTGTTGGGAAAAATTCTCTGGTTTTCGACCTGAACGACCAGTCCCCCCTTGAATCGTCCTTCACGGAAAATTGGAAGTTCTTTTATCCTCTGAAGAGTTTCATAGTCAATCCTGCGTTTGACAAGGAAATATCTGTCACCTCTCTTTCTGGCCTGTGTCAGTACACTTTTCCACGCTGCAGCGGATCTTACACCGGCCAGCCTGGCCAGTCCGGCTGACAATCCGTCAATACCGTTTATCCATGTATTGTCTGACATTCCGCTGCTACGTGTATCCATATAAAGAGTGTAGTAAGGAACAGAACTTGCAAGCAGGCGCCCGTCCATAGACAGAATATCACCTCTGTCAGCAGGCATTTCAGCTGTTTTATAGACATATTTTTCACCCAGCTCAGACCATTTTCCACGCTGTACTATCTGAAGAATGATAATATTACCAAGTATAGCCAGAGCACATAAGACTATAATAAAATAAACTATTCCACTACGTAACACTATTTCATCACGTATAGCCATAACATCATTTTTTTTCTACCAGCAACCGGTATGGAGGAGTTTTAAGTTCTTCCAGTTCAAGACCTTTCTCCTTAACCATCCTGTATACTTCCGATTGCCTGCTTATAAAAATCAGATCTGCAGAAACAGATAAAGATTCGGCTCTCAGATCTTTCACTTCACTTTGCAGTACTGTTGTTTCACGTGTAATTTTTTCTGCATGAAACCTGTTTCCTATATAAATTGCAGCCAGAAGAGTCAGGAGAAGCACATACCACAGATTCCCCAGAATGATCTTTTCAGTAACCATGCTGCCACTCAGGAGCTCTTTCATAAAGCTTCCTGTATTTTTACCGCCACTACTGTTTTTTGAGCCTCTTCGTTTCCCTGTCATTTTATATCTTTTCAGCAACTCTCAGCCGGGCACTCCTTGCCCTGTTATTATTCTTAATCTCTTCCTCTCCGGGAGTAATCCCTTTTTTTGTCAATACCCGGAAGGGTGTTTGAATATTTCCATAAAAATCTTTTTCTTCCAGCCCTTCAAAATTTCCTGATCTCATGAAATTTTTCACGAGCCTGTCTTCCAGTGAATGATATGTGATAATTACCAGCCTCCCTCCGCTTTTCAAAAGATCCAGTGCCTGGATAAGCATTTCTTTAAGAAATTCCATTTCATGGTTAACCTGTATTCTCAAAGCCTGAAAAAGCTTTGCATAGAACTTGTTCTCCTGTCCCCGGGGAACTACTCCTCTCACTGCTGAAACAAGGTCTTCCGTTGTAAGTAAGGGTTTCTCTTTCCTGGCTTTAACTATCTGCCGGGCGATCCTCCTGGAATTAACCAGTTCTCCATAGTTGAAAAAAATATCTGAAAGAGATGCTTCGTCAAAAGACTCTATGACAGAAGCAGCTGTTATAGCCGCACTTTTATTCATTCTCATGTCGAGAGGAGCATTGTGTCTGAAGGCAAAGCCTCTGGCAGGCTCATCAAATTGATGAAATGACACTCCAAGATCAGCAATCAGACCGTCAATATCCTTAATCCCATGGTATAAAAGGTTGTTCTTTAAGAACCTGAAATTTTGTTCAATAAATAAAAACTTATTATCGTCAGGTATATTCATCTTTACATCCTCATCCTGATCAAAAGCGATGAGCCTGCCTTTTTTAAGACGCCTGAGGATCTCTGCTGAATGTCCGCCCCCACCGAATGTTACATCAACATATACTCCGTCAGGTAACACCCTCAGCCACTCTATACTTTCGTCCAGAAGTGCAGGTATATGGTAAACCATTATTCTTCAGGCTCATTATTAGTTCCACCCATAAGTTTTTCAGCCAGGTTCGCAAAATCATCCGGAGCCATATCAACTTTTTCATAGATATCTGCTGCCCAAATTTCTATTCTGCCATCCTGACCTGCAAGAACAACATCCCTGTCTGCTCCGATTAGATCGAGCAACCTCCTTGGTATCAGAATTCTGTTGTTGTTATCCAGAGTGAGCTCTGCCGTACCCTTGAAAAAGTTTCTGAGAAATACATTATGCTCACGATTATAAGGATTGATCCTCTTCCTTATCTTCTCCAACTGCCGGTCCCAGTCCTCAATGGAATAGAGAATCAGACAGTTTTCAAAAATATCTTTCCTCACTACAAAATGGTCACGTGCATCTGCAGGCAGCTGCTTCTTAAATGCCATAGGAACAATAATCCTTCCCTTAACATCTACTTTACACGTATAATCA
This sequence comes from Bacteroidota bacterium, assembly GCA_012729475.1. Classification (GTDB taxonomy): domain Bacteria; phylum Bacteroidota; class Bacteroidia; order Bacteroidales; family VadinHA17; genus LD21. The sequence continues at coordinate 47,548 of JAAYDB010000075.1, forward strand.
CCAATAAATGTGGCCATAAACCCGTTTTGTATTTAAAATGCTAAAATAAGTAATTTTTATCCACTTACCCCCACTTACCCCCACTTTTTTACAAGTTTTGTTAATAACTTTATCCTGTAAAAGTGAAGCCTGAAATCCGGTCTCATTAAAGAATCCTCGCCGCATGAGCGCTATGTATTTATCTATCTGCTTATTAACAGGCTTTATATTAACTTTATGTTCCCGATGTAAAAGTTACTTAAGCAGGAAAAACCAGGCGGCAAAAACTGCCAGGATATTCACCGGCAATAAAAATCTGTTTATTTGAACAGTTAATTGTAATCCTGATAATTATGAAATGTTATCGGTTAATAATACTCCTGATAAATTCTTCCGGTTAAACGCACACAGGAAGGCATTAGAAAGAAGAGAGATGTTTGTGGGATTTATATATCAGTGAAAAATTAATAAATTTGAATCCTTGAACCGTTGCTGTTTAACATCAACAGATGGATAAAAACGCTAAAACGAAGGATTCTGTAAGAATAGACGTAAGTGAAGTGCTCAGATCGAAGAATCCTTCACTTGCAAAAGTCATTCCCTCTTTTATTGTAAATTATTTAAAGAGGATCATACATCAGGATGAATTGAATGATTTTCTTGAGAGATCAGCTAATTTAAAAGATATTGATCTGGTTGAAGCTTCTCTTGATTTTCTTAAAATAAATTACAATGTTATCGGGAAGGAAAATCTGCCAGGTGAAGGAAGGTTCATTTTTGTTTCCAACCATCCTTTGGGAGGTCTTGACGGAGTGATTTTTATGTATGAGTTATCGAGGCACTACAGTGAAATAAAATTTCCTGTAAATGACATACTTACAAACATAAAAAATCTTTCAGGGATTTTTCTCCCGGTCAATAAGCATGGAAGCCAGGGGAAAGAGGCCATCAGGGTTCTCGAAGAAGCTTACCGTTCCGACAGTCAGATACTGTATTTTCCTGCAGGATTATGTTCAAGAAAGAAGAAGGGAATAATCACTGATCTGCAATGGCAAAAAAGTTTTATCACAAAAGCTGTAAAACATCAGAGGGATATTGTTCCTGCATTTTTTTCAGGAAGAAATTCGGATTTTTTCTACAATCTTGCCCGTCTTCGGACATTCTTTGGGATAAAAGCGAACATAGAGATGTTATATCTCCCGGATGAAATGTTCCGGCAAAGAGGCAAAAAGATCACTCTGGTCTTTGGGAGACCCATATCATGGGAAACATTTGACAATTCAAAAACTCCGCTTGAATGGGCAGGATGGGTTAAATCGATGACCTACCGGTTACAGTCATTTGTAAACGAATAATAATGGAATAAAAAAAATATTATCTTGCGTGACATTTTTTTAAATCCTGAAAAGTAATTTGCCAATTTTTCTGCTTATGGAACCTATTGTTTCTCAGCTTCCTATAGATCAAATAATGGCAGAACTCACAAAAGAGCGGCTGTTACGGACTACTAATAACGGCAACAATGAGCTATATATATTCGATAACAATGTTTCTCCTGTTCTCATGCATGAAGTCGGCCGGGTAAGAGAAATTACTTTCCGGCATGCAGGAGGGGGCACAGGGCACAGTATTGACATAGATCCTTATGATACAGACAGTGAAGATCCGCAGAAACAACTCATTGTCTGGGATCCTGAAAACAAAGAAATTGTAGGGGGTTACAGATTTTATTTCCCTGAAAAAGATTGTAAAAATTTCAATATTAACAGGCTTGCCTCATCACAGTATTTTAATTTCTCCGATAAGTTCCTTTCGAAATATTTCCCACATTTGATGGAACTGGGACGTTCCTTTGTCCACCCTGAATACCAGACACGGGCTCGTGGAAGGAAAAGCCTGTATGCCTTGGACAACCTGTGGGATGGTCTTGGGGCAATTGTACTTAACAACCATCATCTCAAGTATCTTTTCGGAAAAGTGACCATGTATTCACATTTCAATCAAAATGCACGAAACATGATACTGTATTTTCTTAAAAAACACTTTTCCGATCCAGACAATCTTGTAACGCCTGTTGAACCAGCTGATATAGATTTGCATGAAAAAGAAATGAAAAAGATTTTCAGGGGTTGGCGGTATAAAGAAAACTACAGGATTCTGTCATCAGAGGTCAGAAAACTGGGAGAAAACATTCCTCCCCTGATCAATGCCTATATGAACCTGTCTCCCACAATGAGGACTTTCGGGACTTTCATCAATCACCATTTCGGTGATGTTGAAGAAACGGGTATTATGATAACTTTACGGGATATTTATGTTGAAAAAATAAACAGGCATCTTTCTTCTTATCAGAAAGATTTTATGATCACATGGTTTGCACATGATTCTCAGTAAGCTCTTATATCTCTACCTTCCA